>NZ_BAAJMD010000004.1:0-275889 GCF_057548395.1 Halopseudomonas sp. 4NH20-0008
AGTGCACCTCCCGCCAGGTCGCGCCAAAACTGCGCATATAGATTACTTGCAGCGTATTCTGGATTGCACAGCTTACGGTGATGGCTACCTATAATCTGATCTTCTCTGTAGCCAAATAAATCCAAAAAGATATTGTTGGCCGATTCAATAAGGCCATCCGGTGTAAAAATTATGTAAGCGACTGAGGACTTGATCGCGTCAATCACTGATTGAAGTGACTGAAGACGAGACTCGTTCTCAAGTAAAAGGTCCGCATACCCGCTTTTGGTCGGTTTTCTGAAAAACATGTTAAGCCTCAGAATGGATTTGACTACTATATTTATCGACATCTTAGAAAAAATGTATAAGACAATTTTTCTATCAGAAAATTATGTTTTGTATATTATTTGGATGCATTGGCCTGCACTAATTTAGTGCAGGCCCTCTGTTTGTAACAAGCACAACTGGTAATGACTTTACTGTTAGCTTGATGGTTTTTCTACTACATAAACCAGTCTATACCGCCCATATCGAGAATCGCCATGTCCGACAACAACATAACGGACCGCATGAAAATCGACGTCAGCCAACTGACCATTGGCATGTATGTCATAGAGCTTGATCGTCCCTGGACAGAAACCAGCTTTTTGTTTCAAGGCTTTCGCATACGCCAGCAAGAAGAAATCCGCTTGCTGCAAAACGTCTGCAAACATGTCTGGGTAGACGCCAAACAGACCGTTGGCGTAAAAGACCAATTAATCGAGAACCACGCTCAGGCCGCTGCGGCGCAGCCGATTATTGGCAAGGTCGATTTTTCCCATGAAGTTGATCATGCCTCCCCGGTCTGGCATTCAGCCCGCGAAGAATCATTGCGCATCCTCGATGCGGTAAAGATGGGGCAGGAGCTGGACGTCCAGGCGGTCAAGGCAGTGATCAAGGACTGTGTCGAGAGCATCCTGCGTAACCCCGCCGCCATGCTCTGGTTGGCGCGCATCAAAAACAGCGACGATTACACCGCCGAACACTCGTTGCGGGTCTCCATTCTCGCCATTGCACTGGGTAGAGAGCTGGGTTTAGCCGATTATCAGCTGGAGCAGATTGGCGTCTGCGGCATGCTGCACGATGTGGGCAAGATTAAAGTGCCCAATGCGATTCTGAACAAACCAGGCGCTTTGACTGCTGAAGAGTTACGCATCATGCAAAGCCACGCCATTGAAGGGCGCCGTTTGCTGATGAGCAATCAGCAGGTCACCCCGGCCACCGTCGATGTTGCCTACTCCCACCATGAACGTCTGGATGGCAAAGGCTATCCGCGTGGCCTTGTTGCCAGCAAGATCCCCTACTTTGCAAAAATCATCGCCGTAGTGGATGCCTATGACGCCATCAACAGCGACAGAATTTACAGCAAGGGTCGGTCGAGTCTGGAGTCACTGCGCATTCTGTTCGATTCCGCCAATAGCCATTTCGATGAAGAGATTGTCGGTAACTTTATCCGTATGATCGGCATCTACCCGCCCGGCGAAATCGTTGAACTGGCCAACGGTGAAGTCGGCATCATCATTGGTTGCCCGCCGGGCAACAAACTCAAACCGAAAATCCTCTGTGTACTGGACAGCAAAAAACAACCTTGCAGGGAGCGGGTTATCGACCTGGCAACCACCACCACCGACGCCCAGGGCAAGTCCTGCCGCATCCACGAAGTGCACAGCAGCGGTGCCTTTGGCATAGACATCGAGGCCTATCGGCGCAAAGGCCTGATTATTCCACCCGGTCTCTAATAGACACTCACAGGCTGTCAGCCAATCTGCGTAGACAGCTTGTGCACCGCCGCAATCTCACCACTCCAGATCATCTCGTAGTGCGCGGTCTGCACCATCGACCTGACCTGCCGTGGAGTAAACAGGCCCCAGCACACACCCTGCGACTGACGTACAGAGTGGTAACGCAGGGCCGTGGCCTGGCTGTCCCGTGCGCTTTTCCCCAACACGCGCGAGGTACTGTAATCATCAGGCGCATAGATGGGATCATGGCGCGGCACTGTCAACGCATCCAGCGCACCCGCCTCATTGAAGCGCGCGGTCAGCCCGCGAAAGACAAAACGCTCGTAACGCAGGTCCGGCACCTGCGACCAGTAACGTTGCTGGTGATAGCGCACCTCGGCAATCGCCGTTTCCATAGAGTCAGCCAGATACAACACACCATAACTGCCATCGCTGAAGCGTGAGCCTTCCGGATTGACGTGGGTAAAAGGCGCCGCCGCATAGGAGCAGCCCTGAATGCCAAAGGGGATGTCCTCACGCGGCAGCAGAGCCAGGGTTCCGGCCTGACTCTGCATGCGGGGATTGGTCAGCGCCTGCAGCGCATACAACTGCTCAAACTCTTGCGCAGTAGCCACATCATCAAAGATGGCAATGGGCGGAAACTTCGAATGCACCAGCCGGTAGGCACGCACTGTACTGTCTGGCAGCACCTGTAGCTTGCTGATCTCTACCACTGACTACCCCGCAACGCATCAATGCGCCGGAAGGTTTCATAGACCGCGACAATATCGCCACCGCTCATCACTTCCAACGGCGAGCGACCAAAGAAAAAGGCATTGTTGTTCGGCATCCGCATAAAACCGTAAAGGTTCTCCGGATTATCAAACACCATGCGCAAGGCCGCGTGCATGTTCAACACAAAGCTCACCCGCGAGAGCTGATCACGGTCCAGACTGATCGCCGCCAGGCCGTCCTTGCGCTTGGCCCGGGCATAGGTGCTGTGCGATACGCGCAGGATCGCCTCCCCCTGCTCCCCCGTCGCCCCCCATTTATCGAGGATGGCAACAGCCGCGCGCAGACCGGTGGCAGCGGTGGACTTTTCTGAGGCAACAGCAACAGTGCTAAGCATGGTTCAATCCCGGCAATACATGTATTTACAGATACTAGACCTGTAATACTGTATTTACAAATACAAAGATGAAGCCCGCCATCAGCATCCTGACTCAGGTCGTCGCCACACACTCGCCAACCACGGCTGCTGCGCGCACGGCAACCCGGCTGGCCGATAGTAATGCTCGATCTCGACAAACCCCGCCGCGCGCATGAATGCCTGCCAGGTCTCCAGACGGTAATAGGCCGCGTAGCGGTCACCGGTCCAGCCTTCCTGATCATCGCCACGCGGGTTCGAGCTGAACAGCACCCCGCCCGGCTTCAGGCTCTGATGCATTTGCCGCAGCGCCGCAGGCAGAATCCTGCTGGGAATATGAAACAGCGTGGCGTTGGCAAAAATCCCGTCAAAGCGCTCAGCCGGAAGATCCAGTGCCAGAAAATCCTGCAGCCATACTTCACAGCCGCTGTCCTGCCGCGCCATCTCGACAAAACGCTGGCAGCCATCCAGCCCCACCGCCACATGCTCCAACGCGGTAAAGGTGCGCAAATCCCGCCCCGGCCCACAGCCCATATCCAGAATCTGCAACGGCGCAGGCGCTTGAATGTGGCGCAGCAAGGCATCGATATTCTGGCTCACATCGTGATCCCGTGTGCCCTCACGAAAGCCCTCGGCGTTCTGCTGGTAATGTTCAAGGGTCTGCCGGGCCATTGCGGTCAGACGGGACAGGCGATCGAGCTCACTCTCGGATTGCACAGGCAACGCTCCTCGCAGGGTTTCAACAACGCCGACACGCCATATTGACGTGGGGCACTTCAACCAGCTCAACCTCAAACTTGTCCAGATACTCCCGGCGCTCAAGCCGGCGCATTTGATCTTGTATCCAGAGCGCGCGCTCCTGCGCGTAGAGTGGCGGTTGCACCGGATCCCATCGCAACGGGCTGGGGAGCACAGCCACTAATTGACTGGACTGGCGCTCAGACAGTTCACAGGCATCGATATTGAAGTGATGACGGGTGGCCGCATCGATACCAAACACGCCGTGATCCCACTCGACGATGTTGAGATACATTTCCAGAATGCGCTGCTTGGGCCAGAGCAATTCAATACCCAGGGTAAACCAGGCCTCGATCGTCTTGCGGAAATAGGTGCGATCAGGCCAAAGGAACAAGTTCTTGGCCACCTGCTGGCTGATACTACTGCCACCGCGCAATGTGCCGCCGAGCTTGTTGTGCTCATAGGCCGCACGTATCTGGGCATAGTCAAAACCGAAATGCGTGGCAAAACGCTGATCTTCAGAGGCAATAACCGCCAGCTTTAGATTGTCCGGAATCCGTTCATAGGGCCGCCATTGATACTCAATGTGCAGCTCCTGCTGGTTTTGCCTGGCCACATACCAGCGCTCGAGCATCAGCATCGAGCCCGGCGCCGGCACCCAGCGAAAGATCAAGACCGGCACAAGACTCAACAACGCCACAAACAGCACCGTCTTGGCGGTTATGCGTACTATTTTTTTGAGCATGAAAATATCAATTATCTGTTCGTTATGAGCACGCATCCGTGCACTGAGTCATACCAAAAGACAATACAACTGGTGTTTACAGCCCCGCCCTGGAGCAAGCCGCTCCGGTTTTGTGGCGGGAAATGTGGGCAAAGGGTAACAAACTTTAGCGGGCTTGGTGTCGATGGAATCGACATGACAGCGTGTCGTGTCGATATTTCAGTAAAAAATCAACATGGAAAAAGATCTGGCAGCTTTTAAAGCTGCCGCCTTTTCGACTCTGTAATTCAAGCATCATAAAAATTGTCCTATCCCATCTAGTCTGAGACTATTCAAACAGGCTTCAAAAGCACCAGAAAACTAAAAATAGGCTTTCCACTGTTCATGAGGGGTCAAGATGCTGACCAAAAAGACACTACTGCACAGATTTGCTCTAGCGCTTTCGCTCTGTCTCCCAGCCTTGACGCTTACCGGCTGCATGACTGGGAGCTATTTTGAATCATCTCCGATTCCGGTACTGGATCAGCCCCCATCAACAGACTATCGATCTCTTGGCACGACGCAGACCTATATCGACATGAGAGTGGGCAGTGCCACGTGGCGCAGTATTGTCGACTACAGACTCGCCAGCCAAGCAGTCTCCGAATACGGCAGTGAAGCTGATGCCGTGATCATGTTGAACTATAACGAGGGTCCACAGCACGCAATAGGCGTGGGCATGGTCATTAGCTATGTGGCAGGCCAATCTGGCGCTCAGACAACCCCCGTTGTCGAACAACCTCAGGCCATTCCAACTCCCCTCAACTTACCCACGGGCGAGGTGATTCTCTATCGCGATAAAAGGGCTCTGAATTCCGACGTTGACTACATCGTGCACTGGCAAGGCAAACCACAAGGGGTAGTAAGAAATGGGGGCGCTTTGAGAGTGCGTTTACCCGCCGGGCCGCAGGTGTTGAACATCAGCTACAGACCAGGTGCACCAGAGTTTCAGGAGCAGCTGGTCGTATCAGAGGATTCCGAAGCCTATTTGTTCATGCGTCTGAACTACTCCCTCAGCGCACGCTCACACTTGACCATCGAGCCCGTCCCGGTAGAGCAAGGTCGCGCTGCGGTGATGGCTTTGCAAAATTAGACAGGCCGGCTGACGTTCGGCGATCAGGGTGTGTGAGCCCAGCAGACTACAGAGTTGCTGGGCGTTGATCTGACCCCGGTTTGAAATCAAGGCTTGCCCTGCCCGGTCGCCTCGCCCGGGTTTATCGTCGTATCAAAACAGTCCTTACGCCTCTCTCAGGTAATCCGTATCCAGCTGCTTGACCACCTATACCTGCTTTACCTTTAGCCCAGCGTTTGGCTTGCTTGCGCAGATAAATAGATCTGTCACTTTGTATGCGACCTTTGCCTCCTAATCAGCCACCCTTTTGGGTGTTGGTTTTTCAAAGACCACGCTTATAGACTGCCGCCATCACTGGCAGCCACCGAACGGCCAGGCGCAATCAACCCCTTTATTAAGAGCATTTACCATGAGCCAGACAGATATCCCCTCCAGCAACAAGCGCCTGCTATTCACTTTGCTGATTTTAGCTCTCTGCATAATAAGCATCAGTCTGATCTGGCTCAGCGCCAAGCGTCCAGGCAGTTTAAGCTCGGCGCCAGAGGCTATGACCCAGGAGCGCCAGGACCCCCGCGTGCAAATCGACAAGATGCTTGAGCTGGCCAACCAGAGTAAGGAACTTGCCCGAGCGGCGGTGCAGTACAATCCAAGCAATTCAGAAGCCGTCTTTATAACTGAACCCTTTTCATCCCTTCGCCCACAGCTCCAGCGCCACCTGGAAGAGCTGGATCAGATTACCAAAGCCTATTCCGCCACCGCCGCGACAGACCAGGAACGCTTGTTGATCACGACTGTCAGCACCGACCTTCAGGCCTTCATCGAGAAAGGCCTGAATGCTGTATTTGTGGCAGCTGAAAACGACCGCTTTGACGACGCCATACAGCTGTATTATCGCCAACTGGAGCCGGCGTTTACGCGCTATCGCAACAGTGTTGATGCGCTCAAACGGCTGCATCCTGAAGTAGCTGAACAAGGGTAAGCGGGCAACAAAGCCGTGCAATCGGGGTCAGGTGAGCTTAAAAGCAGACTCTGACCCTCTAAGCTTTTCGGGCTGCTCAGACAGTCTTAGCTTGCGATCATATCCAGCTCAGCCAATACCCTGTCCACGGCCGCCAGGGCGCCCTCCATATAACCGCCCTGTTCAAGCGCTGCCTCGCTGCCGATCAAACGCACCCTCTCTGTCCATGGCGCGGCGAGCGTGATCTGCGCATCCAGTGCACCGTGCTCGCCCGATGACACCCGGTCCTGTTCTATCGCGGTACAGGGGTCAGCTGCCCAATCATAAAAGGCATCCTCAATAGGCGCTGCCGCCTGCTCACCAAACAAGCGCACCAGTTGGGCACGACAAGCGATTTTGATCTCGGCCGACGTCAGGCCTGCCCGCTGCTCGGCATTAATGCCGAAGAAGCCAAACAAGGCCGCACCCTGGTTGTTGCTGGCGTCGTGAACCTCAGTCAAAGGCCCTATACGGCTGAAGGCATCACCGGATAGCCCCGCCTCGCGCCAGAAGGGTCTGGCGTAGTGGGCAACATACTTTGCGTGAGCGGCCATCCAGGTGGGTACCGCCATCAACGTCTGCACATCCTGCTCGGGCAGCGCGGGGGTGAACTGGATACCGGCGATTAACCGAGGGGGCAGCGCAAGCCACAGATGCGTATAGGTCTGTAATCGGTTGGGAGGATTGGCAAACACCGGTTCTATTACCAACCCGTCACCCTTCACAGTCTTCAAGGCGGCGTTCAGATGCAGCTGCTCTGGTGGTAACAAGGCGCTGAGTGCCGACACCAGTTGCGCGGTGCCACCCTCGATACGCATTGATGTATTGCCCTGCACATAGCCTGCACGGCGCACCACACCAACCGCCCGATCTTCCAGCAGCATAGCCCCGGTGCTGTATTGCTCAAACACCGGCAAACCCAGCTCGGTTACCAGGGTCTGCATGCGCGGCTGGAAATCCGGCCAGAACCAGGATGGCCCGAGATCAAAGCCAGCCAGTCCGCTAGAAAGGATACGACCGCCAAGACGATCGCGCGCCTCAAACAGGTCAAAGCCGATACCCTGCCAGTGCAATCGGTAGGCCGCATAGAGCCCCGCCAAACCGCCACCAATAATGGCAACTCTTGCTTCAGACATGGTTTACCTCAGAGAGAATCTATATCTCTTGCGGGTATTTCTCAGGGCTCAGGCGGTTCCGGGATACTGCCTGTAGCGACTGGCCGCCCCGCTCAGTTTTCATATGCACATAAAAGAGGGCGCCATGCGCCCTCTGAGTAGGTACTTATGGCGTGACCGGCTTTATAACCTCTCTGTCGACCATATCCTTGCCCAGTCGGGTCCAGGTCACGAGGAAGAACAGGGCACTGGCAACGTAAAGGCAGGCCATTATCACCATGGAGGTTTGCAGGCTTTGTGAGTAAACCTGGCCACAGACATCCTGCAGGCTCTGATCCAGTTGACCGATCACCGTGGGGTGACACTGATTACGTGCCAGTTCGCCCGCAGCGACGCCGAGCTCGGCGATGCCGGACTTGAAGAAGATGTCGGAGACTGCGCCAATGAACAGCGGACCGAAGCCGTAGCCAATCAGGTTGACGAGAAGCAGCATCACTGCCGTGGCCATGGCCCGCACGCGCATGCTGACCACACCCTGACCGATGGTGTACTGCGCGGCCAGGTAGCCGTACTTTACAAAGCCGCCGATGATCAGGCCGATTGCAGCGTAGAGCAGATTGTTGGTCGTGAAGGCGAAAATATAAAAAGGAACCGACAGTGCCAGACCCACCGCCGGTACCCAGGCGATGGCGCCCGGGTGCTTCTTGTAAATCCGGGTCGCCAGCCAGCCGGTAGCAAAGGTGCCAATGGCAGAAGACAGGGCTACCGGTGTGTTGATCCAGATTGCCGCCTGACCAGCGGTGATTTCGTAGGTGCGGACCAGAAACAGCGACTGGAACGAGGAGATACCGTAACCGCAAAACGCAGCGATGGTGGCGCCGGCGGTCATCAGCCAGAAAGCCGGCTTGCCCATCAACTCGTGAATAGCCTCGCTCAGTTTGGCTCGCTCTTTTTTCTCCGCCTGCTGCGGATCGGTGAAGCCGCGCGGCGGCTCCTTGACTGTCAACTTGAACACCAGGGCGACCAGCAAACCCGGCAAACCGACAACGAAAAAGGCGGTGCGCCAGTCGAACATGTCGGTAACCCAGCCGCCTATCAGGTTGGCAAACATGGTGCCAAGTGTGACACCCATGGCGTAGAAGCCCAGCGCCTGGGAGCGTTCACGTGGAATAAAGTAGTCCGCGATCAGCGAGTTGGCCGGCGGCGTACAGCCCGCCTCACCAATGCCCACACCGACGCGGCACATCAGCAGAATCCAGAACGCGCCGATGGTGACTGAGCCAATGGTGACTTCCGTTGCCAGGCCGCAGAGCGCCGTCATCAGCGACCACAGGGCCACACAGACAGTCATGATCCAAACGCGATTGGCGACATCGGCAAAGCGCGCCAACGGAATGCCCACCGCGGTATAGAGCAGAGCGAAGCCAAAGCCGGTGAGCAGTCCAAACTGCGTGTCGGTAATCCCGAGATCCGGCACCAGATCGGGCCCCACGACAGCCAGCAGTGCACGGTCGACAAAATTCAGAATGTAGATGAGTGTCAGCGCGAACAGCACATAGTTGCGGTACGCCTTGGAGCCGAAGCCAACCAGGTGGCCGCCGCTGGCAGTGGTGCTACTCATAAATAAACCCCGTGTGCATATATTGTTGTAAGAGGATGCAGGCCGGAATAGCACGCTGATACTACTCGCCAGCAGAGGCCCGAGTATAGCGATCTGGCAACGCCTGTGCTGAACAGAATCCCATAATCTGACTGGCCGGTCATAGCCATCAATACCCGACATGGCAGCGCGAACCCCTATGAATCCTGGCGCGCAAGCCAAACAGCCCTTCTGGGTGATTGACATCAATCCATAAGCAAAATAGGGCTATATCATCAAAGCGTTATAGTACTGAGACCCGGTCAAGAATCATGCTGTGCCGATGCAGACGCTCCTTAAGACACAGTCTGATCCGCACCCGCGACATGCAGTAGGAACGTTGCACAGGACTGGTTTATTTACAGACATAAAACATACCGCCAGCCTTTTGGACAAAGCTTAGCCATCCGCGGCAGGCCTTGTATTGCCCCGCCCTGCTATCTGACATACCCTCCCGTACATGAAAACACCACCGGGGATCAGAATGAACAAAACCATTTCCGCAGCACTCCTGCTGGGCTCAAGCCTCCTGCTCAGCGCCTGCTCAAGCGGTCCGTCGGAAGACGACGTCAAGACCCTGCTGGAAGCCCAGATGAACCAGATGTCAGCGATGCTGGGTGAGATCGGTGGCGAGAGCATGTCCAGCATGCTGAAAGTCGAGATCCACGGCGTTACCATCCATAGCTGCGAAGAACAACGCACCAACGTCTACCTCTGTGATATTGACGTGGATGCGACCACCCCGATTGCCGGTCGCTCCATGCAACGCTCGGAAGTGTTGATGGCCAAATCCCAGGACGGCTGGGTCCCGGCACAGTAACGCCAACGCCGCCTTATTGAGCAGCTTTTCCCGCAGCAGGCTTTAACGCATACCCATACAGTTGGCGTAATAGGTCGTCGTGGCGGGCCAGTCGGAGAAAATGCCGATCACCCCCACGTCCCGGGCCAGCACATCAATCACGGTCATGACATCGCCGTCGTTGTTGATCGCATCGGTCACGCTCTGGTAGTACCAACCGCCGCCCTCGGCCAACGGCCCGCTTCGTTCTACTGTCCAGGCAATCAAATCCAATCCGGCAGCACGGGCGTTCTCGGCATAGGTTGAGGGCACTATATGCTGTTGTTCATCGAGGCTGAGCATCTTCCACAGGGCCGGGGCAAGAATAGCCACCCCCTGCGCTTTAAGGCCTTGCATGTAGGCCAGCGAAGACGTCTCCGGCGTCATATCACGCTGATCCAGAAAAACCGCCTGGCGGCCAAAGTCAGGCATCTGGTTCACCCAGAACAGCACGTCATCCAGCAGAAAAGACTGGGGCCAGACGTCCTCCGGACTGACACCGGCATCGATATAGTCCTGGATCATCTGACGGGCAACATCCTGCTGCGTGTAATCGCCCTGGTAAGGCATATCGACAACCGGCGTCTTTAACTCGGGTGTCATCTTCACGCCCAGGGCCTGGAATAAGGCAATGCTTTCCCGGTGGCTCAACAGGGTGCCGCGGCTGGTATACAGGTCCGTGCGCCAGCTGGGGGTTCCGGCCACATAGTCCTGGGGCGTGGTCGCCACCGGATTGAAACCGTCCATCTTGCCCTGCAGTGACTTGAACTCCTGCAGCGTAATGTCACTGGTGCGGCATTCTGCATGGGCCGCCCTGCCCGTCGCCGGGTCCGCAGGGACAAAAGGCTGGGTACACTTGGCGTTCAAGGCCGGGATGGTGACAATATTGGTGGTGGTATGCAGGTCATCCTGGGCATGGCGGCACACCAGCTCACGGTCGGCGGTAAAGGCCACGTCACACTCCAGAATACCGGCACCCATGCGCGCGGCTGCCCGGTAGGATTCCAGGGTATGCTCCGGAAACTGCAGCGGCGCACCCCGGTGCCCGATGGAAAAATCAGTACGCCTCAAAGGCTGACCCTCGCAACGCTTGAGGCTGTCTTTGAGCGGGCCTTCATCCATATCGTCCACCAGCCAGGCGGGGCGCGGGCCAAGCTGCACGGCAGGCTGATGCTGCGTGTGGTCGTCAACGCCAGCCTGATCCGGGCGATCGCTGGCATACACCGGCAGTGCACAGGCGGTTGCCAAGAGCATGGCCAGGGTCGATCCGAATCGTGTCATGCGTTGCTCCGTGCCGAGATCAAGCGGGAAACACCATCTCAGTATCCTTTATTCAGATGACATGATCATGATGATCAAACCAAGATTGCCGCTCAATCGCGGACAACCGTTTGAGCGAGCCGGCTGATTTCCCGCCGGGTATACAGATGCGCTATCACCGCGCTAACCATCACCACCCCGACGATGGTGTAGAACAGGGACACCATGGGGTAGCCCCACTGCACGATAAGCACATAGTTGATTGTGGCAGGTACCACAAGCTGCCGCGCAATACCCAGGTACATCGGGAACAGGGGCTTGCGCATGGCCTGCAGCACCGCGACGCTTTGAAATAGCACCACATACCCATAAAAGGCCAACGCATCGATTCTGAGATAGGTGATGCCGGTGTTTTTTATCGCTTGCGCATCGGTAAAAAAGCCCACCATCAGGGGCGATAAAAAGACCATGATCGGGACGGATACCAACGCCATAGCCAGCCCGATCAACAGACTTTTCCGGTAGGTCTCTGCCACACGTGAAACCTGCCCTGCCCCCATATTCTGCCCGGCAACCGCCATGACCGCGCTGTTCAAACCCAGTGCAGGCAACAGCAGCAGCTGTTCAAGTCGCAAGCCCACGGTATAACCCGCCACATGATCGCTGCCAAACTGCCCAATCAGCGCCACGGTAATGAAACCACCCAGCACGATGGTCAACATGTTGAAGCTGGCTGGCAGCACTTGCTTTAGCAACGCCTGCCAGCGCGGCCAGTCCAACGCCGGTCTGATACGAATATCAAGCCGCTTGGCAAGGACATGTAACAGGTAAAAGGCCGTTGCCAGTTTAATCGTCACCGTGGCCAAGGCTATGCCCGTCACACCCAAGCCCAGCCCGAACATAAACAGGGGGTTTAAAACAAAGTTGGCAAAAAAACCGATGGCGAGTGCATTGCGGTTCGACTTGGTATCGCCCAGGGCCATCAAGGCCCCTGCGGCAGCAAAAGACAGGGTAAAGCCGACCGAACCCGCCAAGGTGACCCACAGGTACTCCATGGCCAACGGCTCGATAATCGGCTCAGCGCCCAACAACACCACCAGAGGTCGCGCGGCCAACGCCCCAAGCACAAAGGTGATAACACTGAAGCCAATCGCTATACCGCAGACGTTATCGACCCAACCTTTGATCTCACGGCCACCCTCACCTGTGGCACCGCGTCCGATGTCCGGCGCAATCATGGCAGAGGCACCCGTCTGAATACCCAGACCAATGGACAGCAACAGGAAAAAAACACTACCCGCGATCGACAAACCGGCCAAAGCGTCATCACCCAGGTAACCCGCAAACCAGATATCGGTGAGGTTGTATAAGGTGTTGAACACCATCCCCATTGATGCCGGGATGGATAACCTGATGATATGGCCCAGAACAGGGCCATGCGTCAGCGAAGGTAAGGTCGGGGAATTTTTCAAGGCGCGAATCGCATCATCAAAGGGACCCTTTTGCCTGCAGTAAACAACGCCTAGCCAACTCTGTCTTTCAAATAAAGAGTAAAGACTGAGTATCAGGGTCACTGGTGCTGGGAGCAAGGTATCAAAGGTTGCTTTGGATTACCCCACGATGGATGCAAGAACGGGTATGAGCTGAATATTTCTATTCAGGATGTATGTTTATCTGACCCCAATTTCTTCTCTCTTTAACCCCCCCCGTCCATGGGGATGACGTTTCCGTGGCGTGAATGCTGTGTTGTCCGTGACTGAAGGCCAGACGCAATCAGACTTTCGACTCACAGAAGGACTTCATTGCGGATGTCAGTTGTTCAAGCTGCCCGGCTGAAATAGTGTAGGGCGGCATCGTGTAAAGCAACTTGCCGAAAGGCCTGAGCCATACGCCATGACTTGTCAGCAGCGCCTGCGCCTCGGCAACATCGATGCTCTCTGTCATCTCGACCACGCCAATCCCACCCAGTACACGGACGGCAGCCACTGATGGCAGCTCGGCCAGCGGCCACAGCGCGCTTCTCAAGTGTGACTCGATAGCCTGCAGGCGCTGTTGCCATGGCGAATCGATCAGCAATGCTATCGCTGCTTCAGCAACGCTGCATGCCAGCGGATTGGCCATGAACGTCGGGCCATGCATGAAAACGCCAGCTTTGCTGCGGCAGACGGTAGCTGCCACATCAGCAGTTGCCAGCGTGGCAGCTAGCGTCATGTAACCGCCGGTGAGCGCCTTACCGACGGTCATGATGTCAGGAATGATACCGGCGTGCTCATAGCCAAACATTTTTCCAGTCCGGCCGAACCCAACAGCAATTTCGTCAAAGATGAGCAGCAGGTCGAGTTCGTCGCAGAGTATTCTGAGCTGACGCAGATAGCAGGGATGGTAGATCCGCATGCCGCCAGCGCCCTGTACAACAGGCTCGATGATCACCGCTGCCAGTTCGTCGACGTGCTGTGTCAGGGTCTGGCGCCAGCGTGTAATGATCTCTGGATCAGCCACCGGACAGCTGCCAGCACCTCCATTGCAACAGCATGCATTCTTGGCGGCTGAGAGCTGCTCGCCGGATGTTGGCCCAGCGGCATCTGCCGCCGCAGGAACAACCGGCGGCATGCAGGCCGGGTCGATCGGCGGCGCTTCCAGAAAAATGTTCTGCGCCAGAAAGCCTTTGAACAGACTATGCATGCCATTGTCCGGATCAGTCACGGACATCGCGCCAAAGGTGTCACCATGGTAGCCAAAGCTAAACGCTGCAAAGCGGCTTCGTCCCTCTACCCCACGCCCCTGCCAGTACTGCAGCGCCATCTTCAGCGCTACCTCCACCGACACCGAGCCAGAGTCTGCAAGAAACACAGCTTCCAGCTCAGGCGCTGTGATGTCGACCAGGCGCCGGCCCAGCGCCACGGCAGAAGGATGGGTAATGCCGCCAAACATGACATGACTCATCTTTGCCATCTGTCCGCTGATGGCAGCGTTCAGCTCGGGTACGTTATAGCCGTGGATCGCGCTCCACCAAGAGGACATACCGTCGAGCAGCCGCGTGCCGTCGGCCAGCTGAAGTTCGCAGCCTTCAGCGGCCACGACCGGCGCGCAAGGCAGGGGTCTTAAAGTCGATGTATAGGGATGCCAGAGATGGCGCTGGTCGAATGCGAGGTCTTCAGGGGTCATGGCGTACCGGATCACGTGGAAAACAGGTTAGCCACTGTATCAAAGTTGTTGCGGTGTAGCAGGCCCTCCGCGCAGCATTACCGGGGAATGTCTCCTTGTGATAATCGTCCATTTCCTATCCCGCCATGCTCAAGTGCATGACGGCTTCGACACAAGCCAGCACGCCGAGGCCATCGAAATTGGTTGTCTCCAGGCTGTCGACAGGACGAGAAGCCATTATTTCGTTCCGGGAATCTCCACCAGTCCTATGACGTATTCGCACTCGAAATTCTTCTGAAACTGCCACGACTGCCACTCATCAAAATCATCCGCCAGATATACATCCATGGGATGCACTTCACCATTATGCCGGGCAAGATGAACCTTGATGTTTTTGGGCGTAATCGAAGGCATGAGTGCCGTCAGCAACGGCATCAGCATTTTTCAGCTCCGTAAAGTTGTCGACTCGCCATGGGCATCAGCTCTAACAAAGTATGCCAGGAGCAGATTAATATTTCCGTTGGAGACTATGTTCATCTGACCCCCGTTACATCCTGTTGGCTTAACTACCCGCCCTGCCCAACCGACGCGCAGCAAGCAGCAAGATAGCGGCAATAATCACCTCCGGTGCGATCAGATCAAGCGCCAGAGCAGCATCATGCACCGCCCAAGCCAACACTCGCCCCAGCGCCGCAATACCCAGCAGCATCGCAGCCGGGTAATACCAGATGCGCTGCGAGGTCACCAAGCCAAGCAAAATAAGCGCGCCCAAGGTAAGGAAGAAGGCGGTAAAGTCACCAATCTGCGTACTACGCCCCACTCCCTCCAGCAACGGCATACCCAACTGCCCCGCCGCGCCAGACGGATCCACCAGCCAACGCAAGCCGATCAGCAGGAACATCAGGCCAAGCAAACCTACAACCACCGTCAGTATCTTGTTCATTGTTGTCTCCGGAATAATCATTTTCTATTACCGCGGTTGCGTCACATGCAGGCCAGTTTGCCTTTCTTGATGGTAGCGTCGTGACTATTGTCAGCACTTATTTATATCGATGGGATAAACATGACGAACTTTCATGTCGAAATTTAGCTTAAAAATCGACATGAAAGCTTATGAGTCAGGAACAGCTTGAGCGTTCATTAGACCCCTGTTTGTTTTTGGCTGAAAGCTTTTTATGCATCGGTTTTGTAGGTCGCATTGCTCATAGCCTATGACATAGAAGTTAGATGAACAGAAGGATATAGCTCATGAAGTTTCGCAAAATCACCTACCCTATCAGCCTGCTCCATCGAACAGAGTTTCAAGCTATGGCTTCTGCGGGGAAAGCCTGTAATAGATACAGGCAGCCGCTTTGCTGAAGACAATTTGAACAACCAGTACAGCTCATCTCCTACACCGGCTTTACCGGCTTGTTCAATGGTCAGATCCGAGCGTCGAACCAATGAAACCGACTCGACAGACCACAGCCAGTCTGCTCTTTTCTCACCCAGTTCGGGATCGTGGGCTGTGATCACACAAAACCGGATTTCACGTATCAGGTTCCGGGAAATATCGCTTCGCTCAGATGCATGCAACCTCATGTGGTACCAGCCTGCAGTGCCATCCCGGAAACCCTGCAAATATTCCGGTGAACGGCCTTTTTTTGGTGCACCTGTAACAACCATGCAGAGCTCCGGATACCGTGACTGTCGCATCCCAGTTGGCGGAATTCGCGCGGAATCTTGCAGATAAAGGTGGTCAGCATTTGAAGGGGCGCCGTAGGCTGCACCACCCAGCTTATCTGCCAAAAAAGCACGCAACCATGCGTTTCCCTCATCGTCACCACCAACTTGACCAGGAACCAAAGGAAAAGCGCCGATCCCTATTTTCCTGACAGCCGCATGATAAGGATTGAGATCCGCATTAAACGGGCTCTGGGGGTAATAGCCCGGATACAAAGCAAAAGCCCCAAAAACAGGGCGTGAATGGCTATGCAGGCCATTAGTATCATGATTACAGACAAGTGCATCGCGATAACGGTGCATCTGGTTGATTGCATCGTCCGGTACATAATCAACTAATCCGTCGTCGTCCTTTATGCGGTATTTGGCATCGAACAACCAAACAAACCGCTCCCCGCTCGGGAACACGGCCTCAAGTAAAACGTCAGGCTTTTGGGTTGTTACCAATGCCGAAATCGGCTGCGTGTTAGTCCGGAAAACCGGCTCATGCGCCAAGCGGATCTTGACACCGTCCGGCCGGACAAAACTGAACGCACCGTAAAAACCATCCCGGACAACCTGCTCAAGGCCTTGCTGCTTCAGCACTGCGCGACCGAGACTCACTTCCGTGAAACCCAGATCAATCAACAAGTCTCGAATTTCCAAGAAACACCAGACCTCGTACAGCTCTGCAACACTTTTCATGGAGACGGAAGCCTGGCGCCCGAGCACACCCAAGTACATCTTCAATTTCTGCCAACACCGGTACACAATCGAGTAGCCGGATTTCTGGTGCAAAACAAGCGATTCGGAATTCAGCCCCGAGAAGGGACCGATTTCCCTGAATAACGGGTTAGCCAACTGTTTTTCAAGACTTTGTCGCCATCCGTCCAGGGTCTGGAAAAATACAGGCGACAATCTGTTCCTGTCTGCTGCAGCATCTGCCCTTTTAGCAACCTCGACAAACCGTGCCAGGTTATCGCGACTTTTCTCCAAAACCATTTTTATGAACCGGTTTTCCGGCGTATCGACAGCTAACTTCTTTCGCGTTATCTGGTAGCGCCGCGCTGTCATGCCCGACTCAAAATCCCCTCTAACACGCTCTGCCAGGCGATTAGACACCCGGCCTTTCATCTTGTCAGCGGTTACCTTTCTGAGCTCACTTACAAGACGGCTGTGAGGAGACCGGATAATTTGTTGGACGCCCCCCTGGAGTTGCTCTTGGAGCGATTCAAACTGGGCAAGCCAGAGCAATGGAAAATGCTGGTGCGTTGATGATGATCGATCGAATTCCTGTTCAGTCTGCTCTGCCAGGGCAAAACGCCACAATGGAAACTGCGCATCAACCTTTTCATAGATGGCCTGTACATCAGAGGCCATATCCATCTTGGTCGGAAACACTTCGGCGGAAACAGCGACCTTGCGCTCGCACCCGCAAACCATGTATCTGACAGGCAATCGTAGCCACCCCACATCATTGCCCGTATTAATGCTGCCTCGAAGGGACTTGACTCCATACTTGTCTGTGTAACGGAAGGCATCGTTTATACGCGCCATTCGGTGCCTGACCACCGGCGTACCGGTAACCGCGGCCGAAAAAACAAACTCGAACTCGTAGAGAGTATTTTCAAAAAGAACAGGTGACGCCAAAGCTGCAACCGAAACCGAATCGTGCAGAATCTCGACTGGCTCACCACCAACACAGATATCACTCCCATGAATAGCCGGATTCAGCCTGATTTGCGTACTTGAGTTATTTTCACAGCGACGCACCCGCAAGGTGTGAGCAAGCAACCTCTCGCGGCTCGAATGATCGCGTGTCCAGATCGTCAACTCCCAGTCAGGGCATTTGATGGCAAGCACTTCAGGCAAAACGCTCTCCTGCTGAATCTATCAGGGCCAAAAGCTGGTAAAACCGTTAGTCTGCAGGCGGCGTCGCATCCACTTAAGTTTGGCATTGCTACGGCAGCCAACACTCAGTGCTTCGCCTTCATTTATTGCTGCCCTGAAAAGATCCGGACGACCGCCACTCCATACTGATGGCATAACCACCTCCAGGTGAGCCGACAGATTCGCCAGAATGTCCTGAGACTCCATACCATCCACAGAAACGCTATCGAATACCGACAGTTTTTCCTGATCGCCTTCGATACGCGGAAGCACTTTCATCATCAGAAAGTCATCCCATACCGCCTGAAGCTCCCGATCATCCTGCGGACCATGGCATGCAACCGAGAGTAACAGTTCATTCAGAGCTCTATATGCCAGCTCGAACGGAGAGCCCCTGAGAATCGAGTTTACACCGGAGAGAAAGGCTACCGACTTTGAACCATCAGGATCGGATGGCACCTCTATAAGATCTTCACGGCTCACCGATGATACCAGCGGGTAACTCAACGCGACTGGCTCTGCTTGCTGGTTAAAGAACTGGTCGAAATCGTTCGGGAAGAACTCACCGAAATCCAAGGACAATGCCCGATCAATTACCTTCCTGGAAAAACCATGAGTGGTTTCATCCATATTCACCGTACCGGCAACAATCAGATTGAATGGCAAAGGTATACCTGTCGTTTTGAAATACTCCCACAAGCCGTCAAGCTGGGCACCAGCCAGTCCCAAATCACTCCTTACCGCTGACACACCTGCAGAATCAAGTTGTGCAAAAATTTCCGGCTTCAGAACCGGGTCGCTGCTGTAAACGTAGGTACGCTCAACGCCGTTATCTGCGTTAGACTGCTGCAACTCTTCTTCATTAAAAAACTGCCTGGTTTCCAGAATGGATAAAAAATCGGCGAAATACTGCTCGACTGGAGCCAGATTCATCTCATCCAAGCACAACCAAAACGGACGGATTTCATCAAGATCCCGGCCAATCCAAACGGGTTTACCGCTACCAGCTTCAACGCTTTGAATTATCTCTTTCCATGCACTGACAATAAATCGCAATACATCAGTCACCACGTAGCGCGGCCCATCCACTCCCAGCCGGGAAACGTAGCCCAACATATCTGATGGCTCATGCCAATCGGGCCTGACCGGCACCAGGCAATACGTCTCCTCCAAACTACCTGTAAGCTTTGCCTGCTGGCGAATGAAACGGGTTTTACCCGTACCAGAAATGCCGGCCAAAAGAATAAAAGGCTTCGGAAGCCGTCTTGCCTCAATGCTTTTTCTAACCGAAATATTATTAGAACTATTTCTTTCGATAAAGCTAAACCAGAGAGGCTTAGCCTTATCATAAAAATCCAACATTTGAATAAGATCTTGCTTCAGCGTCTCACTACTTGGAATAGCATCAGCAGGATAATACTTAGCGATAATATTTGGTGCTTCATATGACTTACCAAGTGAGGTAGCGGCCAGCAAGTCGATGCTCTTATGCCCCCAATTGTTAATATCGGCTACCTGGCCTCTTACCAACTCAGCAAACTCTTTTGCCCGCTGATTGGCAATACGCTTCCCCAGCTTTTTAGCTGGGTTTGTAGTTCCCTGATTTAACGAAAGGTAAAATCCACTTGCATCTGCCTTGAACAGATAAACAGGATATATTCCATCTTGTGCAGACCTTGTTATTTCCGGATCAAATATTGACAACCATGGCACACTTGCCCAATTTCCAGCACCTACACTGCCTTTAACATCAAACGACTTTCCTGCCTCATTTACGATATTTTTTATCGCATCAACAAATTCATTACGAAACTGATTCGCAAGAGGGTGCCCAGAAAAACTTTGTTGTATTGAAGATTTCCATTGACCAGTAATATCCTGGAGCAATGTTTGGAGATCAGCCATTTATTATCACCAATTTTTTGAATTCATCTTTTCGGACACCCGTTCTCCCCTTAAACGACGGACATCCTAGATCTCTTCTACCGGTACGGTGGCGAAAGGAGTCAAGCACGATAGCTTCGATATCGTGCTTGAACACATCATCCAGAAAATGCTGTTTGTCTGTCTGATAGATGATCAACAGTTATAGCTCCGTGTATTTTTTGTCGGAGCCTTTGGCTTTGTCTACGGGGTACTTGGCGTTGTTCTTTTCGATCTTGGTTTTCAGTGCTTCCACCAGATCGATGCCCAGGTCGTTGGCCATCAGCAGGGTGTAGCAGAAGACGTCGGCCAGTTCATCGGCGAGGTCTTGCTTGCGTTCCTGGGCTACGGCGTTGATGGCGGCCTGGTCCTGCTTCCACTGGAATATCTCCAGCACTTCGGTCGCTTCCAGTACCAGTGACAGGGCCAGATCCTTGGAGTTGTGGAACTGCTTCCAGTCGCGCTCATCGCGAAAGGCCAGGACTTGTTCGGTCAACAGCTTTATCTCGGACACGTTCTCTCCAAAATCCTTGTCAGCAAGAAGGCAGTACAGCGCGTGCGGTTCTGCACGGGTAAGTATTTGACCTACTTTGCATTATCTGTGTGCGTTTGTCTGCTCATGTCCAACACGAACCGATCTAGCTCTGATTCAAAATGTCGATGTAGGCGCTATAGGCGAATACCCGGTTGCGCTTTTGGCCGGTGAGTTCACGCACGAGGGCGAGATCGGGTTGTGATAGCAGATCCATCACCTTGCCTGCGGTCGCGGCGGTGATGCCGCTTTGTTTTACCAGGGTGTTGATGTTGGCAATAGGGTATTCATACAGCACATCCAGCACCTGTTTGGCCGAGGGTGCCATGCGGCCCAGGCTGCTGACCAGCAAACGGTGATCATTACGCAAGGCATTGAGCTGTTGGGCGGTACTGACGGCTTGAGTGGCGGTGTCGGTAACGGCGTCGACAAAGAACAGCAACCAACTTTCCCAGTCTCCGGTGATGCGCACTTGTTGCAGACGGTCGTAGTAGACCTGCCGGTGTTTCTTGAAAAACACCGACAGGTACAACAATGGCTCACTGAGGACATTGGCGCTGACCAATATCAGCGGAATCAGCAGGCGGCCAAGGCGGCCGTTGCCATTCATAAAGGGGTGAATGGTTTCAAACTGCACGTGCGCCAGTGCGGCCTTGATCAACGGGTCTGTGGCTTCTGGCACATCATTGAGAAAACGCTCCAGCTCTGCCCAGCAGTTGGCCAGTTCGTTTGCGGGTGCAGGCACAAAGGTGGCTTCGTCAGCTCGATGGCCGCCAATCCACACCTGGTTCTTGCGGAACTCACCCGGCGCCTTGCTGATGCCTCTGCCGGAGGTCATCAGTGCCTGGTGTAACTCGGTCAACAGGCGGTAGCTGATAGGCTGCCCTTCACGAATACGCTGCACGCCCAGTTCCAGCGCGCTGACATAGCAGGAGACTTCCTGTACGTCATCCATGGGTACGCCGGGCATGCCGTCCATTTCATACAGCATGAGATCGCTGAGGGAGGACTGTGTGCCTTCTATCTGGGAGGACATGACCGCTTCTTTTCGCACATAGCTATACAGAAACAGCCGTGCATCCGGCAGCAGCGTGCTGATGGCGTCCAGCCGACCGAGGGCCAACATGGCCTGATTGATGCGGCCCTGAAGCTTATTGTCCAGTTGCAGCGGTGGCTGGGGTGGCAGCGCTGCCGGGATGAAGGCTTTGCAGGCGACTCCTCCGGCTATGCTGCCGACATTATGCCCTGTTGTGCCGCGGTTCATGTTTGCTCCAAGTTAAAATAACGATGCACGTTAATTTAACTTAAGCAGAAAAATAAAATAAAGCACGGTGTTATTTGAGGTTCTCGAAGCCATAAAAGCGTTATTTCTATTTATGTGGCCATATCAAACGATTAACTTGGGGGGCAACTTGGGGGCTGACTTGGGGGTTAACTCACCCCCGCAACGTCAAAAACAACCTTAAATCCAGCTCCAGCTGGTGATAATCCGGCTCCATATGCTGACACAGCTGGTAGAAGGCTTTGTTGTGCTCTTTCTCGCGCAGATGCGCCAGCTCGTGCACCACCACCATGCGCAGCAGGGGTTCGGGCAGGGTTTTGAAGATGGCGGAGACCTTGATTTCGTTTTTGCGTTTGAGCTTGCTGCCCTGCACTCGGCTGACGAACTGGTGCTGGCCCAGGGCGTTGTCGATGACGTGCATGCGCGTATCAAAGTACACCTTGGTGACAGGGTCGCTGCTGCGCATATGTTGTTGCTTGAGGCGCTGGGTATAGTCGTACAGGGCGGCGTCGGTCTGGATCAGGTGTTGGGCTTGCGGCGGGTAGCGCTGTTCCAGCCAGGGGCCGAGCTGGTTGCTGTCAATCAGCTTCTGCACCTGGCTCTGCAGATCCGGGCCATAGCCACTGAGGTATTTGAGGGCGCTCACGGCTGAACTCAGCCGACCGGATTGCTGACGCTTTCGACCTGGCGTTTGACCTGCATGGGGTCGTCGATGCCCTTGAACACCACATCACTGATGCCACGACCGGTAATCTTGACGGTGCCAAAACCGAAGATGCGCCCGAGAATCCCCTGGTCAATCTCGACAGTTTCAATCGACTGCAATTTCATTTCCTCGGTGCGACGGCTGATGATGCCGCGCTTGAGCACTACGCGCTTGTTGGTGACGCCCTGCTCCATGGATTTAAGCTTGAGGTATTTATACAGCGCAAAAATCAGCGTGATCCCCAGCGTGGGGATGGCCAGTACCAGCCAGGCGTACATGGGCATGCGGGCAAACCAGTGCAATGGAAACAGCGCTTCGATCTTCTCGCCCTGGGACAGGGAGTCTTCAATATAGGACATAGGTGCGGCTCCTTTAGGCCCGGTAACAGGTTTTGCCGAGCGAGTTTACACCAATCTGCCCGCCCTGCTCTGCTGGTTAAAACAGGGCATAGCCGTGGCCATGCCCTGTCAGGGTCAGTTAAACGGCAGTGGCGCCCAGTCGGTAGCGCCGCGTTGCAGCAACAGGCCCGGATGGTCGCTGTCCATGCATTGCAGATACAGCCACTGATGCTCGACCAGCTCACGAACGACCTGATGTTTCGCCAGTACCGCATCGATCATGTCACGCGGAGCATCAATGACCACGGTCAGCCGCAAGGGCGTGTGCATCCAGCGCTGACCGTCATGCACAGACTGTTTGGCCAGGCCGATACGCAGGTCGCCGCCGTTGCCTTCAAACACGCCGATCCGCCCGCCGACCACGTTATGCAGCACCTTGTTGCCACTGCCGAAGCGCTGGTTATCGGTGGTCGAGGTCAGGTACTGCATGTTGATCCAGTTAGCAACGACCATGGGCGCGGTCATGATCAGTTCCAGAATGCTGCCATCGCTGTCCTGACGCCAATCATAGTCATGCAGAAAGGCCCGGCCCTGCAGATCAACGCCCTGAGTCCGCCAACGCGGTGCGGCTATAAAGGCCGCATTGTTGGCCAGCCCCCACTCAGGCCGGGTTTGCGCCCAGTCGCCGGCGCGTTTGCGCAGAGCTTTGAGCAGCGCTTCGGGCTGCACGGTCAGTGCCGCCAGACCCAGAGCTTCTGCCCGCTCGGCACGCACCTGATGGGCCGCGTTGTCCAACACCTGGCGCAGCTGCTGCCATTCCGTATGCAAGGATGCCGGTAGTTGCTGCTGATCAAACAGGCTGATCTCATCGGTGGTGGTGTTATGCAGTCCTGCGACCACATGGCAGCTGTCCGGAATACTGATGCCTTTGGCTGCCAGACCCTGTCTTACCGCTTGATCGTTCAGCACAGCGGCCAGCAGCCGGGCGTTGACTTCACCACTTTGCCCACAGCAGGCGCCACAGGCCAGACCGGCGGCCTGGGGGTTATTGGCACTTTGACTGCCATGCCCGAGCAGCACCAGTAGAGGCGGAAAACCGCTGGTCAGGCCCATGGCAGCCAGGATGCGGGCGGCCAGATCGGTCTTTTGCTCAGCGGTCAGACCCAACAGCACCGGGCTCAACTGGGCCTGCTCGGTATGACTTAATCCTGCAGTCGCAGGCTGGGCATGGCGGCCGAACTGATGACCCAGCAAGTTGGCCGCATAGCCCAGACCCAAGGTTTCAACCAGGGTAAAGGTGGACGCAGGCAGCCGTTCAAACAAGCGCCAACGGCCAGTCTTGGAGAGCCGTTTGACCCGCCTCTGGGCCAGGCTGTGATCGATCCTGGCATCACCGCTGCTGTCACTGACCTGCATCTGCGCAGCCAGCAGGCCGGGTAATTGCGGCCGCGCGGCATCGGTACCGAGCGGCGCGTACTCGATCGGCAAGCCAAAAAAGCCAGCAAAACCCGCGGTTTCAATACCGGTTGAATGATGCTCTATGGCCCGACGCACGACTTCCGAGCGCACATCGATGCAGAAGTAGACTTTGGCAAACACTGGCTGAGGCTGTTTTGCTGCGGCATCTACCGCACTCAGGCGCTGTTGCAGCTGTTCCTGCCAGGCCAGTTCGTCGGCCCGCTGCCAGACTTGCAACGCCTGCCAGCTAGCTTCTGGCTCACGCTTGAGTCCGACCAGAAAGGCGTGTTGCCACTGATGCCAGGCACTCTGGTCGCCACGCTCGCCATCATCAACCAATAACTGCCAGGCCGTGCGGATAGCCAGTAACTCGATCAGGCTATCCTCATCACCGCCCTGCAATCGGGCCTGCCAGCGCTGATAGGCACACCAGGAGGCCCAGCCCAGGCTGCGTTGCAAAAGGGCATCAAACCAGTCGGCCCAATGCCACTGATCCACCGACAACTGATCTACCGCGCGAGCCAGCACCGCTGCGGGCTGCAAGGGCAAGTCTGCCACGCGCTGGTGCAAGGTCCGGCAGCCGCTGAGTACGCTCAGGCCGTGATCCTGCAACAGACTGTCACGCCAGGCGGCGTAGAGCCCCACCTTGGCGTTCAGGTGCCAGTCTGCCTGCTCGCTATCAAACCAGGCCGCGCAGAACTGGCCGATCTGATGGGTAATCAGATCACGCCAGACCGGCAGATGGCCTTTGGCGCTGGCCAGGTCTTCGAGCAAGGGCAGGCTCTGGCCTACAGACAACGGGTCGTTCAAGTGCTGGTGCAGGTCAGCCAGATTGAGGTCAAGGTTGCTCTGCTGCAGCGCTGTCTTCAGGTGACGTTCGGCAATGCGACCGGATGCCCAGGCCTCTTGATAATCAGCTGGCGAAAAGGTCAACAGGCTACCCGACTGCCGCCAGACCTGCTCGGCGACCGTATGCCACGGCTGTGAGCGCCGCTCCCAGAGGGGATTGACGGCGATCATGCGATCCAGTGGCCAGGTAGGTGCTACCTGCGCGCAAACCTGCTCGGCAGCATCCATCAGGGCCTGGCTATGCGTTACCACAGGGTGTTCGATCATGTTCATGCTTTTACTCCCTTCGATTGTGTCGAGATGGCATTGCGGGCGGGTGGCCACAGGCGGAACGTGACCCGGGTCAGGTACTCGTCCAGATAAAAACCGGCGTAGGCCCAGGGGTACAAACGCCGGGCAAAGGCGCTGGCGGGCCGTTCAGTAATCCATGCCTGACTCACATACAGGGCGACAAAGAGCAGCACCACCAGCACCGCCAGCCCACTCTGGAATCCACTCGGCGTTGGATAGCCGCCCAGGATGAGGGCGGCGGCCTGGTGCCAGAGCAGGTACAAGGCAAGCAACAGGGTCAGCATGGCGGTGGCATGCAGCGCACCAGCAAGCCGGAAACACCAGGGCGCCAGACCGACCGTGAGAATCACCAGGGCGACCAGCGGCAGCGCATGCTGTGGCTGCCAGAGTGTCCACAAACCATGCAACAGCAGGACAGCCAAGGCGGCCAGGGGCAGCGCCCAGAGGGTCTGCTTCAACCCGGCCGCAGGCTGTGCCGGCTGCAGCGCATGCCGTTCGGCTTGATTGACGGTGTCACCCGAGGCCAGGAAGGCGTGGGCCTTGTACAGGGAGTGGGCGAGCAAATGCACCAGGGCCACTTCGTAGAGCCCGAGGCCCAACTCCATCAGCATAAAGCCCATTTGCGCACAGGTTGACCAGGCCAGACGCACCTTGATGCTGATGCGCGTCATCATCACCAGTGCCGCCAGCACGGCGGTTGTGCCACCGACAATCACCAGTAGGGTCTGGGCCGAAGGTACTGCCGAGAACAGCGGTGCAAAGCGCAGGACCATGAAACCGCCGAGGTTGACCAGACCGGCATGCAGCAGGGCCGATACCGGCGTGGGCGCTTCCATCACCTGAATCAGCCAGCCATGAAACGGCAGTTGTGCCGACTTCAGAATGACCGCCATGCCCAGCAGCAGCGTGGCTATTTGCACATCCCAGCCAAGACCACCCTGCTCCGCTATCTGCGTGGCCACCCAGTCCAGCGTGGCTGATATCGAGCTGTCACCACTGGCCCGCACCAACAGACCGGTGGCCACCAGCAGACACAGGTCGGCCAGACGGCTGACCAGGAACTTCTTGTGCGCCACCACCTGCGCAGTGACTCTGTGACGGTAAAAGACCAGCAGCTGGTGCAGGCTCAGACTGGAGATAATCCAGGCCGCGACCAGCCAGTAGAGACTGTCTGTGGTGACCACCACGGCGACCGCCGCCAGGGTAACCAACAAAGCCAGACTGTAGCGCAACTGACCGGACTCACCCTGCAGGTAGCGGCGCGAGAAGTTGATAATCACCAGGGCCAGAAAGCTGATCAATGCCGCCATGACCAGACCCAGGCGGTCGTTCGGCTGACCATCCAGCACAGCCACTACAATCGCCAGTGCCACCAGGGCTATACCGGCATAGCCCGCTACAACAGCAGGCAGCCATATATCACTGGCGTTTCGATAGCGGGCCCAGAGTACTAACGGGATAAGGGCAAGCAGATAAACCCAGGGCAACAGGCCGGCGGGTTCGGATAATGACATGGGCATAAGCAAGACTCCTGATAAGCTCGACCAGGTGAGTCTCGAACATCAGGCTTTTTATTAAAAATAGATTGTTTAGAATGTAACGATCTTTTTTAGAGAACAAACTATGCGCCGGCTCAATTTTCACCATCTGCATTACTTCTGGGCGGTCGCCACGGAGGGCAACCTGACCCGTGCCGCCGAGGCGTTGCACGTATCCCAGTCGGCCCTGTCGACGCAGATCCGCGTTCTGGAAGAACAACTCGGGCACGACCTGTTTATCCGCAGCGGCCGCAGCCTGATATTGACCGAGGCCGGGCGCTTGACGCTGGACTATGCCGACAGCATTTTTGCTCTGGGCAATGAGCTGCAAACCACGCTCAAAGGGGCGTTACAAAGTACACAGAAATTGCGTATTGGCGCGGTAGCCACACTCTCGCGGAATTTTCAGGAAAACCTGCTGCGGCCTTTTCTTGGGCGAAAGGATGTGCATATCACCCTGGAATCCGGCAGCCTCGATGACCTGTTGGATAGGTTGAGCCTGCATACACTGGATGTGGTGCTGACCAACCGGGCCGTGAGCACCGATGCCATGCGCAGTTGGCGCTGCCGTGTTCTGGATCGGCAATCGGTGTGTCTGGTAGGACCGCCAAGAGAGGACCGCACACCCTTTGATCTGGCCCGTGACCTGCCGGGTGCCCGCTTGATTGTGCCTGGACGCAGCAGCGATATCCGCAGTCAGTTTGACCTGTTCTGCGAAAGTCAGGGCCTGACGCCGACTATCTGTGCCGAGGTCGATGACATGGCCATGCTGCGCCTGCTGGCGCGTGACTCAGGCGATATGGCGCTACTGCCGATGGTTGTGGTTCAGGATGAGTTACAGTCCGGTAGCCTGGCTCTTTATGCCGAGATTCCGGGGGTTGTGGAGCAGTTCTATGCAGTCAGCTTGCAACGGCATCTGAACCTGAAGTTGATTGATGAGCTGTTGAGCACCCCGGCTGATACCTGAGGGGCACCGCACGGACGTCAGGGGCGTTCCCCTAGTCCGGCGTCCGGCCATTACACAGGGCTGCGCCTGTGCAAATAACCCGGACCACTGTGCCGGACACGAAGGAACAGTGTCACGTAAAGCGAAATACTGCGTTAGCCTTGGCGTCAAACAGCCGCATTAATCGGTTTGTCTGGATACCAGGCATCAACCAGCGGGCTGACGTCAACCTTGCTCAGTTCGCTACGACCCTTGAGCCAGCTTTCTACTGCTGCACGCTGTTCTTCACTCACAGAGCCTCGGCCACCCAGGCAGACCAGACCGAAATCTTCACCGCCGACATAGTTCAGGCCGTTGGCCTCAAGCGCCTGCAGGATGAACTGATCAAGGAAGCTATCAATTTCCTCGACGCTGAGGCCCTCTTTCAAATCCAGCTTCAGCTCAAAACCCAGTTCCTGAAACTCATCAACACAGAGCTTTTTGCGCAAACGACGCGAACGGTTGGTAGCCATGACAATACCTCTTTGGATGATTTTGGCAGGAAGCTTAGCAAGCTTGAAGGTCAGCAAGATGACAAAGGGCGCAGTGCGCCTCTTTGCTGAAAACCTGAACCCCTGAAATGAAAAAGCCCAATGCGTAAACATTGGGCTGAATCACTGAATATTGGTCGGGACGGAGTGATTCGAACACTCGACCCCTTGCACCCCATGCAAGTGCGCTACCAGGCTGCGCTACGCCCCGACGATGCTTCGGCTTTGTCTGCCTAAGCGGGTCGCATAATACATTAACTATCTGAAACGAGAAAGTTTTTTTTCGGGGATAGTGGTGATCAGCTGGTACGCAGAACCTGCAGAACTTCTTCAAGTTCGGCGATGGTCTGACGGATCAGTTGCTTGTAATGGGTGACGTCTTCCTTGGCCTCGTCACCGGACAGGCGCTGACGTGCACCACCGATGGTGAAGCCCTGGTCATACAGCAACGCGCGGATCTGACGGATCATCAGCACGTCCTGGCGCTGATAATAACGACGGTTACCGCGACGCTTTACCGGGGACAGCTGGGGAAATTCCTGCTCCCAATAGCGCAGTACATGCGGTTTTACCGCGCACAGGTCGCTTACCTCACCGATGGTAAAGTAGCGTTTGCCGGGAATCGCCGGCAATTCGTCGTTATGGCTGGGTTCCAGCATAGGCTTCTACTCTGGCCTTCAGTTTCTGTCCGGGGCGGAAGGTAACCACGCGCCGTGCGGTAATTGGGATTTCTTCGCCGGTTTTGGGATTTCGTCCCGGCCGCTGGCGCTTGTCGCGCAGGTCAAAATTGCCGAATCCCGACAGTTTGACTTGTTCGTTGCTTTCCAGGGCGTTGCGAATCTCTTCGAAAAACAGTTCTACCAGCTCCTTGGCTTCACGTTTATTGAAGCCAAGTTCCTCGTAGAGACGTTCCGCCATTTCTGCTTTTGTCAGAGCCCCCATAGGCTATTTCCTTAGTGTGGCATTGAACCTTTGTTCCACGGACGACAGCACCTTGTCCATGACAGCATTCACCTCATCATCGGTTAGAGTGCGTGATGAATGCTGTAAGGTCAAGCCGATTGCAAGACTTTTTCTATGCGGATCAATACCTTTACCCTCATAAACGTCAAACAACCTGAGGTATTTTAGTGCATCGCCTGCATTCTTGCGTATATCCGTGAGCAGATCGTCGGCCTGCACCGTCTTGTCTACCAACAAAGCGATGTCCCGCCTGACTTCCGGAAAGCGTGACAATTCAGCGAATTTCGGCAAACGTCCGTGAATAATCTGTTCCAGCAGCAACTCAAAGACAAAGACCGGACCCTGCAGGTCCAGATCAGTGATCAGGCGCGGATGCAGTGCACCAATCCAGCCCACCAGTTGGCCATCACGGGAAATCGATGCACTTTGACCTGGATGCAGCGCGGGATGTTCGGCGGCCTCGAAACAGAAGCTGGCCAGTGCACCGCCCTGCCCCAGCAAGGCTTCAACATCGCCTTTGAGGTCATGGAAATCGAGCTTCTCGCTGCCATTCGCCCAGCCCTCAGGCAAGCGGCTGCCACAGGCGATACCCGCCAGCATGGGCTGCTGTACCAGACTGCCATCGGCCTGGGGTACAAAACGCAGACCACTTTCAAACAGACGCAAACGGCTTTGCTGACGATTCTGGTTGTATTGCACGGCCTTGCTCAGGCCAGCCCACAGGGTGGTTCGCATGACTGCCATATCCGATGAAATCGGGTTGGCCAGAGCCAGCGGCTCTACCTGCGGATCAAACAGCTTGTTAAGGCCCGGCTCGACAAAGCTATAAGTAATGGCCTCGTGGTAACCACGGGCAACCAGCAGACGGCGCAGCGCCGGCAGTTCGCCACGGGTTTCCGGCTTGGCCGTGAGGTTCAGAGCTGCCGTCGGCGCACTGACCGGCAGGCGGTTGTAACCGTAGAGACGAGCCAGCTCTTCAATCAGGTCGATTTCCAGACTGATATCAAAGCGGTGACTGGGCACATTGACCTGCCACTGGCCTGCACCGTCGGCACTGACCTGCAGACCCAGACCGCTCAGGTAACCGGTAACATCAGCATCACTCATCTGCATGCCGAGCATCTGGTTGATACGCTCGCTGCGCAGGGTGATCTGCTTGAGAGTAGGCAGGGATGCCTGATCCACCGCTTCGACAATCGGGCCGGCTTCGCCGCCAACAATTTGCAGTATCAGGGCCGTGGCGCGCTCCATGGCATCGCGCTGCAGTTGCCAGTCAACGCCGCGCTCGAAGCGGTGCGAGGAATCGGTGTGCAGCCCGTAACCACGGGCCTTGCCAGCGATGGCGATGGTATCGAAGAAGGCGCTTTCGAGAAACAGGTCGGTGGTGCCGGTGCTGACGCCACTGTGCTCGCCGCCCATAATCCCGGCCATGGCCAGCGGACGCTGATGATCGGCGATGACCAGGGTGTCGGCACGCAGGCTGATCTCCTGACCGTCGAGCAGCACCAGCTTCTCGCCCTCCTCGGCCAGGCGTACGCGAATACCCCCTTTGATTTCGGCCAGATCGAAGGCATGCAGCGGCTGACCCAGCTCAATCATGACGTAGTTGGTAATATCCACCACAGCGTCGATGCTGCGAATGTCACTGCGGCGCAAACGCTCGACCATCCACAGGGGTGTCGGGCGCGACAGATCAACGTTACGAACCACCCGGCCCAGGTAACGCGGACAGGCCTGGGGCGCGAGAATCTCAACCGGTCGCACGTCCTGGTGCACGACCGCGACCGGTTCAATGGCCACGCGGCACAGCTGCTCGGCGTAATTGGCCGCGACTTCGCGGGCCAGACCGGCGATGGACAGGCAGTCGCCACGGTTGGGCGTCAGATCCACTTCAATGATGGCATCATCCAGACCCAGGTATTCGCGCAGGCTCTGGCCTACAGGCGCATCTGTGGGCAGCTCAAACAGACCATCATGATCTTCAGACAGTTTCAGCTCAGCGGCTGAACAGAGCATACCGAAGGATTCGACGCCACGCAGTTTGGCCTTCTTGATCTTGAAGTCGTCGCCCAGTTCGGCGCCGACCATGGCAAAGGGGATCTTGATGCCAGGGCGCGCGTTGGGGGCGCCACAGACCACCTGAAACTGCTCGCCGCCGTTACTGACCTGGCACACGCGCAGCTTATCGGCATCCGGGTGTTGCTCGGCACTGACGATCTCGCCTACCACCACGCCGCTGAAGACGCCGGCGGCCGGGGTCACGCTGTCAACTTCAAGTCCGGTCATGGACAGACGCGCGACCAGCTCGTCACGGGAGACGGCGGGGTTCACCCAGGTGCGCAGCCACTGTTCACTGAATTTCATTATCGATTCCTGATTTCAATAGGATGGGCGGATGCACACTCAGCGAAACTGCTCAAGAAAGCGCAGATCGTTATCAAAGAAGATGCGCAGATCGCCAACGCCATAGCGCAGCATGGTCAGACGCTCAACGCCCATGCCAAAGGCAAAGCCCTGGTATTTCTCGGGGTCGATGCCGGACATGCGCAGCACATCGGGATGCACCATGCCGCAGCCCAGCACTTCCAGCCAGTCGGCCTTCTCTTCACCGTTCTTGATCACGGTGCGGCGAATATCCACCTCGGCAGAAGGCTCGGTAAAGGGGAAGAACGAGGGACGGAAGCGCACTTCCAGATCAGCCTCGAAAAACTCGCGCAAAAACTGTTCGATGGTGCCCTTGAGGTCGGCAAAGCTGACGTTTTCGTCAATCAGCAGCCCTTCAACCTGGTGGAACATCGGCGAATGGGTCTGATCCGAGTCGCAGCGGTAGACACGGCCCGGACAAATGATCCGAATCGGCGGCTGCGTGCTCTCCATGGTGCGTACCTGAACCGGTGAGGTATGGGTGCGCAACAGGGTGTTGGCATTGAAATAGAAGGTGTCATGCATCGCCCGGGCCGGATGATGGCCGGGAATGTTGAGGGCTTCAAAGTTGTGGTAGTCGTCCTCGACTTCAGGACCTTCCTCGACGGTATAACCGACGTGGGCAAAAATCTGTTCGATCCGCTCCATGGTGCGGGTCACCGGATGCAGACCACCACTGCGCTGGCCACGGCCCGGCAGGGTTACATCGATACGCTCGGCTGCCAGCTTGTCGTTGAGCGCCGCGGCATCCATCTCGGCCTTGCGCGCATTCAGTACGCTGGAGACGGTTTCCTTGGCCTCATTGACCAGCGCGCCGACTTTGGGACGTTCTTCGGCCGGAATATTGCCCAGGGTTTTCATCACCTGGGTCAGCTCGCCCTTCTTGCCAAGGTAATGCACGCGGATCTGTTCCAGTGCATTGACATCAGTCGCCTGTTGCACGGCCTCAAGGGCCTGGGAGACCAGGGCGTCTAGGTTTTCCATTTACACACTCCAGAAACAAAAATAGGGGAAGAGCGTTGAGGCTCTTCCCCTATTAATGACGTTGCCAACCGAAGCCAGGCTCCGGTGATTGTCGTAACGAGGGCTTAAGCCAGGCTAGCCTTTGCTTTTTCGACAATCGCGGTAAACGCCGCTTTTTCGTTCACGGCCAGTTCAGCCAGAACCTTGCGGTCGATTTCTACGGAAGCCTTTTTCAGACCAGCAATCAGACGGCTGTAAGACATGCCATTCTGACGGGCGCCGGCGTTGATACGGGCAATCCACAGAGCACGAAACTGACGCTTGCGCTGCTTGCGGTCACGATAGGCATACTGACCGGCCTTGATGACCGCCTGCTTGGCAACACGGAATACACGCGAACGCGCACCGTAGTAGCCTTTGGCGAGTTTCAGAATTTTCTTGTGACGCTTACGCGCCATTACACCACGCTTAACACGAGCCATTCTTTATATCCTCTAACCTAGACTTAACGGAGACGCAACATGCGTTCAACTTTCTGGACATCGGCAGCATTGAGCTGCTGAGTGCCACGCAGTTGGCGCTTACGCTTGGTGCTCATCTTGGTCAGGATGTGGCTCTTGAAAGCGTGCTTGTGTTTGATGCCCTTGCCAGTCACTTTAAAGCGCTTGGCGGCACCGCTTTTGGTTTTCATCTTTGCCATGTTCATGTACTCCAAATAGAGTGGATAAGATAATCGCAAGGCCTGGCGTTGCCCTGGAGATTACTTTTTCTTCTTGGGTGCGATGACCATCATCAGCTGACGACCTTCCATCTTCGGATGCTGTTCGACGGAACCGTATTCAAGCAGGTCTTGTTCGACCCGTTTCAACAATTCCATCCCCAGCTCCTGATGGGCCATTTCGCGGCCGCGGAATCGCAATGAAACCTTGGCTTTATCCCCGTCACTGAGGAAGCGTATCAGGTTACGCAGCTTGACCTGATAGTCCCCTTCTTCCGTCCCTGGTCGAAACTTGATTTCCTTGATCTGAATGATCTTCTGGTTCTTGCGTGCAGCAGCCTGTTGCTTCTTCTTTTCGAAGATGTGCTTGCCGTAGTCCATGACGCGGCAAACAGGTGGTTCTGCATCGGGAGAGATTTCAACCAGGTCGAGCTTGGCCTCTTCTGCTACAGCCATCGCTTCCTGAATGGACACGATACCGATTTGTTCTCCTTCCGCACCGATCAGACGCACTTCACGTGCGGTGATGTTTTCATTGATCGGCGGGCGTTGGGCGGTTCTTTTGTCTTGTCTCATCTCGCGTTTAATCTTTATAGCTCCGTATTCGGGCGGCCTCGTTGTGCAACGGCGCGGGCAAGGAATTCGGAGAACTCGGTAACCGTCATGATTCCCAGATCTTTACCCTCCCGCGTGCGCACGGCCACAGTGTGCGATTCGACTTCCCTATCGCCCACTACGAGCAGGTAAGGTGTCTTGTGCAAAGTATGCTCGCGAATCTTAAAGCCAATTTTCTCGTTTCTCAAGTCCGCAGTGGCCCGATAGCCCATTTCATTCAGGCTTTTCTCCACTTCTGAGCAGAAAGCGGCCTGATTGTCAGTAATATTCAGGATGGCGGCCTGAGTCGGTGCCAACCAGGCAGGGAAATCGCCTGCGTAATGTTCAATCAGAATACCGATGAAGCGCTCAAAGGAACCGAGAATGGCGCGGTGCAACATGACCGGCGCCTTGCGAGAGCCATCTTCGGCCACATATTGGGCGCCGAGGCGGCCTGGCAGCATGAAATCCAGCTGCAGAGTACCGCACTGCCATACACGACCCAGGCAGTCGCGCAGGGAGAATTCGATCTTCGGGCCGTAGAAGGCACCCTCGCCCGGCTGCAGATCCCACTTCAAACCGGCCTTGTTCAGCGCTGATTCCAGACCCTTCTCGGCCTGATCCCAGAGCGCATCGTCACCCACGCGGCTCTCCGGGCGAGTCGACAGCTTGAGCTCGACATCATCAAAGCCGAAGTCCCTGTAAACCTGCAGGGTCAGCGCGATAAAGTCGGAGGCCTCAGACTCGACCTGCTCATCGGTACAGAAAATGTGTGCGTCATCCTGGGTAAAACCGCGTACGCGCATCAGGCCATGCAGCGAACCGGAGGGCTCGTTGCGGTGGCAAGAACCGAACTCGGCAAGGCGCAGCGGCAGCTCGCGGTAGCTCTTCAGGCCCTGATTGAACACCTGCACGTGGCAAGGACAGTTCATTGGTTTGATGGCGTAATCGCGGCTTTCCGACTCGGTGGTGAACATGGCGTGGGAGTAATGCTCCCAGTGCCCGGAGCGCTCCCAAAGAACACGATCCACCACCTGCGGGGTCTTGATCTCTTTATAGCCACTGGCGCGCTGCAGGTTGCGCATGTACTGCTCAAGCACCTGATAGATGGTCCAGCCATTGGGGTGCCAGAACACCATGCCGGGCGCTTCTTCCTGGGTGTGGAACAGGCCAAGACGCTTGCCGATCTTGCGATGGTCGCGTTTTTCCGCCTCTTCGATACGCTGGATATAGGCCGCCAGCTGCTTTTTATCCGCCCAGGCGGTGCCATAAATACGCTGCAACTGCTCGTTCTTGGCATCGCCACGCCAATAAGCGCCGGAGATACGGGTCAGTTGGAAGGCTTTCAGGAAGCGCGTATTGGGCACGTGCGGACCACGGCACATGTCCACATATTCTTCGTGGTAGTACAGTCCCATGGCCTGTTCATTGGGCATGTCGTCAACCAGACGCAGCTTGTAATCCTCGCTGCGCGACTGGAACACCTCGATCACCTGATCGCGCGGTGTGACCTTCTTGATCACGTCATAATCGGTGGCGATCAGCTCGCGCATGCGTGCTTCAATAGCCGCCATATCATCTGGAGTAAAGGAGCGTTCGTAGGCGATATCGTAATAGAAGCCATCGTCAATCACCGGCCCGATCACCATTTTGGCGGTCGGATACAGCTGTTTGACGGCGTGGCCAATCAGGTGAGCACAGGAGTGGCGAATGATTTCCAGCCCCTCTTCGTCCTTCGGCGTGATGATCTGCAGCGTGGCGTCGGTATCAATCATGTCGCAGGCATCGACCAGACGACCATCGACCTTGCCAGCCAGGGTTGCCTTGGCCAGACCAGCGCCAATAGAGGCCGCTACGTCGGCAACGGATACAGGGTGATCAAAACTGCGCTGACTGCCGTCAGGAAGAGTAATAGTGGGCATATGCCGCTCCTTCTCAGTGGTGACCGCTACGCAAGGCCACATGATGGAAAAGTCCGATTGGATTGCCTGCTCCTGCAGTTCAGACCGGCTGACGATTGCCGGCGCCCTCTTCAGGCTGCTGCAAAGGCGCCCCAAATGGCGCTGAAAGTAAAAAGCCCGGTCCAGGGACCGGGCTTTCAATTTGGTAGGCACGATTGGATTCGAACCAACGACCCCCACCATGTCAAGGTGGTGCTCTAACCAACTGAGCTACGTGCCTGCAATGGCCGCGAACTTTACGCAGCACACTGCACCTTGTCAAGCATAAGCTACTGATAAAAGCGGATAAAAAAGGCATTACGGCCAAGAACACCAACTTACCTGCATCGACCCGTGTAGGCACGTTGGTGTTCTTGGCCAATACCTGTCTGCTGATACCGGTAACTGTAGAACCAGGCTTGCCACCGAGCCGGCCAGCTCGCGAACATCAGGCGCAAGATTTCACCTGTGACAGGGGGTGATAGCCGCATTGATTACGCCAAGGTCGCATTGCCAAGGAGTGCCCGAATGTATCAATACATTGGAGCCGCCGAAGCGGGCTGTTATACTTTGCGGCTAACTGATCACGGAAGATCTCTCATACAATCTATTTCTGTCTTGGCCTAGAGTAGGAGAATTATAGTGGAACGCGAATTCATGGAGTTTGACGTTGTCATCGTCGGCGCCGGTCCTTCCGGACTAGCCGCCGCCTGCCGTATCAAGCAGCAAGCTGCTGAAGCTGGCCAGGAGATCAGCGTCTGTGTTGTTGAAAAAGGCTCCGAAGTCGGCGCCCACATTCTCTCCGGTGCGGTGTTTGAACCCCGTGCGCTGGAAGAGCTGTTCCCGAACTGGAAAGAGCTGGAAGCACCGCTGAACACGCCTGTGACTGGCGATGACATCTATATGCTGACCAGCGAAGCCAAAGCGACCAAGATCCCGCATATGCTGGTCCCCAAGACCATGCATAACGAAGGCAACTACATCATCTCCCTGGGCAATCTGTGCCGCTGGCTGGCTCAGCAGGCCGAAAACCTGGGCGTTGAAGTCTACCCGGGCTTTGCCGCACAGGAAGCACTGATCGATGAGAATGGCGTTGTAAAAGGTATTCTCACCGGCGACCTGGGCGTTGACCGCGAAGGCAACCCGAAGGACGGTTTCTTCACCCCCGGTATGGAACTGCGTGGCAAGTACACCCTGTTCGCTGAAGGCTGCCGTGGTCATATTGGCAAGCAACTGATCAAGAAGTACAACCTGGATTCCGATGCGGATGCCCAGCATTACGGTATCGGTATCAAGGAAATCTGGGATATCGATCCCTCCAAGCACAAGCCGGGTCTGGTCGTTCACACCGCTGGCTGGCCGCTGGATATCGTCGGCACCGAGAACACTGGCGGTTCCTTCCTGTATCACATTGAAGGCAATCAGGTTGTCGTGGGGCTGATCGTTGACCTGTCCTACAGCAACCCGCACCTGTCGCCCTTTGATGAGTTCCAGCGCTACAAGCAACACCCGGTGATCAAGCAGTACCTGGAAGGTGGCAAGCGTGTTGCCTACGGCGCACGGGCGATCTGCAAGGGTGGTTTGAATTCACTGCCGAAGATGGTCTTCCCCGGCGGCGCACTGATTGGTTGCGATCTGGGCACCCTGAACTTCGCCAAAATCAAGGGCAGCCACACGGCCATGAAGTCCGGCATGCTGGCCGCTGATGCGGTTGTTGAAGCGATCAAGGCGGGCCGTGAAGGAGGCGATGAGCTGACCGGTTACGTCGATGGCTTCAAGTCCAGCTGGCTGTATGACGAGCTGTTCAGCTCGCGTAACTTTGGCCCGGCCATTCACAAGTTCGGCCCGCTGTTCGGTGGCGCCTTCAACTTTGTGGATCAGAACCTGTTCGGCGGCAAGATCCCGATGACCCTGCATGACACCACGCCGGATTATGCCTGCATGAAAAAGGCTTCCGAAGCGCCCAAGATTGCCTATCCGAAGCCGGATGGCGTGATCAGCTTCGACAAGCTGTCCTCGGTGTTTCTGTCCAACACCAACCATGAGGAAGATCAGCCGATCCACCTGACGCTGAAGGATGCTGGCATCCCGATTGGCACCAACCTGCCCCTCTATGACGAACCGGCCCAGCGCTACTGCCCGGCTGGCGTCTATGAGGTCGTGACTCAGGACGACGGTGACAAGCGTTTCCAGATCAACGCGCAGAACTGTGTGCACTGCAAGACCTGTGATATCAAGGATCCTTCGCAGAACATCAACTGGATTGCGCCGGAAGGTACGGGCGGCCCGAACTATCCGAATATGTAACAGCAGCCGCAAGCTTTAAGCGGCAAGCGACAAGAAAAAACCCGGCCTCAGCGCCGGGTTTTTCTTTGCTTGCTGTGTTGTTTTGTTTTGTTTTGTTTTGTTTTGTTTTGTTTTTAGCTTGCGGCTTAAAGCTTGTAGCTTGCGGCTTGCGGCTTGCGGCTTGCAGCTCATTGCTCTGACGGCTGAGCCGTCAGAGCAATGCCCCCTCCTCCCTGACCGGCAACACATCCACGGCCACGGTCATGACGTGCTCGCCGCCGCCGGTCATGACGCCCTTGAGCGGGGTAACGTCGGCGAAGTCGCGGCCCCAGCCGAGGATGATATAGCGCTCATCCGGTACGCAACCGTTGGTGGGATCGATTTCCAGCCAGCCCCAACCGGGAATGAAGACCGCCAGCCAGGCGTGGGTGGCATCGGCGCCGAGGAGCTTTTCCTGACCCGGTGGCGGCAGGGTTTCCATATAACCGCTGACATAACGCGCAGCCAGACCCAGCGAACGCAGACAACCGATGGCCAGATGGGCAAAGTCCTGGCAGACACCGCGTTTGTTGGCTAAGACTTCACGCAGCGGCGTGGCCACGGTTGTCGAATCCGGGTCGTAGACAAACTCATTGAAGATCCGACTATTCAGCTCCAGCACCGCATCAAGCAGGTTGCGTCCGGGCAGGAAACTGGTCAGCGCATAAGCAGCCAGTGACGGATGCTGATGCACGAAGGGAGAGTCCAGCACAAAGAGCCGGGCTTCCAGGCAATCACGGTTGCTGTAGCGAATATCGGCAGTGGTTTCGCGAACCGCCTGCTCCCACGCAATGGTAGAGAAAAAGTCCTGGGCCGGGCGCGGCCGGGTCTCGATCTCGCTGGTGACGCTGACCTGCAGTTCGTCGTGCAGGGACTCGATGGAGAAATACACCACGCGGTTGCCAAAGAAGTCGATCCTTTCCCGCATACGCAAAGGTGATGGGACAATATCCAGCCGCGTCTCACCACAGATCTGCCAGGGCAGATTACGTGGCAGTATGCGAGCCTCGTTGTGGCTCAGGCTGGCGGTGCCGCTGTATTCATAGTGCGTGGTATGCCGCAACAGGTATTTCATGGTCGCCGTGCCTCTACTCAGGAATTATTGCTGTGATGCATGGTGACCAACTGACGCGGCGTCTCAACATGACTGAAATGACTGTGGGAAATGGCATTGGATAGCTCTGACATGGGCACGATTAGCTGATCGAGCAGCTCGGACAAGGCCAGCTTGGCGGTCTCTGAACTTTCCAGATCGGCCAGGGTGTCGATATCCACCAAATGCAGCGCGCTGGTCGCCTGAATGATCAGACGCTTTTCCAGGTTGCGGTAAGGCGAGCTGCCGAGCGTTGGCAGCCGGGTAATTTGCCGTCCGAGCCGTTTGAGCATATAGCCCACCGAACGCGGATTGGTTTCATCAAACAGCAGCAGATCGAGAATGGCCGAGGGGTGCAGCTGCGAGCGGTATCGACGGCGATATACGGTAAAATTGTCGGTCGTTGCCAACACCACTTCCCAGAGTGGAATCCCCGGTTTGTCGGCACTGATCAGGGCCAGTTTAAGCAGCTCCAGCGTACCCAGCGCACGTTCGATAAAACGGCCGATATCCAGAAAGCGCCAGCCATAATGATGCGGCATAGTCTCGTTGCACAGGCCAAAGAAGGCCGACAGATCCAGCACCATGGCTTCCAGATGGCGCTGCCCGACGACCACACCACGGGTACGCGGCAGGGCATTAAAGCGCTGCCGCATGCTGTTGATCGAGCGCCAGCTGTCATCACCCAGGTGATCGCGTACCGCACGGCTGTTGCGCACAAAATGACCAAACAGCATGGGCAAGCCTTCCGGCTGATCGTCGGAGAACAGCTCCAGCAGGCGGTCGCGGGTCAGCACATACTCGGGGGAAAAGCGCCCGGGATTACTGGCGGCTTCAAGATCCGCTTCCAGGGTTTCAGGGTCCAGCGACATATCCAGCGCGCGCAATAGATCAGGCAGCACACTGGGTCCGGACTCATGCCGATCGTCCTGCAGCAGTTTGCTCAGGGCCTCTCGCAGCAAACGCGATCGGGTGTCCAGACGCTCGCCGTATCGGCCCATCCAGAACAGACTTTCCGCCACGCGGCAAGGCAGGTCCTTGCCATCACGGGTGACCACGATCGGGCCCTGGGCCTGCCGCAACATACTGATGTGTGGCTGCGGTACCGGCGCCAGCACCCAGACATCCTTGACCGTGCGACTTTGCATCAACGGAGCACCGGGCTCACCAACCCAGGCAAGACCGCCAGGCATAACACGGTAGCCGCGCTGACTGACCGGTTTAGCTAAATCTTCCGGCTCAACCAGACTGAAAAAACGTAACGTGGTGTGCTGGCGTTCCAGTTTTTTGGTTTGTGGATTGAAGCCAGGGGTAACCGATGACACCAGCGGACGCTGTGCAGTAAACAGATAGGGGCGGCTCTGCAGGTTGTGACGCAGGACCTGCACGGCCTCAAGACCAAGCTGTTCCACCCGGTAACTCTTGCTCGGTTGACTGACATCGCGCAGCACCCATTCATCCATCGAGGCGCTGACCTGTTCAAGCATCTGCGGGTTGCCACACCAGAGGGTTTCACGGCATGGCAGCAGCAGGGTTTCTCCTAGCAGACGCTGACACAGACCCGGCAGAAACGCCGCTAACGCCGGATGCTCCAGCACACCAGCACCCAGGGCATTGGCAATGCGCACTTCACCGTTGCGCGCAGCCTGCAGCAGACCGGGCACACCCAGCAGGGAATCGGGACGCAGTTCCAGCGGATCACACCAGGGATCATTGATCTGCCGGACGATGACATCAACCTGAGTCAAACCGCCCAGGGTGCGAACGGATACCTGACCGTCACGCACCACCAGGTCATCCCCTTCAACCAGGGCAAAGTTCATGTAGTTGGCCAGCCAGGCGTGCTCGAAGTAGCCAGGACTGCCGGGGCCAGGTGACAGCAGGACGATATTCGGTTGCTCGCGGTGACTGCTGGCAAGACTGGCCAGGCAACGGTGTTGCGCTTGAAGAAAACCGGCCAGGCGCTTGATGGGCGCTTCGCGGTAAATACTGGGCAGTGCACGCGCCAGGGTAATACGATTTTCCAATGCATAACCTGCACCGGAGGGCGATTGCGTCCAGTCACCCAACACCTGCCATTGCCCGTGTGCATCACGGATCAGGTCAGTGCCGTGAAAGATCAACAGCGGGCGCTCCAGCTGCGAGGGGCTATCCGCAGCTGAAAAAAGATAGCCGGGATGGGTAAACACCAGTTCTGGCGGTAACAGGCCTTCGTTGATCACGCTGCGCTCGCCATAGAGATCGTCAAGCAGGTGCTCAAGCAGTCGGCTGCGTTGCTGCAAGCCGGCTTCCAACCCTTCCCACTCCTCGGTACTGATAACCCAGGGCAGGCAGTCGAGTTGCCAGGAACGTAGCTGACCCGGATCATCCTCGTAGGGATTGAAGGTCACACCATTTTCATGCAGCAGGTTCTGGGCCTCTTCGCTGCGACTGACCAGCATATCTGATCCCAGCGCAGCAAATTCTTCCAGCAGGCTCAACCAGTGGGCCTTGGGCAGCCCCTGACTCAACAGTTCATCGTGATCAGCGTGGCCGGGGTAGTCGCCAAGCAACGCTGTCAGAGCTGGGTCCGTACCACCCGGTTGCTGCATATAAAGGTTCCTGATGCGAAGCCCTCAAGTCCACTTGAAGGCTACCGTATGAGTTTGATCGGAAGGCCACTATACACCAGTGCCTGCTGCGCTAGCACGACGCAGGTCGAGCGTATGCGGGTATTCCTGACCAGGCGCCTGCTCGATGCGGGCCATCTTGCCCTGAGTATGGCCATGCGACCAGAACCGCGCCATGCGCCGGGCCTCTGCCTCGTTGGCGTTAACCGGAAAAGTCTCATAATTGCGACCAGCGGGATGCACTACGTGGTAGGTGCAACCACCCAGCGACCGACCGTTCCAGCTATCCACCAGATCGAATACCAGTGGCGCATGCACCTCGATCATCGGGTGCATGGCCGACGGTGGCTGCCAGGCGCGGTATCGCACCGCCGCCACCGCCTCGCCGGGTATACCGGTATTCTGCAAAGGTACGCGGTAACCATTGCAGGTCAGCACATGGCGGGCCGGGTTGAAGTCGCTGACCTTGACCTGCATGCGTTCGACCGAGGAATCAACGTAACGTGCGGTACCGCCACCACTGACCTCCTCGCCCAGAACGTGCCAGGGCTCAATGGCCTGTCGCAGTTCCAGCCCAACGCCGGCATAGCGCACCTCACCGCAATGCGGGAAGCGGAACTCGAGAAAGGGTGCAAACCACTCGGGGTCCATATCCAGCCCATGCTCGCGCAAGTCCGCCAGCACATCACAAAGGTCAGCCCAGATAAAGTGCGGCATCATCCAACGGTCATGCAGGGCGGTGCCCCAGCGTACCAGCGGCTTGCGATAGGGTTTATCCCAGAAGCGTGTGACCAGCGAGCGAATCAGCAACTGCTGGATCAGACTCATCTGCCAGTGCGGCGGCATCTCAAAGCCACGTAACTCCAGCAGCCCCAGGCGTCCGGTGGAAGAATCAGGCGAGTAGAGTTTGTCGATACAGAACTCGGCTCTGTGGGTATTGCCGGTGATATCGGTTAGCAGGTGACGCAGCAAGCGGTCTACCAGCCAGGCTTGCGGCACCTCGCCCACAGGCATCTGCGACAGAGCAATTTCCAGCTCATACAGTGCCTCATGGCGCGCCTCATCAACCCGCGGCGCCTGACTGGTCGGGCCGATAAACATGCCTGAGAACAGATAGGAAAGACTTGGATGGTGTTGCCAGAACGTCAGCATACTGGCCAGCAGATCCGGACGACGCAGGAAAGGTGAGTCCGTCGGCGTACGCCCACCCAAAGTGACATGATTGCCACCACCGGTGCCGGTATGCCGGCCATCAAGCATGAACTTTTCCGTGCCGAGTCGGGTCAGGCGAGCCTCTTCATAGAGGACGCGGGTATTCCTGACCAGATCGGGCCAATTGGCCGCCGGCATGACGTTAACTTCTATCACACCCGGATCCGGGGTAATCATGAACTTTTCAATGCGCGGGTCGGATGGTGGCGGATAACCCTCGATGCACACCGGCATCTTGAGATGCGCGGCGGTCTGCTCGATGCTGGCCAGCAGCACCAGATACTCTTCCAGCTGCGGCAATGGCGGCAGGAACAGAAACAGCTTGCCGTCGCGCGGTTCCAGACACAGTGCGGTACCAACCACTCCCTGCTCGCTGACCCTGGCCATTTGTTCCTGCCAGTCCTGCCCTGCCGCCTCGTGGTGCAGGCCATCACCCTTGGCCAGCGCACTTTGCACTTCGCTGTAACGACTGGCTACTTCACCGTGCACATCGGCCAACGCCGGTGGGGCCTCAAAGAGTGACCGCGGCTGCGGTTCATCCAGCTTGCGCAAGGGCAACGACGACAATGGCAACCGCAGCCCCATGGGTGAGTCACCGGGAATCAGGAACAGCGATTCGCGGCGCATTGGCCAGGGACTGCTGATCCAGGCGTCGCCCTTGTCAGAACGGGCCAGCGGCAGCGCCAGACCGGTCGGTTTGTCCAGCCCCCGTTCCAGCAAGCGCACCAGCCGCGCACGGCTTTCGTCATCGGCCAGGTCCTTTGAACCTAGGTCAACATCGCTGGGCTGCTGCTGTTCAAGCCAAAGGTAGTAATAGGTGTCTTCAAAACAGGGAACCAGATAGCGTTTGTCCAGCTCCAGGCGCTTGACCAGTTCCTCGGCAAAGCGGCGGGTTTCGGCCTCACCGACCTTGTAATTGGCTTCAACATCGGCCAGCCAGCTGTCGTCCTTCCACAACGGCTGACCGTCACGCCGCCAATAGCAGGCCAGGGCCCAGCGTGGCAGCGGCTCACCCGGATACCACTTGCCCTGCTGATAATGCATCAGCGAGTGCGGAGCGAAATGCGGGCGCAGGCGACGCAGCAGTTTCTCGGAAAGCCCTCTTTTGGTGGGCCCCTGCGCAGCAATGGTCCATTCTGGTGCATCCATATCATCAATGGAAACAAAGGTCGGCTCGCCACCCATGGTCAGGCGCACGTCCTGTGCCTGCAATCGGGCATCAACCGCCTCACCCAGCGCCTCAATTTGTTGCCATTGCTGCTCGCTGTAAGGCTTGGTGACCCTGGGGTCTTCATGCACCCGGGTTACCGTCATGGCAAAATCAAAGGTCACTTCACAGGGATCGGTAGCACCGGTAATGGCCGCAGCACTGCTCGGTTCCGGGGTGGCTGCCAGCGGAATGTGGCCCTCTCCAGCAAACAGTCCGGAGGTAGGATCAAGCCCGATCCAACCGGCCCCGGGGATAAAAACCTCGGTCCAGGCATGCAGGTCGGTAAAGTCGACCTCGGTACCGGATGGGCCGTCCAGCGCCTTGACGTCGGCGGTCAACTGAATGAGGTAGCCTGAGACAAATCGCGCTGCCAGCCCCAGATGACGGAAGATTTCCACCAGCAACCAGGCTGAGTCACGGCAAGAGCCCCGCTTCAATTTAAGGGTTTCTTCCGCACTCTGAACGCCGGGCTCCATACGAATCAAGTACTCGATATCGTTGGATAGACGCTGATTGATCGCCACCAGAAAGTCGGTTACCGGCTTCTTTTCGCGGCTGACGCTGGCCAGCCACTTCTTCAGCAGCGGGCCGGCTGGCGTGGCTTCCAGGTAGGGCCCCAACTCCTTGCGCAACGCCACCGGGTAGTCGAAGGGAATCTGCTCGGCGTACTCCTCGACAAAGAAATCGAAGGGGTTGACCACCGTCATTGGCACAATAAGTTCAACATCCACGTGCAACTTGCTGATTTTCTCAGGAAAAACCACCCGTGCAACATGATTGCCAAAGGGGTCCTGCTGCCAGTTGATAAAGTATTCGCCGCCCGTGATCGTCAGGCTGTAGGCCTCGATCGGCGTCCGGCAATGCGGTGCAGGCTTGAGGCGAATCTGGTGTGGTGCCACCGCGACCGGCTTATCGAAGTCGTAGTGGGTGGAATGCCTGAGTGCAACGCGAATAGTCATCTATGGTTCCCCGGAAGGCGTACGAAAATCATCCCTGTGGCAAAGCAATGCCTGTGCCAATCAGCCAAGTCATAGAGCGGTCATGGCAAAAACCGATACTCCAGACGGCGCGCTTTTCTCAGTGTGATAGCAAGCGAGTATGACAAGCATGAGGGCCATTACAAGGTTTAACGCTAGGTCGCATGGATAATCTCGCTCAAGGGTATTAGGCTGGTATAGCAATTGCAGCGTTTCTGCCCATCACCCAACCGCACATAAGAGTGGCTTAATGAGCAAAGTTAATTGGGACGACTACGCCTCCAAGGGTTTTTATGACGAGCTGATCGCCGCGCCAGGCCAACCCAGGCCTGAGGCAGCGATGCTCTGTCAGTATCTGGCTGACCTGGATTCCCGTGAGCTGGCTGAGCACAAGACCGCAGCCGAGGTGGCAATTCAACTGATGGGCATCACTTTTACTGTGTATACCGAAGGCAGCATGATTGACCGTGCCTGGCCCTTCGATATCGTCCCGCGCATCATTCCTCTGGCCGAATGGCAGAAGACTGAAGCCGGGCTCAAGCAGCGCGTGCAGGCGCTGAACATGTTTATTGATGATCTCTACCACGGGCAGAAGATCATTAAAGACAAGATCTTTCCGGCTGAGATTCTGGCCAAGTCGGTCAACTTCCGCCCCCAGTGCGTTGGCGTGAAAACGCCGCACAATATTTGGGCGCACATTTGCGGCTCGGATCTGGTGCGCGACAAGGACGGCACACTCTATGTGCTGGAAGACAACCTGCGAGTCCCCTCCGGCGTGTCCTACATGCTGGAAAACCGCAACGTCACCAAGCGGGTCCTGCCTGAGCTGTTTGCCACTGGCCTGATTCAGCCGGTGGATGATTACACCTCTCAGCTATATGACATGCTGGCGTCCATGTCGCCCCGCCCGGGCGATGATCCCTGCATCGTCATTCTGACCCCCGGCATATACAACTCAGCCTATTACGAACACGCCTATCTGGCGCAACAGATGGGTGTAGAGGTGGTTGAAGGCTCCGACCTGGTGGTCGGTGATGATGACTGTGTCTACATGCGCCGCATCGATGGCCTGAGTCGAGTCGATGTGATCTATCGCCGGGTCGATGACATGTTCCTCGACCCCGAGGTCTTTCACCCCGATTCAATGCTCGGCGTACGTGGTTTGATGCGCGCCTGGCGTAAGGGCAATGTGGCACTGGCCAACGCGCCAGGCGCGGGTGTGGCGGATGACAAGGTGGTGTATGCCTTTGTCCCGCAGATCATCAAGTACTACCTGGGTGAAGAGCCCTTGCTGCCAAACGTGCCCAGTTACCTGTGCATGTTTGATGATGATCGCAAGTACGTACTCGACAACCTCGACAAACTGGTGGTCAAACCGGCCAACGAGTCCGGCGGCTACGGCATGCTGATCGGTCCACATTCAACCAAGAAGGAACGTGACACCTTTGCCGCGCTGATCAAGGCAGACCCACGCAATTACATGGCGCAACCGACCCTGAGCCTGTCCACCTCACCTACCCTGTGCGGCAATGTCATGGAACCAAGACATGTCGATCTGCGACCCTTTATTCTGTCCGGCGAAACACCCTGGGTGACCACCGGCGGACTGACCCGGGTAGCCTTGACCAAAGGCTCATTGGTGGTCAATTCATCCCAGGGCGGCGGTAGCAAAGACACCTGGATTGTCGATCTGGCGGGGAACTGATCATGCTCTCACGTGTAGCTGAAAACATTTACTGGCTGGCACGCTATATCGAGCGTGCCGAAGATACCGCGCGCCTGCTCAGCGTCAACAGTCACCTGTTGCTCGACCTGCCGCGCTCGACCAAGCTTGGCTGGTCGGAAATCATCGCCATTACCGGCAATGATGAGCTCTTTGACGAGCATTATGAAAGTCGCGATGAGGCCAGCGTGCTGTCCTTCATGTGCGGAGACCGGCGTTACTCCGGCTCGATCATCAGCTCCTTGGCCGCCGCCCGCGAGAACCTGCGTACCACCCGGGAAATCATCCCGCGGGAAATCTGGGAAGAAATCAACCAGTTGTATCTGAGCGTCAAGGAGCAGGTCGAAGCCGGCATCACCCCGCGCCGCCGCGATGCCTTTCTCAATCGGGTTATCCGCAGCTGCCAGACGGTCAACGGCCTGGTTGAGGGCATGCTCAGCTATGGTACGGCACGCACCTTTCTGATCCTCGGGCGCCAGCTCGAGCGCGCAGACATGACCACGCGCATCATCGATGTGCGCTCGGCCAATCTGTTGCCCCGCAGCCCGGAAGACATGATGCCCTTTGAGAGCCTGCAATGGATGAGCGTGTTGAAGTCCTTGAGCGGCTTTCAGATGTACCGCCAGCATGTACGTCTGCGCATACGTGGACCGGATGTACTGCAATACCTGTTGCAGGACCGGCGTTTCCCGCGTGCCGTAGCCTGTAGCCTGGAACGTCTGGCCACGGCATTGCATAGCCTGCCGATGCATGAATTGGCATTGGATGAAGTGGAAACCTGCCGCAAGCATCTCAGCGAGGCAGAAATCATGCGCATGGCCGCTGAACCGGACCTTCTGCATGCCTTTGTCGATGAGATCCAACTGGACTTCACCGAACTGCATGAGGCCATTCGCAAGACTTACTTCGCCGATCCGGAAGAGGCCGCACAGGCACAACAGCAGTAGAAACCGCCCCCCGCCGGGGGGCGAACACATGGGTAGCAGAACATGAGTTATTTCGACCAGTTGGTCAAACGCAGCGAAGGAAGCCAGCTGTTCGATTATCACCCCAACGGTCATGTACAGCGTTGCCAGTGTGGCCAAGCCGTGTTCTTCAGCAATACTCGCTGCCTGCGCTGCGGTGCGGAGCTGGGCTATCATCCTCAGCAGGGCAAGCTCTGTAGTCTGCAGCCCGGTGTCAACGCCGAGCGCTGGACCGTCATTTCGCCAGGACCCTTGCAAGGTAAGCAGTTTCAGCGTTGCGCTAACCTGCAGCAGCCAGCCCAATGCAACTGGCTGGTACATGATCCGGCTACTGCGCCGTTCTGCCAGGCCTGCGCCCTGAACCTGACCATTCCCGACCTGAGCTATCCTGACAATGGGCTGTACTGGTTTCTTATCGAAGAAGCCAAGCGCCGACTGATTGCCCAACTGGTAATGCTTGGGCTGCCGGTCATATCCCGTCAGCAGGATCCGCAACAGGGTCTGGGCTTCAAACTACTGCGTCCCCAGCCCGGAAAACCCCCGGTGCTGACTGGCCATATGGACGGGGTCATTACCCTGGATATCAGCGAAGCCGACCCGGCCCATCGTGAACAGGTTCGCCAGAACATGCGTGAGCCCTATCGCACCCTGCTCGGGCATTTTCGCCATGAATCTGGGCACTACTACTGGGATAGACTGGTACGCAACAGCCCCTGGCTGGAGCCCTATCGCGCCCTGTTTGGTGATGAACGTCAGGACTATCAGCAGGCTCTGGACCAGCACTACAGCAACGGCCCACCGGCCGATTGGCGCGACAGCTACATCAGCAATTATGCCGCCTCGCACCCCTGGGAAGATTGGGCCGAAAGCTGGGCGCATTACCTGCACATGACCGATACACTGAATGTGGCGCTGGACTTCGGCATTCACCTGGACACCCTGCGCTTGCAAATCGATCACTTCAAGCCTGAGCAACTGGACAATTGCGTACCTGGCCCGGGCGATCAGCAGGCTTTTATCGCCTTTATCAATCGCTGGGTCGAGTTGAGCAGCGTACTCAACGTGCTGGCCAGGAGCATGGGGCAGGCGGATATCTATCCCTTTGTGCTGACCCTGCCAAGTCTGAAAAAGCTCTATCTGGTGCATCGAGTTGTTGCCGAGAACACCGGCAGCCCATGATCGGCTGACAGGGATTCCCTGGCTGGGGTGAATCTTAACCAGCCGCTGTTGGAACAGCATTTCGATGCCAATAAGGGTAAGATCCAAGGCTGATTTCAATCTGCAAGGGTTAACGCATGTCCTCATCCCCTATCATCGCAGGCCTGTGCCAGACGCGCCTGCAACGCATTGGCGCACATCTTGATCGCGCCTACATTGAACCCGGCAAACTACCCGGCGCTCTTACGCTTGTAGCCCGGCGCGGCGAGATTGCCTACCTGCATGCCCAGGGCCTGATGGACGTGGAGCGCAACAAACCGGTACAGCGCGACACGCTGTTTCGCATTTATTCGATGACCAAACCCATTACCTCGATTGCGCTGATGCAGCTCTATGAACAAGGGCGCTTTCTGCTCGACGATCCGGTACACAAATACATTCCGGCCTGGCACAACCTCAAGGTCTACAAGGCCGGCATTCACCCGCAGTTTCTGACTAGCAACGCCATACGGCCGATGAGTATTCGCGATCTGCTCACCCACCAGTCGGGCCTGACCTATGGTTTTATGAACCGGAGTAATGTGGACGCCGCCTACCGTGAGCTGAAGCTTGATGGCGGCAGCGGCTTGACCCTGGAACGGCTGATCCATGACCTGTCGCGCCTGCCACTGGAGTTTTCACCGGGCAGCGCCTGGAATTACTCGGTTGCTACCGATGTCTGCGGTTACCTGGTTCAGCTGCTGTCCGGCAAGCCGCTGGATCAGTATTTTGCCGAGCATATCTTTCAACCGCTGGGCATGACCGACACCTTCTTCACCGTGCCAGCAGACAAGATCGAACGGCTGGCGGCCTGCTACCAGTACCAGCCCGGCGACAAGTTCAGCCTGCAGGATGATCCGCACAAATCCAGCTTTACCCGCGCCCACGGCTACCTGTCCGGCGGTGGCGGCCTGGTATCCAGCATTGATGATTACTACCGCTTTGCCCAAGCGCTGGCCAACGGCGGAGCCTTGGACGGCGCACGGATTATCGGGCGCAAGACCCTGGCGTTCATGCGTATGAACCACCTGCCGGGCAATCAGGATCTGCCCGGTGTGTCCACCGGCGCCTTCAGCGAAACGCCCTATGAGGGCTCGGGATTCGGCCTGGGATTTTCCGTCAAGCTGGACGTGGCCAAGTCACAGACCAATGGATCGGTAGGCGAGTATGGTTGGGGCGGCATGGCCAGCACCAATTTCTTTATTGATCCGGTCGAGGACCTGCTGATGATCTTCATGACCCAGCTGATCCCCTCCTCTACCTATCAGGTGCGGCAGGAGCTGCGTGCTATCGTCAACGGCGCGCTGGTCGACTGAGGCCTCGCCTCATTCCGGCTCGGCGTGGGATACCCAGATCAGCGCGTCGGTATCAAATCCCAACGCCGTTGCCCGGCTGACAAAGTCGGCCTTGAGTTCATCGCTGACCTCAGGACTGCGTGCCAGCAGCCACAGATAGCCCGTGTTCGGACCTGAGACCATGGAGTAGTCATAGCTCTCGCCAAGGCCGAAAATACCATAGGCGCCGTAGAACGGGCCAAAGAAGGAGACCTTGAGGTAGCCGGTGGCCTCATCTTCGACAAAGTAAGCCTTGCCTTGCGCTTCCTTCCATTCGTCTTTGGCACTGTCATAACCACGGTTCAACACAGCAATGCCGCCATCCTCGCGCTGGCTGTAGTCTGCCGTCACCTGACTCAGACCCTGCTCGAAGCTGTGGTCCAGCCGCGCAATCTCGTACCAGGTGCCAAGATAACGGCTGGCCTCAAAGTCCTTGACCGGCTCGACGTTCGTTGGCAGCTTCACACAGCCCGCCAGTGCCAGCAGTACAACACTCAAACACCCGATTCTGATCATGGTTTTGCTCTCTGTTGGTGCAGGTACCGCAGAATTTGCCCCATCAAGTCGGAGGCTTCGTCCAGTTCAGGCTCAGGCACAGCCAATAACTGTTCGGCACTCTGGACCCATTCGGTGGGCTGCAATTCGGCCTCGCTTGAGGCCTCGACAAAGGCACGTAACTGCGTGGCCGTTGACTCGAGGTGACACTGTAATCCAATTACCCGGTCGCCGTACTGAAAAGCCTGGTGCGCACAGGCTGCACTGCTGGCCAGATGCACGGCACCGGTCGGCATATCGAAGGTTTCACCATGCCAGTGCAGCACATTGATCTGCTCGGGAAAGCAGAATACATCCTGACGCCCATGACTAACCGCCTGCACCGGGAACCAGCCGATTTCGCGCTGCCGATTGGGATAGACCCGCGAACCCAGCACATTGGCGATCAACTGCGCGCCCAGACAGACACCGAGAATGACCACGCCCTGATCCATGGCCGCCTTGATGAAGGCCTTTTCCTCGACCAGCCAGGGATGCTCCTGCTCATCATTGACACTCATTACCCCGCCCATGATCACCAGCAGGTCGATATCGCCCACGGCGGGCAGACTTTCGCCCTTGTAAAGACGTGTCGCGGTGATGTGGTAACCGAGTTGCTCCAGCCACGGCCGAATACTGCCGAGGCGTTCAAAGTCGGCGTGTTGCAGATAATGCGCATGCATGGATAGGCGTCTCCGGGGGTCAATAACAGGAGTTGGGCGTGCTGTCCGGGCGCAGTTCACCTTCTACTTCATCCGGATCGACATCGTTCAAACGAAGCATTTCCCGTACCAACTCAATCTCGTCAAGAACCTGCTGGAACTGCTCACCGTGATCAAAACGGTTAACGTCCATGGGCTTGGGCATATAGACAAAGGCTACTTTCAATGCGTGCAGCGCGTCCTCACTCATGCGATCACTCATGCCTGCTACCTCCGGGTGGATAATGCTTAAAGAGCATTGCAATACAATGGTTAGCGCTTGCTGATCACACCCTCGGATGTATCAGCTGCAACCTGGTCGGGTTTGAACCATTTAAGCTTGTCGTGCAGCTTGACCACCTCGCCGACAATCAACAGGGTGGGCGGCGTCACCTCGGTACGTTCAACCAGCGCCGGCATGCTCGCCAGCGTGCCAATCAATACCTTCTGGTTGGCGGTAGTGCCCTGCTGCACCAGCGCCATGGGCGTATCGGCGCTGCGGCCATGGGCAATCAATTGTGTGCATATCTCCGGCAGGCCGACCAGTCCCATATAAAACACCAGGGTCTGGCCGGGAGCGACCAGATCGCGCCAGGGCAAATTGGTGCTGCCATCCTTCAGGTGCCCAGTAACAAAACGCACGGACTGGGCATGGTCGCGATGGGTCAGCGGAATACCGGCATAGGCCGAGCAGCCATTGGCCGCAGTGACGCCAGGCACAACCTGAAAGGGCACACCATGGGCAGACAGCTCTTCAATCTCTTCACCACCACGCCCAAAGATGAACGGGTCACCGCCCTTCAGCCGCAGTACGCGCTTGCCCTCTTTCGCCAGTTTGACCAAAAGCTGATTGATCTGGTCCTGGGGTACAGCATGATCAGCGCGGCGCTTGCCGACATAAATGCGCTCGGCATCGCGGCGGCACAAATCGATAATGGCGGTGGGAACCAGGCGATCATAGAGCACCACATCGGCCTGCTGCATCAAACGCAGGGCGCGAAAGGTCAGCAGATCCGGGTCACCGGGGCCGGCACCGACCAGATAGACCTCACCAACATAGCTCTGACCGGCCTGCTGCGACAACCGACTGGCCAGCAGGTCTTCGGCGTCCTGATCTTGCCCGGCAAATACCCGCTCAGCTACATCACCCTGAAAGACATTTTCCCAGAACACCCGACGCTGGTTGATCTGTGGAAAAGCCGCTTTGACCTGACTGCGAAAACGCTTGGCCAGTTGCGCCAACTTGCCGTAGGTGTGCGGAAACAGGGTTTCAATCCGCGCCCGGGTCAAACGCGCCAATACCGGGGCATGGCTGCCACTGGACACGGCAATGATCAGCGGTGAACGATCGACAATGGCGGGAAAGATCACCGTACACAGATCCGGCGCATCCACCGCATTGACCGGCAAGTGACGCGCCTGGGCGTCAGCCGATACCCGGGCATTCAAGGTTTCATCATCGGTTGCCGCGATAACCAGCTGCACACCATTCAGATCATCAGCCAGATAGCCACGCTCAGTGCAGGTCCCGCCACTGGCTGATACCAGCGCGCGCAAATCAGCCTCGATCTCCGGAGCCACCACCTGCAGGCAGGCACCGGCCTCATGCAACAGGCGTGATTTGCGCAGGGCAATCTCGCCGCCACCGACGACCAAAACCGGACGGCCCTGAAGGTTGTGAAACAGCGGCAGGTATTCCATCAGTCGATAATCTCGATACCGCCCATGTAGGGCAGCAGCACATCCGGTACGCGGACACTGCCGTCAGCCTGCTGGTAATTTTCCAGAATCGCTACCAGGGTGCGGCCCACCGCCAGGCCGGAACCGTTAAGGGTATGAACCAGCTCTGGCTTGCCTGTTTCCGGGTTGCGCCAGCGCGCCTGCATGCGCCGCGCCTGGAAATCGCCGCAGCTGGAACAGGAGGAAATTTCGCGGTACTTGCCCTGGGTCGGAATCCACACCTCAAGGTCATAGGTTTTCACCGCGCCAAAACCCATGTCGCCAGTGCAGAGCGCCAACACCCGGTATGGCAGATCCAGTAGCTTGAGAATGTTCTCGGCATGTCCGGTTAACTGCTGAAGCGCCTGATCAGAGTCCTCGGGACGGACGATCTGGACCATTTCAACCTTGTCGAACTGGTGTTGGCGGATCATGCCACGGGTGTCACGCCCGGCAGAGCCGGCTTCGCTACGGAAACAGGCGGTGTGGGCAGTGAGCTTCAGGGGCAGCTGGTCGGCGCTCAAGATGCTCTGGCTGACCATATTGGTCAGCGTGACTTCAGCGGTCGGGATCAGGTACAGATCGCTCTGGTCTTCACCGCGCGGCACCTTGAACAGATCCGCCTCGAACTTGGGTAACTGACCGGTCCCCTGCAGCGCCTCGGCCTGCACCAGATAAGGGGTATAGACCTCTTCGTATCCGTGCTCGTTGACGTGCAGGTCAAGCATGAACTGCGCCAGCGCCCGATGCAGCCGGGCAATCGGGCCACGCATCAAGGCAAAACGCGCGCCGGACAGTTTGGCCGCGGTTTCAAAATCGAGGTAACCGTGCTGCTCTCCCAGCTCAACATGGTCGCGGGGAGTAAAATCAAACTGGCACGGCTCACCCCAGCGGCGAATCTCGACATTCTCATCCTCGCTGGTACCGACAGGGACCGAGGCGTCCGGCAGGTTCGGCAGGGTCAGCAACAGGGCATCAAGCTCTGCCTGAATCACATCCAGTTCTTTCTTGGCGGCATCGAGTTCATTGCCCATGCGGTCCACATCCGCCAACAGCGGCTGAATGTCCTCACCACGGGCTTTGGCCTGACCTATCGACTTGGAACGGCTGTTACGCTCGGCCTGCAGGGTTTCAGTCAGGGTCTGGGCGCTCTTGCGACGGGCTTCCAGGCTCTCAAGCAGTTCAACATCCAGTGTAAAACCCCGTGTGGCGAGGCGTTCGGCAACCAGTTGCGGCTGGCTGCGGACCAGTTTCGGATCAAGCATGGGTCATCATCTTTTGGTTACGGTGGCGGTCAGACCGGTGTGGTGCCGGTCAGACCTGGATTATAGCGCGCCGCGCAGGTGCCGGACGCCGGTCTGCATGGTATCAAAGATCGGGGTCGGCTCGCCGCTTTGTCTTGCTTTGTCTGTCGAGGCTGCGCAGATACTCGAGCTTCTGACCGATTTTCAATTCCAGGCCACGGGGTACCGGGCGGTAATACTGGCGCGGACTCAAGGCTTCAGGGAAATAGTCCTCACCGGCCGCATAGGCTTCGGGCTCGTCGTGGGCATAACGATAGGCCTCGCCATAACCCAGTTCTTTCATCAATTTGGTCGGGGCGTTGCGTAGATGCAGTGGCGGCTCATGACTGGGCTGACTGGCAACATCCTGCCTGGCTGCCTTGAAGGCGCTGTAGACCGCGTTGCTTTTAGGTGCGCAGGCCAGATAGACGATAGCCTGGGCCACCGCCAGCTCGCCTTCGGGACTGCCAAGACGCTCCTGCACGTCCCAGGCATTCAGGCACAGGGTCAAGGCTCGCGGATCAGCGTTGCCTATATCCTCACTGGCCATGCGCACTACGCGCCGGGCGATATACAACGGATCGCAGCCGCCATCGAGCATGCGCGCAAACCAGTACAGCGAGGCATCCGGGTTGGAGCCGCGCACGGATTTGTGCAAGGCAGAAATCTGGTCGTAGAAGGCTTCCCCGCCTTTGTCGAAGCGACGTTGGCTATCATTGAGCAGCTCGCTGAGCAGACTTTCACTGATCTCGCCTTGATCCTCGAGCAGGTCAGCGGCGATTTCCAGCAGATTCAGCAAGCGCCTGGCGTCACCGTCAGCGGCATCAATCAGCAATCCACGGGCGGCGTCACTCAGACGCAGAGCATGCTGCCCGAGTCCGCGTTCCGTGTCGCTCAGCGCGCGATCAAGCAAGGCACTGAGCGCCTCGGTATCCAGGCCTTTGAGCACATAGACGCGGGCACGCGAGAGCAAGGCGTTATTCAGTTCGAAGGAGGGGTTTTCCGTGGTGGCGCCGATAAACAGCAGGGTGCCGTCTTCAACGTAGGGCAGAAAGGCATCCTGCTGCGCCTTGTTGAAGCGATGTACTTCATCAACAAAGAGGATGGTCCTACGCCCACTCTGGGCCAGATGCTGACGCGCCTGGTCGACGGCGACACGGATATCCTTGACCCCGGCCATGACCGCCGAGAGCGTGACAAAATGCGCCTCTGCCAGGGTGGCCAACAGGCGTGCGAGGGTGGTTTTACCCACCCCCGGCGGGCCCCAGAAAATCATCGAATGCAGGGCGCCCTGCTCAAGCGCCGTGCGCAGAGGGCGTCCGGGGCCGAGTAAATGGGTCTGCCCGGCATATTCATCGAGGGTGGCGGGACGCATGCGCGCGGCCAGTGGTTGACTGGCCGACTGCGCATCAAACAGTCCGGGTTCAGTCACTGATGACATCGACGCCATCTGGCGCGACAAAAACGAAACGCTGATCATCGATTGGCTCGTTGATCTGCACATTGCTGAACAGGATATTGGTGCGCTGGCCGACCGCGTCGCTGATCTGCATATCGTTGATCACGCCGCCCCAGAAAGACACCCGCAAGGTATCGAACAGGGTGTCATTGACCTTGGGTGTCAGCACGAAATCAACCACATCGCCCCCCTCGTTGATGAGGATATTGAAGCTTTCCTGCAGGGTGCTGACGTCACCCGACAGCAACAAGGCCGGCGTATGGGTCAGGCGCATGTCCATATCCTGCACAATGACCTGCATCAGGTCCGGATCATACAGCCACATCTTCACGCCGTCGGTAACCACCACCTGCTCCAGGGGGGCATCGGTGTGCCAGTAAAACATCCCGGGGCGCTTGAGCTCCATCTGACCGGTCGCTTCCTGCATATTGGCGCCATTGGAACTCAAGGTCATCTGCGAGAAGGTGGCAGTAATGGTATTGGCACTGGATAACAGACCGTTAAGCCGCTCGGCAGCAACAGCCTGATCATCGGTCTGGGCCTGTACCGATAGACTCAGCAACAGGGCAGCAAGACCGGGAAGCAGCAGGGTTTTCAACATGGCAGTGGGGTATCTCCAATTGGACTGGGTCAGAGCTGGCAGTGTCAGTCACGCACCGGGGGCGGTGCAATGACCTCACGCGAACCGTTGGTATTCATCGGGGTCACTACCCCGGCCATTTCCATGGCTTCAATCATTCTGGCGGCGCGGTTATAGCCGATTTTCAGCTTGCGCTGCACGGCCGAAATGGATGCCCGACGGCTTTCGCAGACAAAGCGTACAGCCTCGTCGTACAACGCATCTTCTTCGCTGTCGCCACCACCCATGCCACCGGAGGTGTCGAAGGCCGAACCGGCGCCGTCATCGGCACCATCAAGAATATCCTGGATGTAATCCGGCTCACCGCGCTTCTTCCACTCATCCACCAGCCGGTGTACTTCCTCGTCGGAGACAAAGGCGCCGTGCACGCGGACCGGCAAGCTGGTACCGGGTGGCATGTAGAGCATGTCGCCATGCCCGAGCAGCTGCTCTGCCCCGCCTTGATCAAGAATGGTGCGCGAGTCAATCTTGCTCGATACCTGGAAAGCCATACGGGTCGGGATATTGGCCTTGATCAGACCGGTAATCACATCCACCGAGGGCCGCTGGGTTGCCAGGATCAGGTGAATACCGGCGGCGCGGGCTTTCTGGGCAATGCGCGCAATCAGCTCTTCAACCTTTTTGCCGACGATCATCATCATGTCAGCAAATTCATCGATTACTACTACGATCACTGGCAGCGTCTCGAGTTCCGGAGCCAGATCATCCATGGACTCGCGACGGTAAAGCGGGTCTGTCAACGGCGTACCGGCTTTCTGGCCATCCTTGACCTTGCGATTGAAGCCAGCGAGGTTACGCACACCCATGGCGGCCATCAGTTTGTAGCGACGTTCCATCTCGGCGACACACCAACGCAGAGCGTTCGCCGCTTCTTTCATATCGGTCACAACCGGTGCCAGCAGGTGCGGAATACCTTCATAGATCGACAGTTCCAGCATCTTCGGGTCGATCATGATCAAGCGCACTTCCTCTGGCGGCGACTTGAACAGAATGCTCAGCAGCATGGCATTGACACCCACCGACTTACCCGAGCCCGTGGTACCCGCCACCAGCAGGTGGGGCATCTTGGCCAGATCAGCCATGACCGGATGACCGCCGATATCATGCCCCAGCGCCAGCGTCACCGGCGAGGTGGCCTCGTCAAATTCGCGGGTTTCCAGCACCTCGGACAGGCGCACGATTTCACGGTCTTCGTTGGGAATTTCGATACCGACAGTGGTCTTGCCGGGAATCACCTCGACCACCCGCACACTGATCACCGCCAGCGAGCGGGCCAGATCCTTGGCCAGGTTGGAAATCTTGCTGACCTTCACACCCGGTGCCGGCTGAATCTCGAAGCGAGTAATCACGGGGCCCGGCTGCACCTTCTCTACTTCCGCCTCAACCCCGAAGTCCTTGAGCTTGAGTTCCAGTAGACGCGACATGCCCTCCAGCGACTCGGCGGAAAAGCCCTTCTGCTTCTTGCTCGCAGGGTCCAGAAGGGAAATCGGCGGCAGCGAACCGGGCTCGACACTGTCGCTGAACAGGCGTGACTGCTTTTCCTTCTGCAGTCGCACACTGGCTTCAACCGGTTTGGTGTCCAGCGGGACGATTTCCGGCGGCAGCCGGTGTTCCCGGGCCGCCACATGTTTGGCCAGGGCTTCCTGGCGCTGAGCCTTGGACGCATCAGCCTGACGCTGGTCTGCGGCGCTGAATACCGGCTCACTGCGGGCAGCCGGCTGCTTGCCGGGCCGACCTGGCATCTCACGCTGCAGGGCTGTTGAGGCACGACGGGCTCGCCAACTGGCCCAGGCCCGCTTGAGCAGGTCGAGCAAATCCAGGGTAATGCGCCCAGTCAGTTCCATGACCTTGAACCACGACAGATTGGTAAACACCGTCAGACCGAACAGAAACAGAGTGAGGAATACCAAGGTACTGCCCTGCATGTTCAGAATCGGGTAAGCCAGTTGTGACAACAACTGCCCCAGCACCCCGCCGGAGCCGGCGCCATCAGGAAAATGTGCTGGTTGTGAGCCATGCAGCGCGGCCAGCGCGGTACCCGCCAGCAAGGTCAGTACAAAACCAATCAGGCGCCAGGAAAACAGCCAGCCATTCCAGATAAAAGGCAAATGACGACGGCGGAACATCTGCCACACCTTGAGGGCGACGATCAGCGGAAACAGATAGGCCAGATAACCCAACGCGAGCAGTAGCACATCGGCAATCCAGGCGCCCATGCTGCCACCGGCATTGCTCACCTGCGCGGTATCACCACTGCGGGTCCAGCCCGGATCACTGGTCTGGTAGGTAAACAGTGCCATGCACAGGTACAGGCACAGGGCAATCATCGCCAGCAACGCGCCTTCGCGTAACCGCAGGGTCAGTTGTTCACGCCATACCGGCATGGCTGTCGAGACTTTGTTATCCTTCAAAACGCAGGCTTCCATTGTTGAACGCCGGTCATTGTACGATGTCCGGCAGGGGAATTCATAAATGCCGTTTGCGCTCTGTGCTCCCGCCTCGGCGGAAACAACACGAACGGCAGGGCCAAGGCCCTTTGTACTGCACCAGATTCCTGAACTATATTCATATCTGACAATAACTTATATCAGATAGCTGATAAACCATTTAAATCATCCAGTCACACCCAAGGCTCCGTATGACGCAATTGACCTGGCTTGATCCGGATAGCCTGGAGTTCCCACAGGCCGAGATGGCACTGGCGGACCCACCCGGACTGCTCGCTGCCGGTGGTGATCTGTCCCCCGCCCGACTTTTGGCCGCTTATCGGCGCGGCATCTTTCCCTGGTATCAGGATGGTCAACCGCTGCTCTGGTGGTGCCCCGCCCCGCGCACCGTTCTGATCCCGAAAAAGCTGCATATATCCCGCAGCATGCAAAAATTCCTGCGCCAAAGCGATCTGCACCTGAGTATCGACCGCGATTTTGCCGGCGTGATTCGCGCTTGTTCTGAACCTAGAGCCTATGCCGACTCGACCTGGATTACCGAAGAAATGCAGGCCGCTTACCGACGCCTGCATGCCTTAGGTGTAGCCCACTCGGTCGAGGTCTGGGAAGACACTGTTCTGGTCGGCGGACTCTACGGCCTGGCCATTGGCCGGGTATTTTTTGGCGAGTCGATGTTCAGCCGCCGCAGCAATGCCTCCAAGGCGGCCTTTATTCATCTGGTCAGGCAGTTGGCCAGCTGGGGATTCAGTCTGATCGACTGCCAGATGCCCACCGACCACCTGTTCAGCCTGGGCGCCGAATCCATGGATCGCGAGCAATTTCTGGCACAGTTGCAACGCGATTGCAGTGAAGATATACCCAGCGCCTGGGGCGTCACGCAATAGTCCATCACCGGCCGGCTTCACCCTCCGGGCAACTCGGCCTATACTGCTTACGAGTCTCAACGAACCTGCCATCATGACCGATCTGGCCCAGCTCAAGTTTTACGCCACCCAGCCCCATGGCTGCAGCTACCTGCCGGAAGAGCGGGCCACCACGCTATTCCTTGATCCGCAGAAAAGCATTGATTCAACCACCTACAGCCAGCTCTCGGACCTGGGCTTCAGGCGCAGTGGTGACCATCTCTATCGTCCACATTGCCAGAGCTGCAACGCCTGCATTGCCTGTCGCATTCCGGTTGCGCAGTTCATCCCGACTCGCCAGCAACGCCGCATCAGCCGACGCAACGCCGATCTTGAGGTCAGCGAACAGCCGCCGTTGATGACCGATGAGATCTACCAGCTGTATGCGCGCTATATCGAAGCGCGGCATGGTGATGGCGACATGTATCCGCCCAGCCGCGAGCAGTTCAGCTCCTTTCTTGTCCGCGATCTACCCTTCTGCCGCTTTCTGACCTTCAGGCTGGAAGGTCGACTGGTTGCCGTCGCTGTCACTGATTTGCTGGATAACGGCCTGTCTGCTGTCTACACCTTCTACGACCCGAACCTGCCCAAGCGCAGCCTTGGGCGTTTTGCCATCCTCTGGCAGATTGAGGAGACCCGGCGCAGGGGCTTGCATGCGGTGTACCTGGGTTACTGGATCAAGAGTTGCCGCAAAATGAATTACAAGACCGAATACCGGCCGCTTGAGATGCTCGCCAACCAGCGCTGGATCCTGATTACCTGATTATTTACAGCCCACGCGTTGCAAAAAACACGATGCGCCTTGGCTGTTGTGCACTTTTCAGGCACAATTGCTCACCTTTTTTACGGGCATGACCTGTTTTGCCCGTTGAATTCCCGACATTTGAGAGGCCTTTGCTTAATGGCAAAAGAAGACAGTATTGAAATGGAAGGCACCATCGTTGATACGTTGCCGAACACCATGTTCCGCGTTGAACTGGAAAACGGCCACGTAGTAACTGCCCACATTTCAGGCAAAATGCGCAAGAACTACATCCGCATTCTGACCGGCGACAAAGTGCGTGTTGAACTGACTCCCTACGACCTGACCAAGGGTCGCATCACCTACCGCGCTCGTTAATCCGGGTACCCTGCCCGGTTGCCCTGGCCGCTTCGGCCAACGTCAACGCCAGCAAAGCCTGCACATTCGACTACCCATCGAGTGCGCTTTGCCACGTCTGCTGGCTATTGATCACGGGGCATAAAAAAACCGCTCACATTGGAGCGGTTTTTCCGTCAGCAGCCTTGGATCAGCGGGCTGGCATATAACGTCCCAGCTCGTGCTTGCCAATCGCGGCACGGTGCACTTCGTCCGGACCATCGGCCAGACGCAGGGTACGCTGCATGGCGTACATGTGCGCCAGCGGGAAGTCCTCGGAGACACCAGCACCACCATGCATCTGAATGGCACGGTCAATGACGCGCAGGGCCACATTGGGTGCAACAACCTTGATCTGGGCAATTTCGCTCTTGGCGACCTTGTTGCCGACGGTATCCATCATGTAGGCGGCATTCAGGGTCAACAGGCGAGCCTGGTTGATGTCGATACGCGACTCTGCGATCAGGTCGATGTTGCCGCCCAACTGCGCCAGACGCTTGCCGAAGGCTTCACGTTCAACCGAGCGCTTGCACATCAGCTCCAATGCACGCTCGGCGGCACCGATGGAACGCATGCAGTGGTGAATACGGCCTGGCCCAAGGCGACCCTGGGCGATCTCGAAACCACGACCCTCACCCAGCAGTACGTTGTCATAGGGAACGCGGACGTTCTCCAGAACCACTTCAGCGTGACCGTGCGGAGCGTCGTCATAACCGAAAACCGGCAGCGGACGAATAACCTTCAGGCCGGGCGAGTCCATCGGCACCAGAATCATCGAGTGCTGCTGGTGACGCGGCGCATCGGGATTGGTCAGACCCATGAAAATCATGATCTTGCAACGTGGATCACAGGCACCGGACGTCCACCACTTGCGACCGTTGATAACCCACTCGTCGCCTTCGCGGCGGGCATTGGCCTGCATATTGGTCGCATCCGAAGAAGCGACACCGGGCTCGGTCATGCCGAAGCAGGAACGAATTTCGCCGGCCAGCAGCGGCTTCAACCAGCGTTCTTTCTGTTCTTCATTACCGTAGCGGACGATGGTTTCCATGTTGCCGGTGTCTGGCGCGCTGCAGTTGAAGGCTTCTGAAGCCAGGCCGGAACGACCCATCAGCTCGGCCAGTGGCGCGTATTCGAGGTTGGTCAGGCCTGCACCCAGCTCGGACTCAGGCAGAAACAGGTTCCACAGACCGGCGGCACGCGCCTTGACCTTGAGCTCCTCAACAACAGCGGTGGGCTGCCAGCGATCACCTTCATTGACCTGATGATGAAAGATTGGCTCCGCAGGGAAAACATGTTCCTGCATGAATGCATCAACACGTTCGCGAAGCTCTTTAACCTTGGGCGAGTATCCAAAATCCATAATTGCATGCCTTTTCTGGTGACAGTGATAAATCTCCCCATTGATGCTAGATGAGGTATGTGGATTTATCTAACCTATTTTCTGCGTGTATAAACATTCATAAGCAATATATACTTGGCCTATTATGTAACGAACGCTGTCTCGCATTGAGTCAATCAAACCTATCGAAGGATGATGCTGCGATGAACCTGAGTAAAGTCGATCTAAACCTGTTCATTGTGTTTGATGCCATTTATACCGAAGCCAACCTGACCCGCGCCGGACAGATTGTTGGCATCACCCAGCCCGCTGTCAGTAATGCCCTGGCCCGCCTGCGTGAAACCTTCAACGATCCGCTGTTTGTCCGTACCGCGCAGGGCATGGTGCCCACGCCCATGGCGCAGAACATCATCACACCGGTGCGCAGTGCACTGCAGTTGTTGCGCGTATCCGTTCAGGAAAGCCGCAGCTTCAATCCGGAGCAGGCCACCAAAACTTACCGTATCAGCATGACCGACCTCAATGAAGCCGTGATCCTGCCGCACCTGGCGGCGCGTATTCGACGCATGGCCCCCAACATTAAGATAGACAGCTTTCTTACCCGACGCCGGGAAACCACCAAGGAACTGGCTGCTGGGCGCCTGGATTTTGCCATCGATGCGCCGTTGAATACCGATACCCAGGTACGTCACGTCAAACTTTTCGAAGACCGTGGGGTCTGCGTCATGCGCCGGGATCATCCGCTGGCGAGCAAAGGCAAGATCACCCTGGACGATTATCTTGCCCAGTCGCACATTCATATTTCCAGCCGTCGCAATGGCCTGGGACATGTGGATCTGGCGCTTGGCAAGATTGGCCTGCAGCGCAAGGTGGTGATGCGCTCGCAGCATTACCAGATGGCCCCACTGGTGCTCGATTCAACCGATCTGGTCATGACCGTGCATGAGCGCTTTGCCCGGCGGCACAACCTGCATTTCGTGCAACTGCCAATTGATGACGTACCACCGATTGAAACCCACCTGTTCTGGCACGAAAGTACCGATCAGGATCCAGCCAACCGCTGGATGCGTGAGCAGATCATCGAGCTGTCGCAACTGGTCGAGCGCCGTACCCTGAAAGAACGCGAAGCCGCGCAGTCCTGATAACTATGGGCGGGCAGTTACCCGCCTTTTACCAACCTCTTCTGCTCTCTCCAACCTGCCTGGCTTGACAGAATGGCGCCTGCAGCCTTACGTTAACGTAAAGGTAAAGCACAAGGCGCCGCATGATCATGTCGACTTACTCAATATCTGACTTGGCCCGGGAGCTGGATATCACCACCCGGGCAATTCGCTTTTATGAAGAACAGGGGCTGCTGTCACCTCAGCGCCGGGGTAACGAACGCATCTATTCCGCACGTGACCGCGTCACCCTCAAACTGATTCTGCGTGGCAAGCGTATCGGCTTTTCTTTGGCCGAATGCCGCGACCTGATCTGCCTCTATGACCCTTCTGGAGGTAATCAGCGCCAACTGACCAGCATGCTGAACAAGATCGCCGAACGCCGTGCTCAACTGGACCAGCAGCTACTCGATATCCAGCAGATGCAGATCGAACTGGATACCGCCGAGGAGCGCTGCCAGGCCGCCCTTCTGTCAACCCGGCCAGACCAGCAACAGCCCGCCTGACGGGCGCCCACACAATAACAACAGGCAGGTGATGACATGCATTACACCTCTTTGAACTTTGCCCTCGGTGAGACCATCGACATGCTGCGCGACCAGGTCAGCGCCTTTGTCCGCACCGAACTGGCCCCGTTGGCAGCCGGGATTGATCGGGACAACCAGTTCCCGCAGGGCATGTGGACGCGCTTCGGCGATCTGGGCTTACTCGGCATCACGGTGCCCGACGAGCTGGGCGGCTCCGGGCTCGGCTACCTGGCCCATGTGATCGCCATGGAAGAAATCAGTCGTGCCTCGGCCTCGGTGGGGCTGTCCTACGGTGCCCACTCCAACCTCTGCGTCAACCAGATCAACCGCAACGGCAGTGCCGAACAGAAGGTCCGCTATCTGCCCAAACTGCTGAGCGGCGAGCATGTTGGTGCCCTGGCCATGAGCGAACCCAATGCCGGCTCCGATGTCGTCAGCATGAAATTGCGTGCCGAGCAGCACGGCGACTGCTTTGTTCTGAACGGCAGCAAAATGTGGATTACCAATGGACCGGACGCCGATGTCTACGTGATCTATGCCAAGACTGCGCCAGAGCTGGGACCACATGGCATTACCGCCTTTCTGGTCGAACGCAACTGGCCCGGCTTTTCCCGCGGCCCCAAGCTCGACAAATTGGGTATGCGCGGTTCAAACACCTGTGAACTGATTTTTGAGAACGTCAGCGTACCGGCTGAGAACGTGCTGGGCGGACTCCATTCAGGGGTCAAGGTGCTGATGAGCGGCCTGGACTATGAACGCGTGGTACTGGCTGGTGGCCCGGTGGGCATCATGCAGGCCTGCATGGATGTAGTTGTCCCCTATATCCATGATCGCAAACAGTTCGGCCAAAGCATTGGCGAGTTCCAGCTGATCCAGGGCAAGGTGGCCGACATGTACACCCAACTGAATGCCAGCCGCGCTTACCTGTATGCCGTGGCCCAGGCCTGCGATCGCGGTGAAGCGACTCGCAAGGATGCTGCCGGGGTGATTCTCTACACCGCCGAACGCGCCACGCAAATGGCCCTGGATACCATCCAGATTCTCGGCGGCAACGGTTACATCAACGACTACCCCGCCGGCCGCCTGCTGCGCGACGCCAAGCTCTATGAAATCGGCGCCGGCACCAGTGAGATCCGACGCATGCTGATCGGGCGGGAGTTGTTTAATGAAACGCGGTAAACAAGCTGGAAGCTTGAAGCTGAAAGCTGGAAGCAGCTCGGGGTTTTCTTCCAGCTTCAAGCTTCCAGCTTCTAGCTCAGGAGGATTGCAATGAGCATTCTCACTACACAGGTTCATTCGACCTCCGCTGAATTCAAGACCAACAGCGATGCCATGCGCCAGCTGGTCGATGAGCTGCGGCAGTTACTCGGCAAGGTGTCTGAAGGGGGTGGTGCGGTCGCGCAGGAGCGGCATGTGTCGCGAGGCAAGCTGTTGCCGCGCCAGCGGATTGATAGGCTGCTGGATGCTGGCTCGGCCTTTCTGGAAATTGCAGCCTTGGCCGCCCATGAGGTGTATGGCGAGGCCGTACCGGCAGCCGGGATCATTGCTGGCATTGGCCGGGTTGAGGGTGTGGAGTGCATGATTGTCGCCAACGATGCGACGGTCAAAGGCGGTTCCTACTACCCGTTGACGGTGAAGAAACACCTGCGCGCCCAGGCCATTGCCGAACAGAACCGACTGCCGTGCATTTATCTGGTCGACTCCGGCGGCGCCAATTTACCCAGTCAGGATGAGGTATTCCCGGATCGCGAGCACTTTGGGCGGATATTCTTCAATCAGGCCAACATGAGTGCCAAGGGTATTCCCCAGATCGCCGTGGTTATGGGTTCCTGTACGGCAGGCGGGGCCTATGTCCCGGCCATGGCCGATGAAGCCATCATGGTTGCCAATCAGGCGACCATCTTTCTCGCCGGGCCACCGCTGGTGCGGGCCGCTACCGGCGAGATCATCAGCGCTGAAGCCCTGGGTGGTGCCGATGTGCATTGCAAGGTCAGCGGTGTGGCCGACCATTATGCCGAGAATGACGAGCAGGCCCTGGCCATGGCCCGACGCTGCGTTGCCAACCTGAACTGGCAGAAACTAGGCAGGCTGACACATCGCCCACCGCTGCCACCGCGCTATCCGGCCAGTGAACTCTACGGACTGATCCCGGCGGACCCCAAGCAACCCTACGATGTACGTGAAGTCATTGCTCGTCTGGTGGATGACTCGCTCTTTGACGAGTTCAAGGCACAGTATGGCAGCACCCTGGTCTGCGGTTTCGCCCACCTGCACGGCTACCCGGTAGCCATTCTCGCGAACAACGGCATTCTGTTCAGTGAGTCCGCGCAAAAAGGCGCGCACTTTATCGAGCTGGCCTGCCAGCGCGGCATTCCGCTGATCTTTCTGCAGAACATCACCGGTTTCATGGTCGGGCAAAAGTACGAAGCCGGTGGCATTGCCAAGCATGGCGCCAAATTGGTCACGGCGGTGGCCTGTGCTCAGGTACCCAAGTTCACAGTGATCATCGGCGGCAGCTTTGGCGCGGGTAATTACGGCATGTGTGGCCGTGCCTATGACCCGCGCTTTCTATGGATGTGGCCGAATGCAAGGATTTCCGTGATGGGCGGCGAACAGGCTGCCGGCGTGCTGGTTCAGGTCAAGCGTGAACAGGCCGAACGCAGTGGCGAGGAGTTCACCGAGGCGCAACAGGCGCAACTGCGTGAGCCGATTCTTGAGCAGTATGATCGCCAGGGACACCCCTACTACTCCAGTGCCCGGCTCTGGGACGACGGTGTAATTGATCCGGCAGAGACCCGCGAGGTCTTGGCCCTGGCGCTCTCCGCCGCCCTGAATGCCCCGATTGAACCCAGCCGGTTTGGGGTTTTCAGAATGTAAGCGGCGCGAAGCGCCGCGCTGGAAGCTGGAAGCTGGAAGCTGGAAGCTGGAAAAGCATGACCAATTGGCATGGAGTAACGGGTTTTTTTTAACTTCAAGCTTCAAGCTTCAAGCTTCAAGCCTCTAGCCAACTAATCACCACTTATCGAGAAACACATGTCCGACTTCAAAACCCTCGAACTCGACTACAGCGCCACCGGCATCGCCACCCTGTGGCTCAACCGGCCTGACAAGCACAATGCCTTTAACGCCGAGATGATCCGTGAGCTGCTGCTGGCCTTTGACGAGGTTGAGGCGCGGCCGGAATTGCGTTTCATGCTGCTGCGCGGGCGCGGCAAGCATTTTTGCGCGGGTGCTGATCTGGCCTGGATGCAGGACAGTGCCACACTGGATTACAACGCCAACCTGAACGATGCGCGCGAACTGGCCCAGGTCATGGCCAGCCTGCACCAGCTCAAGCTGCCCACCCTGGCAGTAGTCCAGGGCGCCGCCTTTGGCGGGGCGCTGGGCCTGATCAGTTGCTGTGATATGGCGATTGGCAGCGATGACAGTCTGTTCTGCCTGTCCGAGGTCAAGCTGGGCATCCTGCCGGCGGTCATCAGTCCTTATCTGGTCCAGGCCATGGGCGCACGAGCGGTGCGCCGCTTCGCCCTGACCGCCGAGCGCTTTGATGCGACACAAGCGCTGCAAATGGGTCTGCTGCAAGCTACCTACAGCAGCGCTGAACTGGAGCAGGCCGTCAGTGACTGGGCCAGCAATCTGCTGCTCAATGGCCCGGCGGCCATGCGTGCTACCAAGGCCCTGCTGCAGGAGGTCAAACAGGGCGAACTCAGCCCTGCCCTGCGCCGCTACACCGAAGCAGCCATTGCCCGCACCCGCGTAAGCCCGGAAGGCCAGGAAGGTTTGAATGCCTTTCTGCAAAAACGCCCACCCGCCTGGCAGTTAGTCACCGCCGGTACAGATTCCGATTGATGGGAGCGACCATGATCACACGCCTGCTGATTGCCAACCGTGGTGAAATTGCCTGCCGGATCATCCGCACCGCACGCCAGCTCGGTATAGAGACTGTCGCGGTGCATAGCGCCATAGACGCCCATGCGCTGCATGTCCGCGAAGCCGATAGGGCCATCAATCTGGGCGGTACCAAACCGGGTGACAGCTATCTGCGTGCTGATTTGATTCTATCTGCGGCCCAATCCAGTGGCGCCCAGGCCATTCATCCCGGCTATGGTTTTCTCTCGGAGAATGCCGCCTTCGCCCGCGCCTGCGCCGACCAGGGCCTGATCTTTATTGGTCCGCCGCCCGCCGCAATAGACGCCATGGGCAGCAAAGCGGCAGCCAAGGCGCTGATGGAACAGGCAGGGGTGCCTCTGGTGCCGGGCTACCATGGCGATGCGCAAGATACCGCCCGGTTTATTGCCGAAGCCGACAAGATCGGCTACCCGGTCCTGTTGAAAGCCGTTGCCGGCGGTGGCGGCAAGGGCATGAAAGTGGTCAATAGCCCAACCGAGATGGCCGATGCACTGGCCTCGGCACAGCGCGAGGCAAAGGCGGCCTTTGGCGATGGCCGAATGCTGGTCGAGCGCTATCTGGCCCGCCCAAGGCATATCGAAATCCAGATCTTTGCCGACCAGCACGGCCACTGCATTCATCTGAACGAACGTGACTGCTCGATTCAGCGTCGGCATCAGAAGGTCATCGAAGAGGCCCCTGCCCCCGGACTGAGCACCGCGTTGCGTCAACGCATGGGTGAGGCAGCCGTGCGGGCAGCTCAGGCCATCAACTATGTGGGTGCCGGCACGGTCGAGTTTCTGCTGGATGAGCAGCAACGCTTCTACTTCATGGAGATGAACACCCGCTTGCAGGTCGAGCATCCCGTCACCGAGGCCATTACCGGCGTCGATCTGGTCGCCTGGCAACTACGAGTAGCCGAGGGCAATCCGCTACCCTTTAACCAGCAACAGGTACCGCTGAACGGCCATGCCATTGAGGCCCGTCTGTATGCCGAGAACCCGGAGCAGGATTTCATGCCTGCCAGTGGCCAGCTTGCCGTGTTTCAGCTACCTGAACTGCGCAGCGGCCAAAGGGTCGATAGCGGTATCAGCGAGGGCGAACAGGTGTCGCCCTTCTATGATCCGATGCTGGCCAAGCTGATTGCCTGGGGGGAGACCCGTGAAGCAGCGCGACTGAACCTGCTCGAGCTGCTGCGCAACACCCAAGCGGCCGGAATCGAAACCAACCTGGGTTTTGCCCAACGCATCATGCAGCACCCGGCCTTTATCGCTGGCGAGGTGGATACCGGTTTTATTCCACGCCACGCCGAACGGCTCTTGCCTGGCATACCGGAACTGGATCTGCGCTTCTGGCAACTGGCTGGCTGCGCCTGGTTGCTCAGTCTGCCAGGCCAGAATCCAACGGCGGACCCCTATAGTCCCTGGGCTGAACCTACAGGCTGGCGCTCCGCTGCAGCACCCGCTTTCAGCTTGCATCTGAGCTGCACTGGGCAGCACAGGGTGCTGACCAACCTGCCCTTGGCTGCGTGCAGCCTGGACCACAACAAGGGCTGTCTGAACGGTCAACTTGATGGTGTGAACCAGCAGCTGCCTTTTGCCCGCCGTGGCACCTCGCTGTTTTTGCAATGGCAGGGGTACTGGCACAGGATTGAAGCCTTTGACCCATTGGGTATTACAGACAAAAACAGGCAGGATGCCGGTGGCCTGCAGGCGCCCATGAACGGCAGCATTGTCAGAGTGCTGGTTAATCCCGGCGACCAGGTCGAGGCCGGCAGCCTGTTACTGGTGGTCGAAGCCATGAAAATGGAACACGCCATCCGCGCGCCGCAGGCGGGTCTGGTCACGGCACTGCGGTGCGCCGAAGGCGATATGGTCAGCGAAGGCCAGTTGCTGATTGATCTTGAGCCACAAAAACCGGAAGCTTGAATCCCTGCGATAAGTAATTGAGTAACGAAGCCCATGTCCAATTCCCTCCCCGCCGCCGTCCGCCTGGTTGAAGTGGGCCCGCGCGACGGCCTGCAGAATGAACAGCAACCCATCAGCGTGGCAGACAAGGTCAGGCTGGTTGATGACCTGTCAGCCGCCGGATTGCAGCACATTGAAGTCGGCAGTTTCGTCTCGCCAACCTGGGTACCGCAGATGGCGGGCTCGGCCGATGTCTTTGCCGGTATCCAGCGTATGCCCAGGGTCAGCTATTCAGCATTAACACCGAATATCAAAGGCTTGCATGCGGCTCTTGAAGCCAATGTTAAAGAAGTGGCGGTGTTTGCCGCGGCCTCGGAAGCCTTCTCCCAACGCAATATCAACTGCTCGATCGCCCAGAGCATAGAGCGTTTTGCGCCCGTACTCGAGGCGGCACAGGCTGCTGGACTGAAAGTACGCGGGTATATTTCCTGCGTACTGGGCTGCCCCTATGACGGTGATATCAGCGCCGAGCAGGTCGCCCATATCGCTGGCGAGTTGTATGCCATGGGCTGCTATGAGGTGTCACTGGGCGACACCATAGGTACTGGTACTCCGGGTGCGACCCGCAAGCTGATTGACGCCTGCGCGCGGCAGGTGCCACGTGAGCATTTGGCTGGACACTTCCATGACACCTTCGGTCAGGCATTGGCCAACATCTACGCCAGCCTGCTTGAGGGTGTTTCGGTCTTCGATGCCTCCGTAGCCGGGCTCGGTGGCTGCCCCTATGCCAAGGGCGCCACGGGTAATGTGGCCACTGAGGACGTGCTTTACATGCTGAACGGGATGGGCATTGAAAGCGGAATTGATCTGGATCGACTGATTGATGCCGGCGCAAGGATCAGCCGAGTGATTGGCCGGGAGAATGGCTCAAGGGTGGCGCGGGCCAGATTGGCAGCTCGCTAGTTACCTGCTTCTCGGTTTACGGCTTCGCTTTCGCGGCGGGGCCGCCGCTCCTACCAAGGCATGCCTCAACTTCAGGTGGGAGCGGCGGCCCTGCCGCGAAGGTCACAGGTCACTCTTAACCAGCAGAAACCCGAACCTTCTCCTCAACAACCTCCCGTATCAAATTGTTTTTATTCAATAAGTCTTTAGCCAACTCACCCAGCGTCCTCACTGCGCGCTCAGTCTCCTGACTCCAGGGGACCCCGCAGTTCAGTCGCAGACAGTGATTGAACTGGTCCGAGTTACTGAACACGGTACCAGGCGCGATACTGATGCCCTGCTCCAGGGCTTGATTAAACAGCATCTGCGCATCCAGTCCACCCGGCAGGCTTACCCACAACAGAAAGCCACCTTTGGGTCGAGTAAATTGCGTACCCTCGGGAAAATAATGCTGCACCGCCAATTGGAACTGGCTTAGATTGCGCCGATAGGCCTCTCGGATGTAACGCAGGTGACGGTCATACCCACCATTTTCCAGATAGGCCGCCATGGCCATCTGGCTGACACTGCTGGCGGACATGGTGGTAAAGGTCTGCAGCTTTTCTATTGCATCCTGGTACTTGCCGGCCACTACCCAGCCAATGCGTACGCCGGGCGAAATGGTTTTTGAAAAACTCGAGCAGTACAAAACGTTATCGTTGAGATCGAAAGCTTTCAAGGCACGCGATTGCCCTGACTCGAACACCAGCTCACCATAAATATCATCTTCAACAATCGGGATGTCGTGCGCTGCCATCAGCTCGAGCAGTGCACGCTGGCGCGAGACCGTCATGGTCGCGCCCATGGGATTGCCGCAACGTGCGGTCATCACCAGCGCCTTGATCGGCCATTTCTCTGACGCTGCCGTCAGCGATTCAAGGCTGATGCCGCTGTCCGGGTCGGTAGGGATTTCAATTACCTGCAATTCCAGCAGTTCACACAGCTGCAACAGCCCGTAGTAGCCTGGCGACTCAGTGGCAATCAGATCACCCGGTTTGGTCAGCGCACGCAGGCACAGCTGCAATGCCTCGACACAGCCATTGGTGATCACCACCTCAGCCGGTTCAACCCTTGCTCCAGCATCACGCATGCGAATCGCTACCTGTCGTCGCAACGGCTCGAAACCAGGGCTGAAAATATAGCTGTAAGCCTTGCGCCCATGAAAGCGCGTGACCTTGCTCATCTGCTGATGTAACGCACGCAGCGGCAAGTAATCACTTGAGGGCACCGCCGCCCCCAGCGGCATCACGCCCTCGCGACGGGATTGGCGCAAAATCTCGCTGATGATGCCGCTGCGGGTCACCGTATGGGGTGGCTGCACCTCGGCAATGGCTGGCTTTGGTGCGGTCAACAAAGGGCTTTCATGGACGTAGTAACCCGATTGCGGTCGCGCCCGAATCAGCCCCTGATCCTCCAGCGTGGCATAGGCATGCAGCACAGTGGCGTGGCTAACGCCCTTTTGCAGGCTCAACTTGCGTACCGAAGGCACGCGCTCACCGGGCCGATAAAACCCCTTGTGGATATCTTCAGCCAATTGATGCGCGATCTGCTGGTACAAAAGACGGCTCATGAACGCTCTCCGAGACCCCCGGTCGATGATTGTCGACAGCAAAGGGGCTGTCAAACCAACAGACTAGGATAACAGCGCAGGAAAGCGTCAGGATGCAACAGCAAGCAGAACAAACTGTTCTGCTTGCTGACATATCACTCCATGACAGGGACGGGCGAGATCTCCGCTTCAACCGGAGCAAACTGCTCGGACCAGATATCGCGGTACTTGTTCAACAAACGACGCGGCTCACCACGGTTGGTCAGATCGAGCATGGATTGCGACAGTATGGCTCGCAGTTCCGGCGAGTTGCAGGCCGAATTGTGCGACAAGGTGAAGTACAGATATTCGTTGATCAGCGAACCATCGACAACTTCCAGTTGATCCTCAAAACCCAATTGTTCAGCCAGCGCAAGACCTTGATAACGCTCATAGATCACATAATCGACGCGACCACGCAGCAAGGTGCGAAATGACTGTTCCACCGAGGGCACCTGCTCAATACGCAGATGATCACGGGCAAAGGTATCGAAGGCCTGACCAAAACTGTTGTTTACCAGAGTACTGCCACGCTTGTCCCTGAGGTCGTCCCAGCCACTGTAGGGAAACAGCTCTCCCCGCTTTACAAAGATAACACTGGGCACTTCAACATAGGGCGGATGAATGTAATCCATGTAGGACAGACGATCGCGGGTGAGAAAGGCGCCGGCCAGCATATCCACCCGGCCACTGCGAACCTCCTGCTGGGCGCGCGACCAGGGACCTACGTTCAGCACCTCGGCAGTGACACCGGTATCCTCAAGCGCCATATTGAGTAGCTCAACGGCAGCCCCCTTGAGCAGCTTTTCATTGTCCGGGTCTACCCAGAGGATGGGCGGATACTGAGCATTACCCGTCACGACAATGCGCTCACACAGTCCTGTTGCAGCCTGAACATTCAGGCTCAACAGCAGTGAAATCAGCGTTAGGGCAAAGCACCGAATCGATGCTGGGTGACAACCTCTCATCAGGCTTCCTTCTGAACAGATGAATACATTGCATTAACCGCAGTATAGACGCATTAAAGCTGATTGCTCGGGTTTTCCAAAGGGTTGGCCAACGCACCGCTATGAAAGCGAAATTCAAGATCAGGCGCCTGTATGGCCTGCGCCTCATGCTCGGCAAAAAAAGCAATACGCTGGTCAATGGGTTGGTCGGCATACTGGCGTGCGAGGTTCAAATAATCCTGATAGTGCCGTGCTTCGGATTTCAGCAGTGAACGATAGAAATCCGCCAATTCCTCATCCAGACAGGGTGCCAGGCTTGCAAACCGCTCGCAGGAACGGGCCTCGATAAAGGCACCAATGATCAGCGTGTCAATCAGCCGGCCAGGCTCGGTGGTTCTGACATGCTGACGCAAGCGCTGCGCATACTGGCTGGCCGACAGACCACGATAGACCACTCCACGTTTGTGCATCAGCGCGGTGACCTGTTCGAAGTGACGCAACTCTTCGCGCGCCAGCCTCGACATTTTTTGCAGTAACTGGGGCTTGTCGATATACCGGAACATCAGATTCAGCGCGGTGGAGGCGGCCTTTTTCTCGCAGTTGGCATGGTCGATCAGCAGCTCTTCAGGATGCTGCAGTGCTTGTTCCAGCCATTTCTGGGGCGTTCTGCAGGGTAAAAAGTCAATCAACTCTTGCGGCAAGGACATGCTGGGCTTTCCATTACTTGATATGAAATTCTAACGCGATTATAGGGTTAAGCCTGTTGTTTGAGCCAACCCTTCACTTGCAGGTTGATCCATATCAAAGGTAATTTGCCAGGATTCAGCTAGATTGTAGGTAGAAACCAATAGCGGCCATGGGCTGCATAAAAGGAGATTGCCATGCAAGCCATAAAACGCATCCTGGTCATTATTGACCCGACACAATCCACGCATGTTGCCCTTGGGCGCGCCAAGCTGATCGCCGGTGTTATCGAATCCGAACTGCACCTGCTGGTCTGCGAAGACCGCCATGACTACCTCCCGGTCCTGAACGAGCTGTCAACTGAACTGCGTGCCAGTGGCTTCAAGGCTGAGTGCAGCCAGCAATGGAAAGGCAGCATGACTGACACCGTGGTGCACGTGGTTAGCAGCCAGGGCTGCGGTCTGGTTGTCAAACAGCACCTGCCTGACAATCCGTTGAAAAAAGCCCTGCTGACCCCGGATGACTGGAAGTTGCTGCGTCATTGCCCGGCTCCGGTTCTGCTGGTCAAGGGCTCCGATAGCTGGATGAAAGGTGCTGTTCTGGCAGCGGTTGATGTGGGTAACCATGACGATCAGCATCACGTACTGCATGACACCATCGTTAGCCATGCTGGCGATATTGTCGACATGATCAATGGCCAACTGCACATCGTCAGTGCCCATCCGGCCCCGATGCTGTCTTCAGCCGATCCGGTTTTCCAGGTCCGTGAAAACATTGCTGCACGCTACCGGGATCAAGCTGCGGCCTATATTGCCCAGTTTTCACTGCCACAGGATCAGATTCATATCGACGAAGGCCCTGCCGATACGCTGATCCCCAGGGTAGCCCGGCAGATTGCTGCAAGCGTCACGGTGATTGGCACCGTTGCCCGCAAAGGCATTGCCGGCGCCCTGATTGGCAACACGGCCGAGGTTATTCTTGACCAGCTCGACTCGGACATTCTGGTATTGAAGCCGGAAGACACTATGGCGCATCTGGAACAGGTACTGGAAAAATAAACCTTAAGGGGCGAGTGGATCAGTTGACCTGCTCGCCCTGCGGCAGCATGTGCCGCTGATAATACGCCTGAGAGACGGCAAAGAACTGTTGATCCAGCTCCTCCCTCACCTGTTTCAAGGATTTTGTGGCCTGCTCTGGGCGCAGCCTCAACCCCATCTGCGTCAGCGCATCTAGGTCCACGGCACGCAACAAGGCTCGATGCGCAAGCAGCATGACGGGCATGTCTTGCGGCAGTCCGGGGGATAGCTGCGTCAATCTCTGCCGCAAGGTCAAGACCGAGAGCACCTCAATGCGTTCATGCAAGAGGGGTTCAAGCAATTGCCTCAGCCGTTGCCAGACGGCCGCACGTTGAGGCTGAGTCAGCGCATTCCAGGCAATGATTTCCTGACTGAAGCGCTTGCACCCTCGGCATACCTGATCACCATAAACGGTAGAACAGAGTCCAACGCAGGGTGTGGTGTCGGTGAAAGATTGTCTGTGCATGCGCTGTTCCATGGGCAGAGAACTGGATAGATTAAACTAAGGTGCTGTTCCGCGCAGCCAACTGCAACAGCCTGCATGGATACAAGACTAAGGTCAAAGGCCGGCGCTGCTTAACTTTAGCCCTCGCTTGCTGTAGAATCGCCTCGCCGTCAGGGCTGTGTGTCAGGCGATTGCCCGCAACTCCGTTTGTATCTGTTCCAACTAACTGGCCAGTTACCGGATGCCCGCCGCCAGCAACATCAAGACACCTGCACCCAACCTTGTAGCCGGCATGCAGGGGAAGCACTGAATAACTCCCTTATTATTCAAGATGCTTATTCAGTGCTTCCCTGGTCCGTGAGGATGACCGTTCCGCCACAAGCAGAACAGACTGATGAGGGTAATTATTGTGCTTGAAGCCTATCGCAAACACGTAGAAGAGCGCGCAGCACAGGGCATCGTGCCCCAGCCGCTGAACGCCGAACAAACCGCCGGTCTGGTTGACCTGCTGAAAAACCCACCTGCTGGCGAACAAGAGTTCCTGCTCGACCTGCTGACCAACCGCGTACCGCCGGGCGTTGACGAAGCTGCCTACGTCAAGGCTGGCTTCCTGGCTGCCGTGGCCAAGGGCGAAGTCACCTCTCCGTTGCTGACCAAATTACGCGCGGTTGAGCTGCTCGGCACCATGCAGGGCGGTTACAACATCGTCACTCTGGTCGAACTGCTCGACAATGACGAGCTGGCTGCCGCTGCCGCCAAGGAACTCAAGCACACCCTGCTGATGTTTGATGCTTTCCATGACGTAGCCGACCGCGCGAAAAAGGGCAATGCCCAGGCCAAGGCTGTATTGCAGTCCTGGGCCGATGGCGAGTGGTTCACTAACCGTCCTGCGGTTGCCGAGAAAGTCAGCCTGAGCGTGTTCAAGGTCCCCGGCGAAACCAACACCGACGACCTGTCACCCGCACCGGATGCCTGGTCACGCCCTGATATCCCGCTGCACGCCCTGGCCATGCTGAAAATGGCCCGTGACGGCATCGTGCCGGACGAGCAAGGCGCCATCGGCCCGCTGAAGATGATCGAAGAAGTCAAAGCCAAAGGCTTTCCGGTCGCCTACGTCGGTGACGTGGTAGGTACCGGCTCCTCGCGCAAATCAGCGACCAACTCGGTACTCTGGTTCTTCGGCGACGACATCCCTTACGTGCCGAACAAGCGCGCTGGCGGTTTCTGCTTCGGTAACAAGATCGCTCCTATCTTCTACAACACCATGGAAGATGCCGGCGCTCTGCCGATCGAGTTCGACGTCAACGAAATCAACACCGGCGACGTGATCGACCTGTACGTGTACGAAGGCAAGGTTTGCAAGCACGGTACTGACGATGTCATCACCACCTTCGAACTCAAGACCCAGGTTCTGCTCGACGAAGTACGCGCCGGTGGCCGTATTCCGCTGATCATTGGTCGTGGTCTGACCGACAAGGCTCGCACCGAACTCGGCATGGGTCCATCCGACCTGTTCCGCAAGCCCGATGTACCTGCCGCCAGCACCAAGGGCTTTACCCTGGCGCAGAAGATGGTCGGCAAGGCCTGTGGCGTCGAAGGCGTTCGCCCTGGCACCTATTGCGAACCGAAGATGACCACCGTGGGCTCCCAGGACACCACTGGTCCGATGACCCGTGACGAGCTGAAAGACCTGGCTTGCCTGGGCTTCTCAGCCGACCTGGTCATGCAGTCCTTCTGCCACACTGCGGCTTACCCCAAGCCCATCGATGTGACCACCCACCACACCCTGCCTGACTTCATCCACAACCGCGGTGGTGTTGCCCTGCGCCCTGGCGACGGCATCATCCACAGCTGGCTGAACCGCATGCTGCTGCCCGATACCGTTGGTACCGGTGGTGACTCACACACCCGATTCCCCATGGGCATTTCCTTCCCGGCCGGTTCCGGTCTGGTTGCCTTTGCCGCTGCCACCGGTGTAATGCCGCTGGATATGCCGGAATCGGTTCTGGTGCGCTTCAAGGGTGAAATGCAGCCCGGTATCACCCTGCGTGATCTGGTCCATGCGATCCCCTACTACGCCATCCAGGAAGGTCTTCTGACCGTCGAGAAGAAAGGCAAGAAGAACATCTTCTCCGGCCGTATTCTCGAGATCGAAGGTCTGGATCACCTGACTGCCGAGCAGGCATTCGAGCTGTCCGACGCCTCTGCTGAACGCTCCGCTGCCGGTTGTACCATCAACCTGAGCGAAGAGTCGGTTGCCGAGTACCTGAAGTCCAACATCGTCCTGCTGCGCTGGATGATTGCCAACGGTTATCAGGACCCACGCACCCTGGAGCGTCGCGCCCAGGCCATGGAAGCCTGGCTGGCCGATCCCAAGCTGATGAAGGCAGACGCCGACGCCGAATATGCCGCTGTGATCGAAATCGATCTGGCCGACATTAAAGAACCGGTTCTGTGTGCGCCGAACGATCCGGACGATGCCCGACTGCTGTCCCAGGTCGCCGGCGAGAAAATCGACGAAGTGTTCATCGGTTCGTGCATGACCAACATCGGTCACTTCCGCGCGGCTGGCAAACTGCTGGAGAAGAACAAGGGTGCCCTGCCGACCCGTCTGTGGCTGGCTCCGCCAACCAAGATGGATCAGTTCCAGCTGACCGAAGAAGGCTATTACGGCATCTACGGCAAGGCTGGCGCACGCATGGAAATGCCCGGCTGCTCGCTGTGCATGGGTAACCAGGCTCGCGTGGCTGCCAAGTCCACCGTGGTCTCCACATCCACGCGGAACTTCCCGAACCGCCTGGGCGATGGTGCCGATGTGTTCCTGGCCTCTGCCGAGCTGGCTTCGGTTGCTTCGATCCTGGGTCGCCTGCCGACCGTTGAGGAATACATGGGCTACGCGGCCGAGCTGAACAGCATGTCCGCCGATATCTATCGCTACATGAACTTCAACGAAATCGAGTCCTATCAGAAAGCCGCAGCGTCCATCCCGGTCGCCCAGCTCTGATCGTCTGACCCGAAACTAGAAACCGCCATCCAGGCAACTGGATGGCGGTTTTTTTTATGTCGCGCTGTAATGCTTGTTGCTGGGCGCATGGTGATCACATCTATGGGGGCTCGGAACGCGCTTGTGCATCAAGGATGGTCAGGCAGGTCTGCAACGCGGATCTGCAAGGCGGTGTGACGAGCGGCTATCCAGCAGACTGGTAACAGGGGCGGCAGACCGCTAGAATACGCGCCTTCCGTTCGCGACCACCGCACAGCCCGTGAGGATCAGCATGTCCACTACCCCATCGACCAATCCCAAAGTTGGCTTTGTCAGCCTTGGCTGTCCCAAGGCCCTGGTCGATTCGGAGCGCATCCTGACCCAGCTGCGCACCGAAGGCTACGACGTCGTCCCCACCTACGAAGATGCCGATGTGGTGGTGGTCAATACCTGCGGCTTTATCGACAGTGCCAAGGCCGAATCCCTGGATGCCATTGGCGAGGCCATTGCTGCCAATGGTCGCGTTATCGTCACCGGTTGCATGGGCGTGGATGAAAGCGTCATCCGTGACGTGCATCCCAGCGTCATGGCAGTAACGGGGCCCCAGCAATACGAACAGGTGGTTAATGCCGTACATGACGTGGTTCCACCCAGAGCTGATCACAACCCCTTGATCGACCTGGTGCCACCCCAGGGCATCAAGCTGACACCCCGTCACTATGCCTACCTGAAGATTTCCGAAGGCTGTAACCATAGCTGCAGCTTCTGCATTATTCCCAGCATGCGCGGCAAGCTGGTCAGCCGCCCCGTTGGCGACGTGCTCAGCGAAGCGGAACGGCTGGTCAAAGCGGGCGTCAAGGAACTCCTGGTGATCTCCCAGGACACCAGCGCCTATGGGGTCGATATCAAGTACCGCACCGGGTTCTGGAATGGCCGCCCGGTCAAATCACGTCTGACTGAAATGTGCGACGCCATGGCTGAACTGGGCGTATGGATTCGCCTGCACTACGTGTATCCCTATCCGCACGTTGATGAACTGATTCCGCTGATGGCCGAAGGCAAGGTGCTGCCCTACCTGGATATCCCCTTCCAGCACGCCAGCCCCAAGGTTCTCAAGGCCATGAAGCGTCCGGCCTACGAAGACAAGACCCTGGCCCGCATCAAGCGCTGGCGCGAGATCTGTCCTGAACTGACGATTCGCTCGACCTTTATCGTCGGTTTTCCTGGTGAGACCGAAGAAGATTTTCAGTATCTGCTCGACTGGCTTACCGAAGCGCAGCTGGATCGCGTTGGTTGCTTCCAGTATTCACCCGTTGAAGGCGCGCCGGCCAATGATCTGGACTTTGAACCCGTTACCGATGAGATCAAGCAGGACCGTTGGGAACGCTTTATGGCCCATCAACAGGCCATCAGCAGCGCTCGCCTGCAATTGAAAGTAGGCAAGTCTATTCAGGTGATCATTGACGAGGTCGACGAAGAGGGTCCGATTGGTCGTGCCATGGCCGACGCCCCGGAAATCGATGGCAACGTCTATATCGAAACCGATCAGGCACTCAATCCCGGTGACATTGTCACTGTCAGAGTGACCGATGCCGACGAGTACGATCTCTGGGCTGAATTGACCTGATAGCCTGATAGCTGCTGACAGGGAGCAAGCGACATGACCATGCGCGTTGGCATTTATCTTTTCGACAAGGTTGAAGTGCTGGACTTTGCCGGCCCCTTTGAGGTGTTCACCTCCGCAGCGCGAGTCTGGCGCAATAGCAAACCTGACGAAGCAAGGCTGTTTGAGGTGTTTACCCTGAGTTCCGAAGGTCAAAGCATTCAAGCCCGTGCTGGCCTCCGGGTGGTACCAGACCACAGCCTGAACAGTCACCCACCGATAGATCTGCTGCTGATTCCCGGCGGCATCGTCTCTGCCGAACTGGATAAGCCTGCAGTGATTGACTGGATCAAACAGCAAGCGGCGCAGGCCCAGGTCACTTCGTCAGTCTGCACCGGCGCCATGTTGCTGGCCAAGGCGGGCTTACTCGACCACCTGACCGCCACGACCCACTGGGAAGATATCACCGAGCTGCAGCAAACCTTCCCCAGGGTCCAGGTGCTGAGTGACCAGCGCTGGGTGGATCATGGACACATCATCACTTCAGCCGGCATCTCCGCTGGCATCGATATGAGCCTGCATCTGGTCGCTCGGCTAGCCGGTCAGGATATTGCCGCGCAGACCGCAAGACAGATGGAGTTTGACTGGACAGCGCGACCCTGAGTCGCCGCTGTTGCACCTGCGTCCCGACAGGGACTCTATTCAACTGACAAGGTAACCACCATGAGCACCCTTCCACCCTGCCCGGCATGCGGTTCCGATTATACCTACGAGGACGCCGCACTCCTTGTTTGCCCGGAATGCGGGCATGAATGGTCATCTACCGATCAGGCCAGTGCTAGCGAGGTGCGGGAAATCCGTGATGCCAACGGCAATCCGCTGCAGGACGGTGACAGCGTGACGGTGATCAAGGATCTGAAGGTCAAGGGCTCATCCCTGGTGGTCAAGGTCGGCACCAAGGTCAAGAATATCCGCCTGGTAGAGGGCGACCACGACATTGACTGCCGGATCGAGGGTATCGGCGCGATGAAACTCAAGTCCGAGTTTGTCAAAAAGTCCTGATCCAGACTAATGCTGCGCGATGGTCGCCATCCAGGCAACCACCAGCGAGGCAACTACCACAATACTGATGGGTTTGCGCAGCGCCAGGTACCAGACCGGTGCCAGGCCATGGCGCACCGCCCATACATCGGCAAAGTACATCGCCGCAAAGGCCAAAAAGAAAACCGGCAAAGCCAGGTTGATCGGTAGGCTGAGGGCAAACCAGCCCAGCAAGGGCGGAATCACCGAGAGTCCGAGCTGAACCGGGGCTTGATCACTGGCCTCATCGGCGCGCATGGCCAGCCCCCAGTGTATGGCGCCCATAAAGGCCAGGATAACCGCTGCATAGTTCAGCAACTCCTCCATAACCCACTCACGCCAGGCCTCCGGCGTCACCCACAAGCCCAGAGCCCCGGTCACAAAGGGTATAAGCCCAGCCAGACCAAGACCCATGGCCAGGTGCGGTGGACGTATTGCGCTGAACGGATGCATGGGTACTCCAGAAAGGCTGGGTTGTCTAAAACCACCGGCCCATTATAGGCCGCTGGACCTGCTCGGCAAATCGTTATCCTCGAGCAACTGACTGGCGCGCCGCGGACGCTTGCGCGGTAATCTGCGCAGCAGTATCTGCAAGCACTGCTGCAAGCGCTGCCGGGCGTCGGGCGTGGGCTGGTCATTCCCCTGGGCATAGAGTTGCTGGACATACTCGTCAAAAAAGGCACTCAGTTCAGCGACCAAAGCGGGTAGTGCGTCACTCAAACGCAGCTGCCAATCCCGTGGTCCCTCGCCCTTCAGGGCTTGCAGCCCCAGATGCTGTAGGCGTCTATCAAGCTGTTGCCAGGCGCGAACCCGTGTATCCCGGTGGCGACGCTCTGGACGCAGGGTCCAAATGGCCAGGGGAATCATTACCAGACCGACGCAGATCAGCAGAATAATGCCTAAGCGCTGCCAATCCGTGGTGCCTAACCAATCACGGAAAAACGCTAGTTGCCGTTCCGACTGATAGCCCAGCACACGCATCTGCCACTGGTAATTGATGTCATCCCAGGTCATGCGCAGGTTATTGACCCAACTGATATTGCGAAAGCGCGCTGCGGATAGCGGCGAATCTTCCAGAAAGCTGCCCTCGCCCTGAAGAGCATCCTGCAAGCCGCGCTCTATACGCTCAGGTGCTACCTGGAAAGTAGGATCCACTGATACCCAGCCGCGCCCTGAGAGCCAGACCTCTACCCAGGCATGGGCATCAAACTGGTGCACCAGAACATAGTTGCCACGCGGGTTGACCTCGCCGCCCTGGTAGCCCGCCACCACCCGCGCCGGAATCCCTGCCGCGCGCAGGACAAAGGTCATGGCGCCTGCATAATGGGCACAAAAACCACGCCGGGTATCAAACAGAAACTCGTCATTGGTATGCCTGCCGAGTGTCTGTGGCTGCAGGGTGTAATGAAAGGGTTCACGGTTGAAATGCGTCAGCAAGGCGTCCACCAGGTCCGCATCACGCGGGTACTGACGGCGTAGCTGCATGGCCCATCGACGACTGCGCGGATCCACCTCGTCAGGCAGATTGGTATAGATCCGCTGTTGCAGCGGATCAAGCGATTGCGCCTCAAGCAAACTGTCCGGGTAGGAGGTGGCCCGATAACTCAGGGTTTTACTGATTGGACGCTTGGCCTGGAGCATGAAATCGCGAGTCAGCATCAACGCTGCATTGTCACTACTGGCTCCGCGCAGACTGAAAACCCAGGGCTGTTGCGTAGCCCGCGTCAGCACTTCATAGCTGACCGCCTCCCCCCGGGTTTCCCATTGGCGCGGCTGACCGGAGGAGGCGAATGTAGAGTGACTCCAACGCCGACCATCAAAGCTGCTCAAGGTCAGGGCGCGCCAGTACATCTTTTCGTGGGCAGGAATTTCGCCATCGAAACTGACCCGAAAAGCCAGATCGGCTGATCGCGCCAGATTGGCAATATCGCCCGGGGTCATGCTCTCGGCCAGTCCAGTCGACGCACTCTGGCCGGGGGCGTTGACCGCCCATAATGGCCCGATGCGCGGAAACAATAAAAACAAGACCAGCATCAAAGGCACTGCTTGTAGCAGCAGCACTGCACCGGTTTTCAGGGCGCGCGCTGGGTCATTGCGTCCTGGGGTCTGTTGCAGTCCGACCAGAGCAGCGACCAGCACCAGCAGGGAAAAACAGTGGTACAGGGTCAACAGGATGCTTTGATCAAACAGAAAGGCCGTGGCCAGAATAAAAAAGCCCAGATAAATCACCACCATGGCGTCCCGTGGGTGGCGCATTTCCAGCAACTTGAGCATAAACAGCAGCAACAGCAGCATGACGGCGGCGTCCAGCCCGATCATGCTACCTTGGGTAACGAAAACACCGACAGCGATCAGGAATACGCCCAGTGCCTTGAGCAGATTACCCGGATACACCCAGCGCATCCGCTGGATCTGCACCCGCCAGACCGCACAACCAATCCACAGCACGACGACCCACAGAGGCAGACGCGGCAGTTGCGGCAACAGCACCACGATCTGGGCGACCAGCAGCCAGGCCAGACTGTTGCGCGGGATGAGTGCGTGTCCTTTCATCCAGCCACCCCATAAAGCGCCAATGCCCTGAGGCAAGCATCACGGTGAGCATCACCCAGGGCCGGACTGAACTGCTGCCCCTTGATACTCAGGCCATAGGGTTGTGCGGCCTGCTCCAACTGCATGATCCAGCCACAGAGAATCGAAAGACGCTGTTCGATATCGGTTCCAGGCGTCTGCTCCAGATCGAGCCAGAGCGCATTGTGCTGCGGCTCGGCAAATATCTTGCTGTGCAGGCCCTGACCACGGGAATAGGCTCGCCAATCAAGACGACGGCGCGAATCACCGGGCTGGTAATGACGCAACCCCTGAAAGTCATCCACACCCTCCCCCATGGGCACATCCCCCTCACCGTCACCCCCACCGACAAAGGGCAAAGGCATCGTCAGTGGCTTGGGGTAGACCAGCACGCGCCAATTCAGATCCACCAGACTCCAGGCCACAAACCAGCCCAACGGATAACGCGTATCGATGCGCAAACGTCCCGGGCTGAACCAGCCGCGTTGCGCGGTCGGATGATAGAGGGTTACGCGCATATCAGCGCCGTGAACAACATCGAGGGTTTGCGACAGGGCATCCGGCCAGCCAAGGGTAATGGATTGATGTTCATGCCGGGGGGCAATCAGGGTCAACTCCAGTGGTGCAGCCTCACCGGCAAACACCGCCCTGGCGCCGGCAGTATGCAACTCCAGGCTCGAGAGGTTGCGATAGGTATGGTGCAGCGAGACCCAGAACAAACTGCCGAGCACAAAGGTAACCGCATAGACCAGACTGTTCTGGTAGTTGATCGCCCCCACCAGCATGATCAGCAACAGCAATAGCAGACCCAATCCGGCGCGGGTCGGGATGATAAAGATTTGCCGGTGATTCAATCTGACCATGCTGGCCGCAGGAATGCGCCGCTTCAACCAGCGGTCAAACAGATTGGACAGGCGCGATCCGAGCAAGATGCTCACACCGCAGGCACCTCTTTCAGCAGCCACTGGGCCAGTCCGCCGCCGCCGTGACCGGCTGGATCTTCACTGGCACGCAAGCGATGACTGACGACGGACGGCAGCACAGCCTGCACATCCTCAGGGATCACATAATGGCGCTTTTCGAGCATGGCCCAGGCGCGTGCCGCTGCCAACAGACCCAGACTAGCACGCGGTGACAGCCCCCAGGCACAGACCTGGGATTCACGGGTGCGACTGACCAGCCGCAGTATGTAGTCGATGATCGCCGGGCTGGCCGTGATCTTGGGCACTTCGGCCTGCAGCGCACGCAGCGTGTCACGATCCAGCACCGCCGCAACGCGGTCAAGCCTGACGGTACGCTCATCACCCATCAACAGCGCTTTTTCCGCCTGGGGTGAGGGGTAACCCAGGGACAAGCGCATGAGAAAGCGGTCAAGTTGCGACTCGGGCAAGGCAAAGGTACCGCTTTGCGATACCGGGTTCTGCGTGGCAATCACAAAGAACGGATCAGGCAAGGGCCGGGTCGCGCCATCGACGGTGACCTGCCCCTCCTCCATGGCCTCCAGCAGGGCGCTCTGGCTTTTGGGCGTGGCGCGGTTGATCTCATCGGCGAGAATCAGCTCAGCAAAGATTGGCCCCGGATGGAAGACAAACTGTGCGGTATTGCGGTCGAATACCGAGGTGCCCAGAATATCCCCGGGCAACAGGTCACTGGTGAACTGGATGCGTTGATAGCGCATACCCATGACCCGCGCCAGCGCCTGTGACAAGGTGGTCTTGCCCATGCCCGGCAAATCCTCGATCAGCAAATGCCCCTTGGCCAATATGCAGGCCACCGCCAGTTTGACTGCTCGCTGCTTGCCCAGCAGCACCTGATCAATGGCGTCCAGCGCCTGACTCAACGCATCCTTCATACTATCCCCTTGTCTGCCTTTAGGGCATGTTAGGTGCCTGCATGTCAGCCCGAAAGGTGCATGCAACGACTTGTAACAGCTTGTTGTTTTTTCTGGCACGGGGCTGGGTCATGATCACTGCTGATACTGAGGATGATCCTGTCATGCCGCCGTCCCTGCGCTATCTGTGTTTGCCGCTCGTCCTGCTGTTGCAGGCCTGTTCGCCCCTGGCACCCCTGAACCTGATCATACCTGACTCATCCTATCGTGTACTCAGTGACCAGGCCTACGGCGATCAGCCAAGACAGAAGCTGGATGTCTACTTTCCCCGGCAAGGGCTGCAGGAGGCGCCCATCGTGGTGTTTTACTATGGCGGCAGCTGGCGAGGTGGCAAACGTGAACACTATGTCTTTGTTGCTGAAGCCCTGGCAAGGCGCGGCATTATCACGGTGGTCGCCGATTACCGTGTGTATCCCGAGGTCCGTTACCCGGATTTCCTGATAGACAGTGCCGCCGCCCTGGCCTGGGTTGAAGAGGCACGTCAGTCCTGGCAGCAGACACCCCAGCCGCTGTTTGTCATGGGCCACAGTGCCGGCGCCTACAACGCCGCGATGTTGGCGCTGGATCAGCGCTGGCTGCAGCAACAGGGACTGGAAGCCGAGGTACTGGCTGGCTGGATCGGACTGGCGGGCCCCTATGACTTCATTCCGATCCTCAACCCGCGGGTCAAGCCGATATTTCATCACCCGGATACCTCGGCAGACTCGCAGCCGCTGTTCCATGCCGGTAGTCATAGCCCGCCAGCACTGCTGCTAGCCGCCAGTCCCGATCGCCTGGTTGACCCTCAGCGCAATACCGGTCAAATGGTCGAGGCACTCAGGGGGGCTGGCGTCCGGGTCGAGACCCAGGTTTTCCCCTCGCTGAATCATTTCAGCCTCGTGCTGGCCATGGCCAAGCCCTTTGAGGACTGGGAACCGATCGCCGATCAGGTCGCTGAATTTGTAATGGACCCGGCCTTCGCCCCCTGAGCCGACTGCATGCTTTCCAAACGTTGGATCATATAGCGCACATGCAGATGCAAGCTGTACAGCTCGTGGGCATAGGACAAGGGCACATCAACCCGGGTCAGCTCGTCCTCGAGCCGATGCAGGGCGGCAATCTCGTCATTGATCACGCTGGCTATCTGGTCCTTGAGAATCAGCCTGTCAACCCGCCGCAGGTACTCATACCAGCGGTATACCCGTGAACGCACACGCCAGCGATAAATCGGCCCCATGCTGCGCATCAGCGGCAACATGATGGCAATAAAGGGAATCACCAGCACGATATAGCGATCCACGATGGAGGCGATCCAGAAAGGCAGGTAGCGCTGCAGGAAGGGGGTGCCGCGTTGATGGTAATAATCCGCCTCGCCAGTCAGGGGCAGATCCATGGGCTGCGCCGCCGGAAAGCTACCCGGCGGATCAATCAGATTACCCTCACGCAACACATCACGCGCTGCGTCCAGTACCAGCGCAGTCAGCGCCGGGTGAAAGTCGTCATTGGCCACCAGGGTGGCGACCGGTGAGAGCAGACTGATCTCGCCGGCAGGAATGTTGCGCTGAATATCCAGCAGCCCCTCCGGCACCCGGATATCGGCAAGAAAGGGCAAGCGCGCAGAAAAGGCCCGGGCCTGACGAATATCCACCAGCTCGACATCCGGATGGGCAATCAATTCACGCACAATACTGTTGCTGGCCGGCAGAACAAAGAAGGCGGCATCCAGCTCATCGGCGAGCAGTGCATTGACCGAGGCACGCCCGGGCAAGGCCTGCCACTGACCATCATTGAGACTGTCGAGTCGCTGCAGGTCATTCTGTACCGCGAACAGGCTGCGCACCACAGACCAGGTGCCACTGCCCTCGCCACCCACCGATACCCTTTTGTCATTCAGATCACTGAGCCGCTGAATACCCAGATCACGACGCTGGAACAACCACAATGGCTCGTGATACAGAGCGGCCAGACCATTCAGCTGTGCCAACTGACTGGCATCGGCCATTTGCTCAACGCCGCTTTGGATCAAACCCAGTTGGACCTCACCACTGCCATCGGTCAGCCGCTGGATATTATCCATCGAGCCGCGACTGGGCCGTAGCTCGAGGGTCAGGCCCTCCCGCGCCAGACGTTCCTTGAGCGCTTCACCGAACTGGTGATAGCCACCGCTTTCACCGCCGGTGGTCATCACCAGGCTGCGTGGCGGCGCGGGATCGAGAAAGCGGAACAGCACCCAGAGCAATACCAGAACCAATGGCACCATCCATAGGTTAGCTCGTATGAACAGGGCGGTCTGTTTAAGAACATGCATGTAGCGCTCTCCAGCGAGTGAACTGGGTAGAGTCTAAACGCACTAACGCAAATGGGCGAACTGGCGCACCAGCGACTTGTCGGTCACAGGGGTGCGCCAGGCAAAGACTATCAACCAGCCAGAACCATACCCACACCCGCCAGGCCGATCAGCGCGCCAAGTGTGCGCGACAACACCGCAGCATGACTCCGGCGCAACCACTGGCCCAGGCTCAGGCCGAACAGATGCAGGCCGGCAGTGGCCAGGGCAAAACCGGCAGCATAGGTGCCTGCAGACGCGTCCAGAGGCATCTCGGTACCGTGCGCATGGCCATGAAACAGCGCAAACACAGCGACCAGCGAGGCACTGGCCAGCAGCGGCAATTGACGCGCCCAAAGCAGCATCAAACCCAGCACCAGAACCGAGGCGACAATCCCGGACTCGACAGCCGGCAGGATCATACCCGCCATCCCCAGAGCGCCACCGACGAGCATGACCACGACAAACAGCACCGGCAGAAACCAGCGTGCGCGTCCGCCCAGCTGAGCCCCCCAGAGGCCTACGGCCAACATGGCCAGCAGGTGATCGAGACCGAGCAACGGATGGCTCAGTCCCGCCAGCCAGCCCTCCATGACCATGTGTCCGGGGTGCGCATGGGCCATGGCGGGTAAACCCAGGCTGGCGCAAAGCAATAGTGTTTTCAGAGTAATGTGGCGCATGGTCAGACTCCTTCTGCCTGTTTGTTCTGGTCTTTAAACGGCCGCAGCATGCCCTGACGGACAATAAAGGCGATGATGTCATCGACCCCTGTACCGCTTTTCAAATTGGAAAAGACAAAGGGCCGCTCGCCACGCATCTTGGCTGCATCGCGGTCCATGACGCCCAGATCGGCGCCGACCAGCGGTGCCAGATCGGTCTTGTTGATAATCAACAGATCGGAGCGGGTAATGCCGGGACCACCCTTGCGCGGAATCTTGTCGCCGGCGGATACATCAATCACGTAGAGCGTCAGATCAGACAACTCCGGACTGAAGGTAGCAGCGAGATTATCGCCACCGCTTTCCACAAAAATCAGCTCGACTGCGGGAAAGCGTTCCTGCAATTCGGCAATGGCCGCCAGGTTCATCGAGGCATCCTCGCGAATCGCCGTATGCGGGCAACCCCCGGTTTCCACCCCGAGAATCCGGTCAGCCGGCAGCGCTTCATGACGCAGCAGAAAGTCGGCATCCTCGCGGGTATAGATGTCGTTGGTAATGACCGCCAGATCGTAATAGGGGTACAGGCGTTCACAGAGAATACGCACCAGGGCGGTCTTGCCGGAGCCAACCGGGCCACCGATGCCGACGCGCAGGGCAGGTTTGCTATGCATATCAAGTTTCCTCAGGATCGAAAGAGTCGAGTGTATTGGTGTTCGTGCCGGGCACTGGCAAAGGCCAGCCCCGGTAAGCCGGCGCCCAGCTCGTCATCGGTCAGCAACAGGGCCTGATCAATAATAGGCCCCAGGGATGGCAACAGACGATCAAGCAGGCGCTGGGCATCGGTCTGCCCCAGCGGAATCAGTTTGGTAGCTGCACCGGTCTGGTTTTCCAGCCAGCTCCAGAGCACACCCAGCGCCAGGGTTCGTTCCCCGGTCTGCCAATGCTGACCGGCCATGGCCATGGCACTGACCAGCGCCAGCGGCTCCCCGGTACGCCAGGCGAGTGCCGCCGGGTTCTCAAGGGATTTCAGCAGGCGCAGCAAGGCGCCGCCCTGCTGGCTGTCTTCCAGATAGAGTTCGGCGGTTTCCCGACTGGCCAGCAGCCAGTCGTTCCAACGGGCAAATCCTTGCTCATCACCGGCCTGCAAGGCACGGTACTGGCGCAGCAGCAAAGGAATATCGAGACGCCCCAGAGACTCGCGAGCCAGACCGGAGAGCCAGTCAGCGGCGCTGTCCAGGTCGGTTACCCAGTGCTCACCTATGGCATATTCAAGGCCCTGAGAGTAGGCATAGCCGCCTATCGGCAAGGCCGGGCTGGCCAACTGCATGACCCGCAGCAAGGCGGCATCCTCAATGCCCATGACCGTGTAACCGTAACAGGGGTGCCGGCGGCGTTGCGACACTGTGGGCATGGTTGTGATAGGCACCCGGCTCCGGGTTGAAGGGCGCATGCACCGACTCAACATTCAGCCCGAAACCAACCAGCATGGCGTCCAGCACATGATCACAGAGGTAACGCAGTTTCCCCGGCTGGATCTCCAGCGGCACATGCCGGTTACCCATGTGGTAGGCCGCCCTGGACAGCAACAGCGGGTCGTCACAACAGACCTGCGACAGTTTTTCCGACCGGGCGCGGATAACGACAACGCTGCCATCGGTGGCCAACAAGCGGTCACCTTCTGCCAGCACCCGCCCACGCGGCAAAAACAGACCGACTTCGATACCCGACTGGGTAGTAGCGCGAAGACGGCTACGCGTACGTTTTTCGTAGGTCAGCTCCAACTCATGATGAGCCGGGCCGCTGCCCTCAAGCCATTCATGGCATTCCAGCATGTCCGCCTCCTCAGAACAGGTAATAGCGTTGTGCGAGAGGCAGGGTTTCTGCCGGCTCGCACAGCAGTTCAACACCATCTGCCTTGACCACATAGGTCTGGGCATCGACGTCGATCTTCGGCTGGTAATCGTTGAGTTTCATGTCGGCCTTGCTGATGCTGCGGGTTTGGCTGACCGCTTCGAGGCGTCGATTCAAACCCAGTCGAGCACCAATATCGGCCTCCAGCGCTGCCTTGCTGACAAAGGTCAGACAGGTACTGTTCATGGCGCTGCCAAAGGCTCCGAACATGGGCCGGTAATGCACCGGCTGGGGCGTCGGAATTGACGCGTTCGGATCGCCCATGGGCGCTGCAGCAATGCTGCCGCCCTTGATGATCAGACTGGGCTTGGTGGCAAAAAAGGCGGGTTTCCAGAGCACCAGATCCGCCAGCTTGCCGACCTCGACCGACCCGACTACATGGGATATACCCATGGTAATGGCCGGATTGATGGTGTACTTGGCGATATAGCGCTTGGCGCGGAAATTGTCCGACCAGTCATCGTCCTCTGGCAGCGGGCCGCGCTGTACTTTCATCTTGTGTGCGGTTTGCCAGGTGCGGGTCACCACTTCACCTACCCGGCCCATGGCCTGGGAATCGGACGAAATCATGCAGAAGGCGCCCAGGTCATGGAGTATGTCTTCAGCAGCAATGGTTTCACGGCGAATACGCGAATCAGCAAAGGCCACGTCTTCGGCAATGGCTGGGTCAAGGTGATGGCAGACCATCAGCATATCCAGATGCTCATCCACCGTATTGACGGTGTAAGGTCGCGTCGGATTGGTTGATGACGGCAATACATTCGGCTCGCCACAGGCCTTGATGATGTCCGGAGCATGACCGCCGCCGGCGCCTTCAGTATGGTAGGTATGGATAACCCGGCCCTTGATAGCCGCCAGGGTATCCTCGACAAAACCGGACTCATTCAGGGTATCGGTGTGAATCGCCACCTGCACGTCATAGACATCCGCCACGCTCAAACAGCAGTCAATCGCCGCCGGGGTGGTTCCCCAGTCCTCATGCAGTTTCAGGCCCATGGCGCCGGCCTTGATCTGCTCTTCCAGTGCCGCTGGCAAACTGGCGTTGCCCTTGCCAAGAAAACCCAGGTTCATGGGGAAGCTTTCCGCTGCCTGCAACATCTTGCCGATGTGCCAGGCCCCCGGCGTGCAGGTGGTGGCATTGGTACCGGTAGCCGGGCCTGTGCCGCCGCCGAGCATGGTGGTGACCCCCGACATCAGGGCCTCTTCGATCTGCTGCGGGCAGATGAAATGAATGTGCGCATCGATGCCACCGGCGGTCAGGATCATACCCTCCCCGGCAATCACCTCGGTGCCCGGACCAATGACGATATCAATCTGCGGCTGAATATCCGGATTACCGGCCTTGCCTATAGCCGCTATCAATCCATCGCGTATGGCCACATCGGCCTTGACGATGCCCCACCAATCCAGGATCAGGGCATTGGTGATCACCGTATCCGGTGTTTCCGCCCTGACTCGCTGACTTTGGCCCATACCGTCACGGATAACCTTGCCACCGCCGAACTTGACCTCTTCGCCGTAGCAGGTGTGGTCCTGCTCAACGCTGATCCACAGCTCGGTATCACCGAGACGCACACGATCCCCGGTGGTCGGACCATACATTTCGGCATAGGCCTGCCTGTCAATTTTCATCACAACACCCCCATGACCTGACCGCGAAAACCGTATACCTTGCGCTCTCCGGCAAGGGCCACCAGTTCGACTTCACGGTACTGGCCGGGCTCAAAACGCACGGCTGTGCCGGCAGCAATATTCAAGCGAAAGCCCCGCGCCGCCTCACGGTCAAACTGCAAGCCGGCATTGGTCTCGGCAAAGTGATAGTGCGAGCCGACCTGAATAGGTCGGTCACCGCTGTTGGCAACGGTCAGCTTGATGGTCTGGCGACCTTCATTCAGTTCCAGACTGCCTGGCCGGGTCTGGATTTCTCCGGGAATCATCTGCTCTCTCCCCTTCAGGGTATCGGGTTGTGCACGGTGACCAGTTTGGTACCGTCGGCAAAGGTGGCTTCTACCTGAACTTCGGCAATCATTTCCGGCACACCCGCCATCACCTGATCGCGACGCAGCAGGGTGCGGCCAAAGCTCATCATCTCGGCCACGCTCCGCCCATCGCGTGCGCCCTCCATGATCGCGGCGCTGATATAGGCCACCGCCTCGGGGTAATTCAGAATCACGCCGCGCGCCAGTCGGCGCTCGGCCACCAGGGCTGCGGTAAACAGCAGCAACTTGTCCTTTTCCCGGGGTGTCAGCTCCATGGTGTTACTCCTGTCAGGTATTCCAGATACGTGGCGGGCAAGCTGCCCGACCATTGATCAAAGGGCGCAGATGTTGCCAGAGGCGCATAAAGGTAAACCGTGCCTGCTCGGCATCCTGCCCCAGGTAGCGGCCAATCAACAGCCCGTGCCTTTGTGTCAGGGCCAGTTCGGGGACAGCGGAAAAGGTCTCGCGCAGGGCATCAAGCCGGTCGCGATCCAGGGTCAGACTGGCCAACCAGGTACCGCTGACGCCCTGTCCGGCCAGTCCCCAACGCGCGCTGAGCAGAGGATCACCACCGATAAAGCGGTTGCGCTCGATATACACCGGGCGTCCTTCACGCCAGACATCCAGGCACTGCTCAACCCGGCCATGGGCGAAGCCTTCGTTCGCTGCCGGGCGGCCCAGACACAGCAGATCCCAGAGACAGAAACGCGCACTGGCCGCCAGGTCGATACGCGTCACCAAGCGGGCGTTACACCCTTCATAGGCGATGCTGTCCTGGGGTAGAAATTCCAGACTGCTATGCTCGGCCAGATTGAAACGGTTGTGCTGGATCTGCAGCGTGCCGTTGTCCCGGGCACGGTAGAACTTGCCGGAAGACGGGGTGGTCAAGAGCGCCGTAGCACCGGCATGCATATCGACCTGCAGGCGCAAATGATCACCGCTGACCAAGCCACCAGGCGGATGCAGGATATACAGATGGGGACAGGCGGGTCCTTCGGGATGCAAGGCCCGCTGAACGCGCAGGGGGCCACGGTGACTGAGATGCTGCAAAAGACTGCGCCCATCGCAGTGGACAAAACCCAGGTTCAGTCCAGCCTGCCAATTGAGCGCACTGTCATGTTGTTCGAGGTGCCAGGCAGCCGTCATCCCGGTACGCATCCCTATGTGATCCGATTCGTTGATCTGGATGAGCAAGGGTCGTGCCAGTAGCCCAGTACCCAGCTGTGCAGGCTTGCACAGGCTGTGCTCGAACAAACTGCGCACCAAATAAGTGCCAGCATCGCCGCGCGCACCAAAATAATGCTTTAGCCTGTGCTTTGGTCGTAGACGCCTTGCTAAAACAATTACCTGTGATAGTGTCAGTGGTGGCTGCAAGCCGCAGTCATTCCCACACTTTTTTTAATCCAAGCAAGGAGTCTTTCCGTTCGCCATGAACAAATCACCCGCTATTGTGATGACCCAACTGGATGTCCAGCGTCTTGACCAGGTGTTGGCCGCGCTGGATGCCCCGATTGACCTGCTGGAGTCCCTTGAGGGCGAAATGCTGAGGGCTCGGGTGGTCAATCACAAGCGTATCGCAGCTGACGTTGTCACCATGAACTCGACGGTGCGTTTTATTGATGAGGCTAGTCAGCGAGAATTCGTCTTGACCCTGGTCTACCCCGACAAGGCCGGACAGCCCGGGACCATTTCGGTGCTGGCGCCGGTTGGCATTGCCCTGCTGGGCCTGAAAACCGGCCAGCAAATTGACTGGAAAGGCCCGAACGGCCGCCCCCTGAAACTGAAGATTGTCGACATCCTGTACCAGCCGGAAGCCAACGGCGACTACCACCTCTGATCTGAGGCGGCGCCGACCAGCAGGACGCACCCGCCCTATTCCGGGTCAGCGTCCTGACTGTTGCGACTCAATTCCAGCGCCGCCCGATCAGTCCAATCCTCATCCAGCTCAGCCCTGACCGACACCCCCAGATCCCTGAAGTCGGTCACCTGCTTGACCAGATTGCCACGGCCATTGACCAATTGATCACAGGCCTTCTGGTAAGCATCAGTGGCCCGCTCCAGGCTCTTGCCAATTCCGTCCATGCTACCCAAAAAGGTGCGCAGCTTGTCGTACACCTTACCGGCGCGCTCGGCGAGCTCGGCGGTATGGCGATTCTGGTCCTCGAAGCGCCAGAGCTGCCGAACGATGTTCAGGCTGGTCAGTAACGTGGTCGGCGTGGCGACCAGCACATTCTGCTCGATGGCCTTCTGAAACAGGCTCTCATCGGCCTTCAAGGCTTCGACAAAGGCCGACTCGATGGGAATGAACATGAACACCATTTCAGGTGCGTTGAGTCCGGGCAATTCAAAGTAATTGCGATCCGAGAGTTCACGGATACGTTGACTGATCGCCTGTACATGCTCGCTCAGCGCAACACGCCGCTCGGTGTCGTCCTCACTATTGATATAACGGGTATAGGCATTCAGCGAAACCTTGGCATCGATGATCAGATGCTTGTCCTGCGGCAGGTACACCAGTACATCAGGACGCTGACGCTGACCCTCACTGGTGGTCATGCTGACCTCGCGCTGAAAGTCCTTGCCGGCGCGCAGACCTGAGCGCTCCAACACGTTTTCCAGTATCAGTTCACCCCAGTTGCCCTGGGTCTTTTTCTGTCCACGCAGGGCCGTGCTCAAATCATGCGCTTCCTGGGTGATCTGCCGGTTCAATTCCTTGAGATGCTGCAGTTCACTGGCTAGCGTGGCCTGTTGCTGGGTGTCCTTGTGGTGAATATCCTCAACCTTGGCCCGGAACTGATCGATCTGCTCGCGAAAGGGTTTGAGCAGTGCATCCAGCGACTGCTGGCTCTGCTGCGAAAACGCCTGGCCCTTGGCTTCGAAGATCTTGCCGGCCAGCTGCTCGAATTCCATTTTCAACTGATCGCGACTGTCCTTGAGCAACTGTTGCTGCTCGGCAAAATGCTGCTGCCGGTGCTCCAGGGTATTTTTCAGCGTCGAGTGATCCTGCCCCAGCTGCTCATGGTTTTCCTGCAATTGTTGCAAGCGGCTCTGCAGGGCGTCACGCTCGCGGCGCAGCTCATCAATCTGGCGGGCCTGCTCGGCGCTCAGCGTTTGTGCGCGTTCAGCCTGCAACTGCCAGGTCTGACGCTCCTGCTCAGAAGCGGTCAGGCGGTTACTGCTGGTTAGCTGCTGGCTTCTGAGTTCCTCAAGACTGACCTGCAGTAGCTCATAGCGCGCCTCCAGTGAGGCCTGGGCAGAATGCTGGTGATGCAGATCCAACTGCAACTGCTGTTGCTGTTGTTGCGCGGCCTGCAGCAAGGCCTGCAGCTGTGACGAACGGCGTAGCATCATCCAACTGCTCAGGCCCCAGGCGGCCAACAGGGCAAGCACCACCACAGCCAGTACCAGTGAGTCATTCAGGGGCATGCATTTTTCTCCTTTGCGGGTTAGGCATTATCCCTCCAGCGCCCACGCATTGTAAGCAGGATTGACAACAAACCCATACCAGCCGCGGATTTCAGCTTCACACCCCCCATTAGGGGGGGGCATACCTGACAACCTTGCGCATAGTGTCAATATCAGTGCGGGAGCCTCTATGGGCTCTCAGGATGGCCAACAACAGCCAGCATGCACTTGCCAAGGGTTCCCAATAACAACAAGCGCCCGGCGCGAGGAATACCATGACTAGGATAACAACAAGAAAATCCTTCAGTACCCTGCTAAAGCCCCTGACCATTGCCGTTGCCGTTGCCACCTCCTTCCAGGCCCAGGCAGTTCGCTTTGACCTGGGCGAGATCGAAGGCCAGTTCGATTCACAACTGTCCGTTGGCGCCAGTTTCAGCACCAGCAGCATAGATGATGACTTGATCTGGGTTGGCAATGGCGGCGGTGCCAATGCAGCCAACTCGGACGATGGCCGTTTGAACTTCAAGAAGGGCGAGATGTTCTCGCAAATCTTCAAAGGCACCCATGATCTGTCATTGGCCTATGGCGATACCGGTGTCTTCATACGCGGAAAGTACTGGTACGACTTCGAGTTGATGGACGGCAGCCGCGAACTCTATGACATCAATGACAGCGGGCGCCGAGACGCGGCCAAGTCATCAGGTGCACAGTTACTCGACGCCTTTCTGTACCACAACTACAACCTGGGCAACCTGCCAGGCTCGGTCCGCGTTGGCAAGCAGGTGGTCAGCTGGGGTGAAAGTACCTTTATCCAGAACAGCATCAACAGCATCAACCCGATTGATGTAGCCGCCTTCCGGCGTCCCGGCGCCGAGATCAAGGAAGGTCTGATTCCGGTCAACATGCTGTTTGTATCGCAAAGCCTGACCGACAACCTGGGGATGGAAGCCTTTTATCAGTTGGATTGGGAGCCGACTGTGCTGGATAACTGCGGCACCTTTTTCTCCTTTACCGACTCGGTGGCTCGAGGCTGCAACCAGGTGGGTGTCGGCGGCACACAACTGAATGATCCGGCTGACCCGCTCAATCCCTTTGTTTATGTTCCCCGCTCGAAAACCCGTGAAGCCCGTGACAGTGGTCAGTTCGGTGTGGCCTTCCGTCTGTTTGTCGATAGCCTGAATCAAACCGAGTTCGGCTTTTTCATGATGAACTACCACAGCCGTAATCCTGTCTTCAGCACTACAGCCGGAACAGGCAACCCAGCTGGATTTGGCTTCAACAACAATACCGGCGTATTTGAGGTCCCTCTGGACGCCAATTACTTCATCGAGTACCCCGAGGACATCCGTTTGTACGGTCTGAGTTTCCAGACCAATGTGGGCGGCATGTCTGTTTCAGGCGAAGTCAGCTATCGACCCAACATGCCCCTGCAGATCAGCACCAATGACTTGGTCGGCGCTGCTCTGGGCGCTGGCGGCAACCCTGTTACCCCGGTTAACGCCACGGGCATCGGCGGCACCGTGTTTGGCGTGCCTGCCGCACCGGGCACCGATCTTCACGGCTACAAGCGCATGCCGGTTACCCAGGCCCAGGTCACCGTTATCAACTTTATCGATAACGTAATGGGCGCTGACCGCCTGACGCTGGTCGGCGAGGTCGGATACAACCATATCGGCGGCATTCAAGATAGCCCGACTGAGCTGCGCTTTGGCCGTGACTCACTATATGGTTCAGGCCCCCTGGCTGTTCCCGGTGTCTGCGAAGGCGTGAATGCGGCACAACCCAAGTACTGCACCAATGACGGCTTCTACACCCAGCATTCCTGGGGCCTGCGTACCGTCGCCGAGCTGGATTACAGCGGCTATGCCGGTATCAACCTGAAACCCAATCTGGCCTTTGCCTGGGATGTGGAAGGCTACGGTCCGAACTTCAACGAAGGGTCCAAGGCGCTGAGCCTAGGCCTGAATGCCATCTACAACAATAAATACAACGCCAGCATCAACTACACGAATTTCTTCGACGGTGATTTCAACACCAACGTCGATCGGGACTTTGTGGCAGTCAGCCTCGGCGTGAACTTCTGACCAGGATGGAGACATGCATATGAAATCAGTAAAACATCTGGGACGCACACTGTCCGTGCTCGCCCTGAGCAGCCTGGCCATGTCGGTTTCGGCGGCTGTGTCGCCCGAGCAGGCCGCCGCCTTGCAAACCACCCTGACCCCCATGGGCGCCGAGCGTGCCGGTAATGCGGCCGGCACCATTCCAGCGTGGACCGGCGGTCTGGCCAGGGATGCAGCGGCAGTCGATGCCAAGGGTTTCTACGCCGACCCTTTTGCCGGCGACCAACGTCAGTTCACCGTGACCGCAGCGAATATGGAGCAGTACCGCGACAACCTTAGTCCCGGTCAGATCGCCATGTTTACCCGCTATCCGGAAACCTACCGGATGCATGTGTATCAAACCCGGCGCAGCAATACCGTACCCCAGGAAATCTTTGATGCGGTAGCTCGCAACGCGGTGAACACCCGCCTGGCTGAAGGCGGCAACGGTCTGGAGAACTTTGACAGTGCCTACCCCTTCCCTATCCCCCAAAGCGGTGTGGAAGTCATCTGGAATCATATTACCCGCTACCGTGGCGGCTCCTTTGCCCGCACCATTGCCCAGGCAACACCCCAGGCCAATGGCGCCAACACCATGGTGGTTTTCCAGGATGAGTTCACCTTTGCTACCGCACTGAATGACTACGGCCCGACTATCTCTGACAACCTGATGTTCTATTTCACCCAACGCGTACTGTCGCCGTCGCGACTGGCCGGTGACGTGCTGCTGGTGCACGAGAATATCAACCAGTTCAAGGAACCCCGTCTGGCCTGGATCTACAATGCCGGTCAACGTCGTGTGCGTCGGGCACCCCAGGTGGCCTATGACGGCCCGGCCTTTGGTTCCGACGGTACCCGCACATCGGATAACTACGACTTCTACAACGGCTCACCGGACCGCTATGACTGGAAGCTGATCGGTAAGCGCGAGTTGCTGATCCCCTATAACAACTATCGAATCGCCTCACCGGAGGTGAAGTACGACGACATCATCCAGTCTGGTCATATCAATCAGGATCTAGTGCGTTACGAATTGCACCGTGTCTGGGAGGTAGAGGCGACGCTCAAGGATGGCCAGCGCCATGTCTATGCCAAGCGTCATTTCTTCATCAATGAGGACAACTGGCAGGCGTCTGCGATTGATCATTACGATGGCCGTGGTGGCTTGTGGCGCGTGGCTGAAGCGGTTGGCATGCAACGCTTTGATCACCAGGTTCCAAGCTACGCAGTAGAAACCCTGTATGACCTGCAAAACGGTCGCTATGTAGCCCTGGGCATGACCAACGAAGAGCGGAGCAACTACGACTTCAGTTTCCGCGCCGCCTCAGCGGACTTTACCCCCAACGCCCTGCGCGCATCCGGCATTCGCTAGAAAGCAGGCAAAAAGGCGCCACCCGGTTTATCCGGGTGGCGCCTTTTTTATGGGAATTCCAAGCAATCCAGCTACTGAGCATATCCGCTCTGCAGCATGACGGCTGCCTGCGCGCGATTTTCAACCTTGAGCTTGGCAAAAATGCTCTTCATGTGCGACTTGATGGTTTCCGGTGTCACGTTCAGGTCGCGGGCAATCTGCTTGTTCGACTTGCCCTCGGCCACCAGTTGCATGACCTGGCGCTCCTTGACAGTCAGCTCCAGCAAGGCATTACAGCAGGCTTGGCTGACCATACCGGCAGAGCCACTCAGCAACGCTTCAACCCGGGTTATCCAGTCCTCCGAGACATGCCCAATCAGCCGGTCACAGGCTTGCGGCAAGGGCAGATCCTGAATCAGGCTGACCGCACCCATGCTGCATACCTGATCAAGGCATTGATCGAGCAAAAACTGCCCTCGTTCGGAATACCCATCAAGGCTGTATAGCGCCCCAAGGGTCAAACCCAGTTCGGCATGGGCCAGCACCAATTGCCGCTGATCAAGCTCTTTCAGCAAAACCTCACAATCGACAACCAGATCGCTGCGCTGCTCCAGTCCGTTCAGGGCCAGCCACAGCGCACTGAGGTGGGCAAGCAGTCGTCGGTCGAGACTGCCATCGGTCGATTCGTTCAGATCCATCTCGCGCAACGAGTGACTGCAGGCGATGGCCTTGCGGGGTTTATGATCCAGCAGGTTCAACCAGGTGCGCTCAAACAATACCCGCGCCCGCAAACGCGCCCAGCCACGCTGCTGTGCCAATGAATCCAGTTGTTCCAGGGTCCGTCGAGCACGAGTCATGGCGCCTTGGCGCACCTGCAGACGGGCATCCGTGCAGTAAGCCGCCGCCATGCAGTCAAGAAAGCCACCCATGGCAACAAAATCGATGGATTCTGCCAGGTGCTTCTCGGTCTGCGTGAGGTCACCGCGCCAGTAACTGATCTGCGCCAGCATGGCATGGGGCAGCGCCAGCAACGCGGGGTTGGGTCTGTGCAACTGTCTGTGAGCCGTGTTGTGCACCTTGGCCAGCAGCATTTGAACGCCCTCATGGGCGGCCTGCAGACGACCCTGCGCACTCTCTGCCAGCGCCTGTATTGCATGTCTGTAGCAGTCATGAAAAAGCATCGGCGGACTAAGCCGACCATCACTCAAGGTGGCCGGTACGGTGTAAAACGCGTCCCAGTTTGCCGCGTGATAATGACTGCAACTCATCAGATTGAGCAGCACATTGGTAATCCAGGGACGATGTGCCACAGCCTCATAGCAGCGTTGCGCCAGCGGGCCGGACACCTTGTTGTGATCCGCCAGTCCCAGCAGCATGGCCCGCAAGGCCTGCACTTCCCAATACAAGGTCTGGCTGGCCTGATCGGCAGGCTCAATGCATTGCTCAAGTTCGTCCAGCAAGGCCTGTGCCTTGGCGCCTTCAAGTGCCAGGCCAAAAGCCCAGGCGCGCGCCAGCTTGAGCGGCAAGCCAACCTGGTCAGCCTGTTGTTGCCAGCGCTTGTCGAGCATCACCAAGGTACTGAAATCACCGCACTCAAGCAGATCGAGCGCACAGTTGTTGATCCATTCCGCCACTCGCTCCGACTGACCGGCATCCAATTCAAGACGAATGGCGTCAAGCCACAGCTGCCGCTCGGCAAACCACTCTGCAGCGCGCTGCTGAAGGGCGGCGGCCTGGCCCGGATACTGCTCAAGACACTGTTTCTTCAGATAACTGCGCAGCATTGGATGCAGTGAATACCAGACATCATGGTCATCCAGGCAAACAAAAAATAGCTGATGGTGGTCAAGTTCATGCAGCAATCTCAGAGCGGTAGACTGACCAAACAGATGAGCTATGAGTGCCTCACTGAAGCTGTCCAGCAGGCCAAGAAAGGTCAATGCGGGCAGTAGAGATGCATCCAGCTTGACGATCTGCTCGGCAAACAACAGTGAGATGTTGCGCGTCAACAGTCGCGGCTGACCCTGCGGCGTGATCAACGGGGTCAACAGGAAGGATCTGAGCGCCGCAATCCAACCCTCGGAATGTTGCTGGATCAGCATCAGATCACTGGCCTGCTCAAGCTCTACACCGGCTTTTCTAAGCAAATCACGGGTCTCATCCAGGCTGAAACGCAGTTGATCGTAATCGATCTCCTGCAGGTCGTCGGCGTACAGATGACGGGTCAAACCGGCAGGCAGCTGCCGCCTGCTGAGCAGAACAACCTGTAAACAGGCCGGTGCACGCTGCAGAATAAAACGTAGCGCTGCTTCCAGCACCTGGTCTTCAACCACATGGCAATCATCGATAAAGAGCACCACAGGACGATCAAAAGTACTGAGCTCGTTGATCAGCAAACTGACAAGGGTTTCCACAGCAAAGAAGTTCGGCTCGGCGCGCAGGCTTAAACAGGCCCGGCCCAATGCCGGATCAGCGCGATTCAAGGCCGCAGCAAGATAGAACAACAGACGCTGGACCGACTGGTCCTCAGGATCCAGAGATAACCAGGCAACGGCTGATCCCTGGGCTGAAATCGCAGCACTCCAGATGCTCGCCAAGGTCGACTTGCCATAGCCCGGCGGTGCCCTAAGCACGGTTAATCGTGTATCTAATACCGACTCTGCCAGGCGTTCCAGACGTGGTCTGGGCAAAATCCCGCGCCCTAATCGGGGCGGTACCAGCTTGGTCGTCAGTAACAGGGGCAGATCCTGACCCGGGTCGAGGTTATCGACTACGAGTCGGGGAAGAGCAAGGGCAGTGCCTTTGATGATCATCGGCCAGGTCATCCTGATACGCGCGGGCCAATAGTGGCCTCTTGTTGTTATTGGCTGGCGGATCACATGGACGCGAACACAGATTGCGGTCGCTTTTGGCCGTGCTGCGACCCATGGAAAGTCCCCCAATTGACCATGAGCCTAGCATAAAGATAGCTGTAATTAGAGCAATTACTCGGTATTAATTTGTGTCTTGTTCTGCGACAGCTTGCATGGCTTGCATATGGGTTTCATATTCCCGCTGACGCACGTACACCTTGATCTGTTCTACCTGCTGTTCGCTCAGACTCTCGGCAAAGTCAGGCATACCCAATGATGCCAGGGCACCTTGACGCAGAATGACCTGATAGGCGTCGCGAATCGGTGCCGACGAGTAACGCAGGTCCGGTAATACGCCACCACCCACCACACCGGTGCCATGGCAAACAGCACAATACTGGCTATACAGAACCAGGCCGGCCTGTATATCCGTACTGGCCGCCACCACCGGTTCCGGGATACGTTCCGGCGGTGTTATCTCAGCCAATGCCGGCAAACTGCCCTGGGCGTCAAGACGAAACACCAGCAGACGGCTGACGTTGCGCACACCTGTTGCAACCGCCGCATCCCCGCCAAACAGCGCCGCTGCTCCGCCCCAGCCCGCCATCAGGGCGACGTATTGGTGATCACCATGCTGATAGGTCATGGGCGCGGCAATTACCCCGGTCTGGGCGTCAAACTGCCAGAGGGTCTGACCCTGGTCCGCGCTGTAGGCGACAAATTTGCCCGCAGCTGTGCCCTGAAACACCAGATTGCCTGCCGTCGTCAGGGTACCCCCGTTCCAGTGATTGGGGTGCTCAACCCGCCAGGCGGCTGATTGCGTGAGCGGGTTCCAGGCTATCAGCGCGCCCGAGGTGAAATCCCTCGGCAGCTCGAGGATCTCCGAGCTACCGGAGCCGGTATTGAAGGCCTTGCGCGGGACGAAACTGCGGCCTTCGTTACTGTAGGTGCCGGGTACCTCCTGATAGGGAATATAAACCAGCCCGGTGGCCGGGTTGTACGACATGGGATGCCAGTTGTGCGCGCCAAAGGGGCTTGGCCACATGACCACGGGTTCGTCTTCATAACGTGCCCCGGGGACTTCTACCGGACGACCGGTGGCCATATCGATACGCTCTGCCCAGGTCACCTTGCCAAACTTTTCCGCAGACAACAGTTCACCCGTCTCACGGTCGAGCACATAAAAAAAACCGTTCTTGGGCGCCTGCATCAGCACCTTGCGCGCTTTGCCGGCGATCTCCATCTCGGCCAGGATCATGTGCTGTGTGGCGGTAAAATCCCAGGTATCGCCTGGGTTAACCTGATAATGCCAAACCAGTCGACCGGTATCAGGGCGAATAGCCAGAATCGACGACAGGAACAGGTTGTCGCCACCGCCCGGGCTGCGTACTTCCCGGTTCCAGGGTGAGCCGTTGCCGGTACCGACATACAGCAGATCAAGGTCGGGATCATAGGCCATGCTGTCCCAGGCCGTGCCACCCCCGCCAAGCGACCAATTGGTAGCCTCGCTCCAGGTCTTGGCCGCCTCGACCAACTCGGGATGCTCGACCGGCTGATCAGGCGCAGCAGGCACGGTATAGAAGCGCCAGCGCATCTCGCCGGTCTCGGCATCGTAGGCCGAGAAATAACCACGGACACCGAATTCGGCCCCACCATTGCCGATCATCACCATGCCCTTGACCACCCGCGGTGCTGCCGTAATGGTGTAAGGCTGGCTGTTATCTGTGGTCTGCTGGGTCCACACCGGTTGGCCGGTAGCGGCGTCCAGTGCAACCAGTCGGCCATCCAACGTGCCGACATAGACCTTGCCATTCCACAGCGCAACGCCGCGGTTGACCGCATCACAACAGGCATGCCGACCCTTGGCCTTGTCTACCTGAGGATCATAACTCCAGAGAACCGCGCCGGACGTTGCATCCACAGCCATCACCCGACTCCAGGAGAGCGAGGTATAGAGCACACCGTCGCTATACAGGGGCGTGGCTTCCAGACCGCGGTTGTTATCCAGGTCAATGGACCAGGCCAGGCCAAGACGAGCAACACTGTCGTCGTTGATCTGGGTCAGGGGACTGTGGCGTTGTTCTGACCAGGTGCGACCGTGACTCAGCCACTCGCCACCCCCCTCTTCCAGCGCCCGTAATGCCGCTTCATCGACCTTGGCAGCCTGGGCCGACAAGGCGTACAAGGCGGCCAGTCCGGTCAGAACCAGGCCAAGTGCTGTGCTGGCAGATTGTCTTGTTGTTTTCATTTTAATGGTCTCTTCTGACGCGAGCGGTTAAGCGTTAAAGGGCTTCAATTCTTGGCAAAGGCAATAAGCGCATCTGCCACCTGCTGCGGCGCTTCGAGCGCGACCGAGTGGCCTGCGCCACTGATCACCCTGAGTTCGCCGTGACCAGCGCAATGGACAATCTGTTCTGACAAGGCCACCGAGTAGGCGTGATCCTGCTCGCCGGCCAGCACCAGGAGCGGAACAGATACACCGGCAAGCTCGTCAATCAGGCTGGTTCGATGGATAACGGCGCTGGCAGCGGCGGCAATGCCAGTCCCCAGGCCCTGCATTTTGCTGCGCCAGTGCGCCAGCATCGCTGCAGCCTCAGGATCTCCCAGACTGCGATCACCAAACATGATGTACATCAGTGCGTCGATATGGGCTGCCGTGCCCTGCACAGCAAGGGACTCGACCAAGGGCTCGAACGCCGCCAGGTTATGCTCCAGGTCGGCACTGCTACCCATGACGATGCAGCCTGCCAGCAACTGCGGGTGGCGTGCTGCCAGCCGCAGCGCAACAAAGCCGCCCATGGAGTTGCCGGCTACGTAGCAAGGCGCCAGGTTCAGAGCAGTAATGAGCTCGGCCGCATCCTCAGCCAACTGATCCATATCCAGCGGCCCTTCACGGCTGCTAAGCCCCTGCCCTCGATGGTCATACACCAGCAGGTCAAAATGCGCGGAGAGACGGGTAACAAGGGGATCGAACATGCTGTGATCGAAGAACAGCGAGTGACTGAGCAACAAGGTCGGCTTACCACGCTGGCCATGACGCTGGTAATACAGGGTTGCGCTTTTCAGTGTGATGTCGGGCATGACTGACTCCGGGCGCTGAGCTCATGGTAAATGAACACTTACCTGATCCTAGGCAGCCCGGCAGGGCTCTTTCACCCCCCTGTTGGGGGGTGTGCAATGGGGTATGGCACGGCATACACCACAGAAATGACAAAGGCCCTCAGAGGGGCCTTTGTCAGTTGACGCGTCGACTGGATCAGCAGGTTAACCGCACTTGCTGTCGCCACAGTTCAGGCAGGTCATGCAACCATCCATCTGTACCGCTGCCTTGGTATGACATTTACCACACATCTGCGCACCGGCCGGATAGGCACTGGCGCTGTCATCACAGGAGGCGTCGGTCTGCCCCTGTGGCTGCAGGCTGACGAATTCGGCGCGCTTCTGCTCCAGATAGGCGCGCTGATGATCGTCCATCTCATTGGTCAGCATGCCGATGCGGGTCAGGTGCTGCTCGAGCACATCGCCAATCTCGGCCACCAGTGACGGCATCCAGCGACCGCCACGCTTCATGTAGCCGCCCTTGGGATCGAACACACTGCGCAGTTCTTCCACCAGGAAGGTACAGTCACCGCCCTTGCGGAACACGGCGGAGATAATCAGCGTCAGTGCCGAGATCCACTGATAGTGCTCCATGTTCTTGGAGTTGATGAAGATCTCGAAGGGCCGACGAATTTCATGATCGCTGCCATGGTTGAGAATCACGTCATTGATGGTGACGTAAATGGCATGCTCGGAATTCGGTGTCTTGATCTTGTAGGTTGAGCCTTCGAGGAACTCGGGACGCTTGAGTTTCTCGTGCATTTCCTCGAGCTGGTCGTTGGCTGCAGCCGCCTCGAGGGAGGCAGCTGCCGCGGCGCTGTCATCCGCCTTGACCACTGCGTAATTGACAATCTTGCTGGATATTTTCAATGCCATGATGTGTTCCCTCTACCCGCCCGTGCGGGGCCTTGCTTGTCTATAAGGCAGGTGCCGCGGCAATCAGCCGGGCACCGGCGAATCAGAATTTACCGTAGTAGCCTTCTTTCAAGGCATCGTAGAGATTCGCAGCGCTGTGCATTTCGCCGTCATATTCGATCTCTTCGTTACCCTTGACCTCAACTTCGCTGCCATCTTCCAGCGTGAAGCGGTAGGTAGTGTTGGCCAGATCCTGCTCCTTGACCAGAACACCCTGGAAGGCCTCCGGATTGAAGCGGAAGGTGGTGCAGCCCTTGAGACCCTTTTCGAAGGCGTAGCGGTAAATATCCTTGAAGTCTTCGTAAGGGTAATCGGTCGGTACGTTGGCGGTTTTCGAAATCGAAGAATCCACCCACTTCTGCGCAGCGGCCTGCACATCAACATGCTCGGTCGGTTTGACATCATCGGCAGCGATGAAGTAATCCGGCAGATTACGGGTACCGGCTTCCATGCTCGGCAGCGCATCGGCGTTGATAAAGTGACGGTAAGCCAGCAGTTCAAAGCTGAACACGTCGACCTTTTCCTTGGACTTCTTGCCCTCACGAATCACGTTACGGTAATAGTGATGGGCAAAGCTTGGCTCAATACCGTTGGAGGCGTTGTTGGCCAGTGACAGGGAGATGGTCCCGGTCGGGGCAATGGAACTGTGGTGGGTAAAGCGACCACCCTTCTCAACCAATGCCTTGACCAACCCGGCATCTTCTGCGGCAACCTGCTGCATATAGCGGCTGTACTTGGCCCAGAGCACCTTGCCCTTGATTACCTGACCGGCCTTGATACCGTCCTTGCGCATCTCGGGCCGCTTGGCCAGCATGGCTTCGGTGACCGTGAACTCCTCGTCCATGATCGGCGCAGCACCCTTCTCTTCAGCCAGCTGCAGGGCGGTACGCCAACCCTGGATAGCCATTTCCTTGGACACCTGTTCTGTGAAGTCCAGGGACTTGGCCTCGCCATACTTCATGCACAGCATGGTCATGGTCGAGCCCAACCCGAGGAAGCCCATACCATGGCGACGCTTGCGGAAAATTTCGTTGCGCTGCTGCTCCAACGGCAGACCATTGATCTCGACTACGTTGTCCAGCATGCGGGTGAAGATATCCACTACCTTGCGGTATTCCTCCCAATCGAAGCTGGCCTTGTCGGTGAAGGGATCACGGACAAACAGCGTCAGGTTGATTGAACCCAGCAGGCAGGCACCGTGCGGCGGCAAAGGTTGCTCACCACAGGGGTTGGTAGCGCGAATTTCCTCGCAGAACCAGTTGTTGTTCATCTGGTTGACACGGTCAATCAGGATAAAGCCAGGTTCAGCAAAGTCGTAGGTCGAGGACATGATCACATCCCAGATACGACGAGCCTTGATCACCTTGGACACGCGGCAGGCCACCTTGCCATCTTCGCGGCGCAAGTAGCGATCAGTAGCGGGCAGATCGCGCCAGATCACCTGATCTTCATTGTTGACGTCGAGTTTGTCGGCATCGGCTTCAGCCTGGGTCAGCGGGAAAGACAACTTCCAGTCCGCGTCTGCAGCCACCGCATTCATGAAGTCTTCGGTAATCAGCAACGACAGGTTGAACTGACGCAGGCGACCACCCTCGCGCTTGGCGCGAATGAAATCCATGACATCCGGGTGACCGACATCAAAGGTCGCCATCTGGGCACCACGACGGCCACCGGCGGAGGACACGGTGAAGCACATCTTGTCGTAGATATCCATGAACGACAGCGGGCCGGAGGTGTAGGCACCTGCACCGGAGACATAGGCACCCTTGGGGCGCAGGGTAGAGAATTCATAGCCGATGCCACAGCCAGCCTTCAGCGTCAGACCAGCCTCGTGCAGCTTGGACAGAATGTCGTCCATCGAGTCACCGATGGTGGCGCTCACGGTACAGTTGATGGTCGAGGTAGCAGGCTTGTGTTCCAACGCACCGGCATTCGAGGTGATGCGTCCGGCTGGAATGGCACCATGGCGCAGCGCCCAGAGGAACTGTTCATACCAGTGTTCACGCACTTCAGGAGCTTCGACATCGGCAATGGCACGGGCAACGCGCTGGTAGGTCTCATCAACGGTCTTGTCGATGGCTACCGCTTCCTTGGTTTTGAGGCGGTATTTGGTATCCCAGATATCCAGCGAAGCTGGTTGCATGGGAATATCGTTTACCACGTTGTGCAAGCGCTGCACCTTGGCTGTCTGGCTCATTCTTATCTCCTGAAATGCTCCGATACGCCCCGTAGAACCAACCCATCAGGAAAGACGACGTCCTGGGGAGTCTGCGGGAAAGAAACACTACTTCTTGTGCATTGGAGGCAATCCTAGACCCAGATATGGTAAAGATCAATATCGTTCGAGGCAGAAAAAAGGGGTTATTTTGCTTGACTTGAGCGAAGCCTGATGACTTCTGGGCGGCTGCCAAAGCCGACAGGCCGCCAGGTTCGCGGCCCGATCAATTCAGGACGGCTCGGATTAGGGTAGAGAGCCGTCTATCGGAAAAAAGTAGCCATGGCTCCAGACACCCAAAACCTCGTGTCCGCCATGTTGATGTTCAACCGCGAGGTCAACCAGCTGGTAGAACAGCGTGCGACTGATCAAGGCATCCAGATTGCTGCGGACGCGGACGTACGGCGATGGCTCCTCGGTCTCGGCATCCACCACCACTCGGATAGGGTGCTCCAGGTTGACCTCGACCTGCTCCTCCAGATTGGTGGTAAAGACCAGAACCTGATCTGTGCCACTTCCCTGCACCTGCAAGGTGGTAGCGACAAAGGGCACGTCATCCACCTGAATGGCCCAGCGCTCGACGGGGGTCACCAGGTAATAACGGCCATCATCATCCAGTCGCAGAATACCGGCAAACAGCTGCACCAGAGCTTTGCGGCGGATCGGGCCACCTTCGTGGTACCAGGTGCCGTCGCGGGTGATGTGCATATCCATCTCACCGCTGAGGGGTGGATGCCACAGGTGCACCGGTGCCGGCTCACGCGGTTTGCTCGAGCCAAGGCCAGGAATGCTGTCGATCAATGACTGGGGTGGCAACCCGCGCAGACTCATAACCTCTCCTCAGCGACCCAGCAGGCGACGGGTGTAATCTTCCAACGGACGGCGTAGCAGATCCTCAGGCTCGGCCTGATAAAACTGCAGAAAACCACCGCGTGCCTGAATCACAGCAAAATCAATCAGGCGCTCAGTTGAGGTTTCCAGCAACATCAGTTGAAGAACGGCCTTGTCCAGACCCAGATCGGCAAATTGCTGCGACTCGTTCCAGTGTTCAAGATCGCCTACGGCGTCCCGGGCGCGGGCAAAGCGACCGTAAAGCAGGTAATCCGAGCCGTGCCTGCGGGCCTCGGCCAACGCCTGCTCCAGACCCTGTGGCTGTTCAGCCCGACGCACCCGAGGAAAGACTTGAACGGCTGCGGCGAAGGTTTCCTCGGCGACCACATTGGGCCGGGAATAGCTGTGCCCAACGGGCAAAAAATGGCCTTGTGAAATAAACAGTGCGGAGTCCGACTGCAATGTCCAGGTGGCACTGCGAGTGATCTCGTAATGGTTCATCAGACCGGCGTCACCCAGATAATGGCGCGCACTTGTCTGCATATCGGAAGGCTTCATGCAGGCACCCAGCACAGCCAACGTCAGTATCAGGATTGTCCAACGCAGCATGTTCATATCCTCACAGCCCTCGCATCCACTCAGGTCGCAGTCTGGCATGCTCCGGCTGGTTTATGGCGCTTCGCACCTGCGCCAGCAAGCGTTCCTTGTCGGCACCCAGCTCACCCTTCAACACCAGTGCATTGGAGGCATGGTCGCTGCGGAATACCGTATTGTCCAGTTGCAACTGATCAATCAGGCTTTCCAGTTCGGCAAACAGGCTGGGTTGATCCAACTCTTCAAAATCGGGGAAACGCTCACGGTAACGCTCAAGTCCCTGTGGAAAGCTGACCACCAGGGTCGAGAGAAACTCCGGCTGAGTCAGATTCATCAGCCGCGCCGAGTTTCGCGCATGCTGCTCACTCAGGGCCTTGCCACCCAGACCGTTGAGAATCATCACCGAACGCTGCAGCCCGGCCTCACCGGACTTCAACAGGGCCTCGGCGGTAGATTCAAAGGTTTCGCCCTTATTGACCCGTTCTAGTACCTCATCATCACCGGATTCGGCACCGACATAGAGCATGGCCAGCCCGGCTTCGCGTAACTCGCGTAACTCTTCCACTGACTTGCGCTTGAGGTTGCGCGGCAGGCAATAGGACGTGACACGTTCGACCGTGGGCATATGCTCACGGATCGCCTCGAGAATAGAAAGCAGGCGACGGGTTGGCAGGATCATGGCATCGCCATCGGCCAGAAAAACCCGCTGCACGATCAGTTGCTCACCGCTGCGGCGGATATCTTCAAGCACCTGCTGCTCATCACGGGCCCGGAATTTTTTCTGCGGCGCGGTATACATTTCGCAAAAAGTGCACTGGTTCCAGGAACAACCATTGGTGACCGGCAGAATCAGTGAGTGGGCTTCGCTGGGTGGACGGAAAACCGGCTCGATATAACTGATGGGGAACGCCTGAACTGCGCGCATGAAGCCACTCCTGAAAAATAAAAACAAATGGCTGCAAACATACCCCAATTCACCTATGCAAGACATCACCTTTATAGGGGCATGGCACTTGGCAGCTATCGAAGTTAGTTTCTGTGCATGCGAATGACAGAATTGAATATCGGCTCGGCCTGAGTGTTACTCGCAGTATGGCCCACACACGGCAATTATTCTTAAAAAGGACAAGAACAATGCAACAATTTCGCCAAGGGTCGCCTATGCGCCCTACTCTCACCTTGTTGGCGTCGGCCTTACTGGCCATCTCACTGACTGGCTGTCTGTCCAGCGGTGGTGGCGGTGGCGGAAGCACCCCGCCAGAGCCGCCAAGAGCCAGCACAACTCAAGGCGATTATACTGGTATTAACCTGGATGATATGCGCGTTTTTCGCGGTATTCGCTATGGTGAAGCGCCGGTTGGTGAGCGACGCTTTGCTTCACCACAGCCAGCACCTGAGCACGAAGAAGAGATTGCACTATCGGACCAGTTTGGCAGCGCCTGCCCGCAGGCCGGTGGAGCATTTGGCCCGGCCAGCAATAACGAGGACTGCTTATTCCTCAACGTGTATGCCCCTGCCGAGCCAGGCGAGTATCCGGTTATGGTCTGGATTCACGGCGGTGCGTTCGTAAGTGGGGATGGTGGAAGCAGCTACGAACCCCAACGACTGGTTGAGCAAGGTATCGTCGTCGTTACCATCAACTACCGATTGGGCATGCTTGGCTTCCTTCCGCACGCCGCCCTTGAGGGCAGCAATTTCGGCTTGCAAGATCAGCAACTGGCTCTGCAATGGGTACAAGACAATATCAGCGCCTTTGATGGCGACCCTGATAATGTCACCATTTTTGGAGAGTCTGCTGGCGGTCACAGTGTTCTCAGCCAACTGGCCTCACCCGGCGCTGAAGGGCTTTTCCAAAAGGCCATCGTGCAGAGCGGCTCCTATAACGGCGACCAAATCCCACTTGCAGATCTTGATCTGGGTTTCACCGTCATCCCGGGTGGCCAAACGTTGTTTGCTGAACCCTTCATCAACGAAACCAGTTGCGCCGGTGAAGAAGGCACAGCACTGGTTACCTGTTTACGTAACCTTAGTGTTGCCGAGATACTGGCTGAGCAGCCAGCAAGTATTATTCCAGTGACTGGGACGCCAACCCTCCCGACATCTATTAATGCCTCCCTCACTTCAGGAAACTTTAACCAGGTTCCGGTGATGATCGGCAGTAACTTGGAGGAAGGCGCTCTCTTTACTCTTCTTGCAATTGCAGGTGGAGCAAACCTTCAAAGCGAAGAAGGCTACAGAACTGCTGTAGCAACACTGCTCAGCGAAAATCCGCGCCTGGACACCGCTGAAATTGCCGATATTTACTTAGAGAAACAAAACCCTTTAAACCCAATTCCATTCATTACCGCATATACACAAATTGGTACGGACTGGCGCTTTAACTGCCCCAACAATAACCAATGGAGTCTACTTGAAGACCGCGTAGATACCTGGGGCTACTGGTTTACAGACCGCAATGCCCCGAATCCCCTTCCAATAACATCACCTTTCCCACTAGGGGCATCACATACGGTTGAAATTCAATATGTGTTGAATACGTTCGATACTTTGACGGAACGCGGCGCAGGGGAAAACCAACTCAGTCTGGCTGACTATATGGCCGAATACTGGGCTAACTTTGCCAAATTCACAGATCCGAACAGTACTGACGGTGCAGCAGAGGCGGTCGAATGGCCACGCTACATCGATGGTGGCAACATTATTCGCCTGGATGCCCCAACTCCAGCCTCTGTAGCAGTTAGTGATTTCCGCACCTTCCATGAGTGTGAAAGCGTATGGAATAACCCACCACTCCTTCCTCTTCCTTAATCTGCAGTGGCTAACAACAACGCCGGCTAATGCCGGCGTTGTTGTTTTAACAGCCCGAGTCAGTCAGCCGTCACATTGTCTGTCTCACCAACTGATTCCTTGCGCCCCCGCTTGGACCGGTTGCCCATGCGCACACCCACGTCCACCAGAAACTGCATATAACCTTCCGGATCTTCGATCACCTCGCGCCAGAAGGGTGAATGGTGCATGGACATGGCGCCCTGAACCAGGGCCCAGGCCGCGCAATAGTGAAAATAGGCGGGTACATCCTCGAGCGAACCCTCATCGATACGCAGCTGAATCACGCCCTTGAGGTGATTGAAGTTCGATGCGCGGATCTGATGTAACTGCTCGACCATCTCGGGCAACTGGTTGGCCTTGACCAGCTTTTCCTCCAGCCGGTCAAACAGACGATAACGGTCCGGGTCCTTCATGCGGAAGGCAAAGTACTCACGGGGCAATGCCGTCTTGTCCTGAATAAAGGCATCTGAGTGCAGCAGTTCGGCCAGATCCCGCTCATAGTCGAGCATCAGACGTAGATAGATTTCAGCCTTGGATTTGAAATGCTTGTAGATGGTGCCTTTGCCGATACCGACATCATCAGCAATCATTTCCACCGTGACACTGTCTTCACCCTGGTCAAGAAAGAGACGCAGGGCGGTATCGAGGATTTCCTGTTCGCGGCGACGAAACTCACGAACCTTTCGGGATTCTTTATGCATGGTCACTGATACTTCCGGGCTGGCAATAGAATGCGAGCATTATGCCACTTCATGACCAGCCTGACACAAGTGATGCAAAGCTGACCCAAAAGCCCTTTTGTGAACGCGCCTTCAACATGAACATATTTGAGGAGAGGGCTGAGCTGGAAGCCAGACTAACAACGGTTGACGATAAGCTTGCGCCAGAGTATTCCAAATCAGTTTATAAAAGAGGCGAATGTCAGTGGCAGAACGGCGAATTGCGTCAATACTGAATACATCAGGTCTGCGGTGTTCCCCCCAAATACCGCACCTGTCTGGACAGACTTCAGCCCTGTCCTTGCAACACTCCTAATGGTCTTGACCCGGACTCTTCCCCCAGAGTTCGGGTTTTTTTTGTCCGGTTCATTTGGCCAGGGGAAACAACCGATGAAAGTTCTCGGTGGTGTTGCAGCTCAGTTGCTCCAGCGTCTCACCACGCAACTCGGCAAGGAAAGCAGCCACTTCATAGACAAACTGTGGCTCGTTCGGTTGGCCGCGGTGTGGTACCGGCGCCAGATAGGGTGAATCGGTCTCGACCAGCAAGCGGTCCGACGGTAGCCGCCGTGCAACATCACGCAGCGCTTCGGCATTACGGAAGGTGACAATGCCAGACAGTGATATGTAGTAACCCAGATCCAGCGCCGCACGGGCCATATCCCAGTCTTCGGTAAAACAGTGCAATACCCCGGTATTGGCCAGATCGGCTTCACGCAACAAATTCAGAGTGTCCTGCCGGGCATCGCGAGTATGAATAATCACCGGCTTGCCGGTTTCCCGAGCCGCATCCAGGTGGCAGATAAAGGAGCGCTGCTGTTGTTCCGCCATCTCGGGCTGATAGTGATAATCCAGCCCGGTTTCACCAATGGCCACGACCCTGGGGTGATCCAGGGCACCAAGCAGCCACTGATAGTCGGTAGGTTGATCATCACCAAGGTCAAGGGGATGAATACCCACACTGCAGTACACGTCCGCATAGCGTTCAGCCAGCGCCTTTACCCTGGGTGCGTTGGCCGCATCGACGCCGATACAGAGAAATTTGCCTATGCCCCGGTTGCGTGCAGCATCAAGGGCCGCATCCAGGGAGCCTTGATGGGCAGCCAGGTCAAGGCGATCCAGGTGGCAGTGTGAGTCAATCAACATTGCATCGGGGTCACATGGTGTGGGTAGGTCTGTCCGACTTGAGTGCACCAGCCAGGTAGGTTTCTATCTTGCTGCGCGCGGTATTGTCCTGATCACTGAATTGCACACCAATACCGGCAGCGCGGTTGCCCTGCGCGCCCTTGGGGGTAACCCAGATAACCTTGCCGGCCACCGGAATCTTTTCTGGCTCTTCCATCAGGTTCAGCAGCATGAACACTTCGTCGCCCAGACGGTAGCTCTTGTTGGTCGGAATAAACAGACCGCCGTGTTTGACGAAGGGCATATAGGCTGCATATAGCACAGACTTGTCCTTGATGGTCAGGGACAGTATTCCATTGCGCGGACCTGCCGCTGCTGTGGGCGTACTCATAACATTCTCATCCTGATTGTTGTGGCGTCAGATTAACGCCTTTCCAGCAGTTTTTTCCACTCTATCAACAAGGTCTCGGTAAACAAGCCCCGGTTGAGGTTGGCACGGTTCTGGATCAGTGCCCGATGCGAGAGTAGCCAGGCCTGCCAATCCATCAGTTGCCCAGGGTTCAGACTGCGCGCCATATAGCCCAGCACCTTGTCCATATCCTGATTGTCTGCCACCTGGGTCGCGCGGGTTTGCAGCTTGAACAGATCAAGCGTCCAGCTGCAGAACCAGTCGACCAGCAAATCAAGTGGTAGCTTCGACCAGGCATCGGCCAGTTGCGCCGGTGACTGCTGTTGCTTGAGCAAGGCTTTGACCCCCTCAACCACTGTGTTGCGCATGGTCAGTGCATCCAGTTCATGCAGTGCCATTGCCCGCAAAGGCGCCCCGCCAGCCATCTGCAACAAGGTAGCACGGGCTTCGGCATCCGAATCCGGCAGCGTCTCTGTCATCCACTGCAGAGACTGCGCAGCGTCCGGTGTGATCAAGGCTTGATGACGGCAGCGACTGCGGATGGTGGCCAGCAAACGACTGGGCTGATCACTCACCAACAACAGGAAGGTATCCCGGCCAGGCTCCTCCAGTGATTTCAACAGGGCATTGGCGGCATTCAGGTTCATAGCCTCTGCTGGGTGCAGCAACACCAGTTTTCGGCCACCCTGCTGCGCAGTCTGGCCAATAAAATCAACCAGTTGACGTATAGCGTCAACCTTGATGCCCTTGCCCTCCTCCTCCGGTTCAATCAGCAGCAGATCGGGATGGCTGCCCGCCTGCCGCAGCAGGCAACTGCGGCATTGTCCGCAGGCCGCACCGCTGTGTGGCTGAGTACAGAGCATGAAGGCAGCAAAGGCATGGGCAAAACGCCGCTTGCCAATGCCAGGCAGGCCAGTGAACAGATAGGCATGGGCATGCTGGGGCTGGGCAACCAGGCTCTGCCAGAGCGGATCATGCCAGGGACAGGGCCGCTCAGACATGCCAGCGTTCCAGCACTTCATCGATAACCGGTTGCATGGCGGCAGCTACCTGTTCAAGGTCACCACTGGCATCGATGATACGATAGCGCTCGGGGTGGGCTGCCGCACGGTCCAGGTAAGTGCGACGCACCCGTTCGAAGAAGTCCTGATGCTCGACCTCGAACCTGTCCAGTTCACTGCGAGCCCGAGCCCGCGACATACCGATCTCGACCGGCACATCAAAAATCAGCGTCAGATCAGGCCGGAGCTCAGCCTGAACCCAGCTCTCAAGCTGCGCTATGCGCTGGCTATCCACACCCCGCCCACCACCCTGGTAGGCATAGGTTGCATCGGTAAAGCGGTCACTGATCACCACCCGTCCTTGCTTCAACGCCGGGACGATCAACTGATGCAGGTGCTGGGCACGAGCAGCAAACATCAGCAGCAACTCGGCGTCTGAACAGATGCTCTCTTCGTGATGACTGAGCAATACCTCACGAATGCGCTCGGCCACCGGGGTGCCGCCCGGCTCACGGGTGACCATAGGGTCACAGCCTGCCTGGCGCAAAGCCTGGGCAAAAATCTGCAGATTGGTGGATTTACCCGCGCCCTCTGGGCCTTCAAAGGTCAGGAAAAGTCCGCTCATGGCGTTGCGCTCTCCTGACGGGCAGGTTCTGGACTGACAGGCGCCGGACTGGAGCGGTAATCGCTGCGACGCTGCAACTGATAAGCCCGCACGGCGCGGTTGTGTTCCTGCAACGAATTGGAAAAGACATGGCTGCCATCGCCACGGGCAACAAAGTACAGGCTGGTGCCGGGCTCGGGATTGACCGCCGCCATCAGGGCTTCGCGACCCGGCATGGCAATGGGGGTCGGCGGCAACCCGTCAATGGTATAGGTATTGTATGGCGTGGGCTCGCGCAGATGGCGGCGGCGAATATTGCCTTGGTAACTGTCACCCATGCCGTAAATTACCGTAGGGTCGGTCTGCAGACGCATGCCGATACGCAGTCTGCGGGTAAAGACACCAGCAATTTCACCACGCTCATGCGGCACCCCGGTTTCCTTTTCAATAATCGACGCAAGAATCAGTGCTTCGTAGGGGGTCTTGATCGGCAGATCCTCGGCGCGTGCTGCCCAGGCCTCATCAAGCACCTGCTGCATGCGCTGGTAGGCGCGGAGCAGAATGTCACGGTCGCTCATGCCCAGCGTGTATTGGTAGGTATCGGGAAAGAAACGACCCTCGGCATGTTCGCCTTCAAAGCCCAGAACACGCATAACCTCTTCCATTGACCAGTCTGGCTTCAACTGCTGCTCAAGACGTTCGGCGCGGCTCAACTGCTCACGCACCTGGCGGAAGTTCCAGCCCTCTACCAGGGTCACACTGCGCTGCACGACCTCCGCCTTGATCAGGCGCTGAAGCAGGTCTGCGGCGGTCATGCCCGGTTCCAAGGCATACTCGCCTACCTGCAGAACGGCACCGGGCGTCTGCCACTGCCAATAGCGCCGCAACCATTGACCCCGAGTCAACATGCCATCCTGCTCAAGCTGGGCAAAAAGCCGGGCGGGGCTGGTCCCGACCGGCACATCAAGACTTTGTGGCGCCTCGATCTGCAATGGCTGCTGTAATACAGTTTGCAAGCTGGAGTAACCCCATAACGCCAGGGAGCCCAAACAAATACCAGCAAAAACAAACAACAAGAACACGTATTTGATAAACCGCTTCACTTTATAACCGTCCTTGCCAATGACTGGATCAGTCGGGTTTGCGGCCCAACTGGCCATACTTGCTGCCGCCAGGCAATCACCGGCCAGACACCAAACAGACTATTACAACAAAAGACCTCGGACGCAGAACTGACCATGGCTTCATCGAAATCAGCCTCTTCCACTGCCAGACCGACAGAGGGCATATGGTCAATCAGATAATCCCGCATAACCCCGCGCACGCCGCAACGATGCAAAGTCGGCGTCAGCCAACGCCCGGCATGACAGACAAACAGATTACTCATGGTACCTTCGACCGGACGACCCTGCATATCGAGAACCAGTCCCTCGGCGTAACGACTATCCGTCCACTCGCTACGCGCCAGTACCTGTTCCAGGCGGTTAAGGTGCTTTATTCCAGCCAGCGCGGGTTGCAGGCCAAGACGGGTTTGACAGTCAAACAGCTGGACGCCCTGTTCGGCATGAAGCGGATCGTAGCTGGCAGGCGGCAGGAGCTGCAGTATTCTGACTGCCCTGCCCTGCGCCGGCATGGCGTATCCGCGCTGGCCAGCACCGCGCGTGATCATAAGCTTGAGCACGCCGCTGTCCAATTCAGCGGCGACTGAACGCAGTTCTGTTGCAACCAGCTGCAGATCAACATCCAATCGCAAGGCCTTGAGACCTCGCGACAAGCGCGCAAGATGATAGTCGAGCAAGGCGATGGCACCCTCAGCCACACGCAAAGTCTCGAACAGCCCATCTCCGTAATTCAGACCGCGATCACGCACTGACACCTGATCGGCGGCCTGACCGTCAATCAGGCAAACAAGATGGCAATCTGCGCCCGTACCGGAGCTGGTCATCAGACGCGCTTGAAGACCAGACTGCCGTTGGTACCACCGAAACCGAAGGAGTTCGACACAACGACCTCAAGCGCTCGGGACTGAGCCTGATGCGCCACATAATCGAGATCGCAACCCTGATCCGGGTTATCCAGATTGATGGTCGGCGGCGCGACCTGATCACGCAGAGCCAGGACACTGAAAATCGCCTCCACGGCGCCAGCCGCACCCAGCAGGTGACCGGTCATGGACTTGGTCGAGCTGATTGCAAGGCGCCTCGCATGATCACCGAACACCGACTTAACCGCAGCCGTTTCCGCCAGATCACCTGCCATGGTAGAGGTTCCATGGGCATTGATATAACCGACCTGATCTGCACTCACACCGGCATCATTGAGCGCATTCTGCATACACTTGGCGCCACCACGACCGTCTTCCGGCGGCGCAGTCATGTGAAAGGCGTCACCACTCATGCCAAAACCGATCAATTCAGCATGAATATGCGCGCCACGCGCCTTGGCATGCTCGTACTCTTCCAGCACCATGGCGCCAGAACCATCGGACAGCACGAAGCCATCGCGATCCTTGTCCCACGGGCGACTGGCTGCCTGGGGGTCATCGTTGCGGGTCGAGAGCGCGCGTGCAGCACTGAAGCCGCCCAGGCCCAGGCCGCTGGTGGCCATCTCAGAACCACCTGTAACCATGACATCAGCTTCACCGTAGGCGATATTACGAGCTGCCATGCCAATACTGTGCGTTCCGGTAGTACACGCGGTAGTCAAAGCGTAATTGGGGCCTTGCAGACCGTACTGGATGGACAGGTAACCTGCCACCATGTTGATGATCGATCCAGGAACGAAAAACGGAGATATTCGGCGCGGCCCACTGTTCAATAGCAGTTCATGATTCTTCTCGATATTGGTCAAACCACCAATACCTGAGCCCATGGATACGCCAATACGATCGCGATTTGCATCATTGATCTCAAGCCCGCAGTCCTGCAGCGCCTGCATGCAGGCAGCAATACCGTACTGGATGAACAGATCGAGCTTGCGCGCCTCCTTGGCCGGCATGTAAGCATCAATATCAAAATTGCGTACGGAACCGCCAAAACGCGTACCAAAGGCACTGACATCCATGTGCTCAATAAGGCCTATGCCACTCTTGCCTGCCAGTGCAGCCTGCCAACTGCTATCAACCGTGTTGCCAAGCGGGGTCAACATGCCCAGGCCGGTTACCACGACGCGTCTACGCGACACAGGATGCTCCTTATTCAAATCTCATCGTATGAGTGCCCGTTTCGGCACCCGACATGGTTGGTATTGTCCGCATAAAGACGGCTTACGGCAATATCAACCATCAAGGACGGCCCCGAACTGTCATGCGCAGACATGAAAAAAGCCGCAGTTCCTGGGGAAACTGCGGCCTTTCAGATCAGTCAGCAAACGACGCGATTACTTCTGATGAGCATTCACGTAGTTGATAGCTTCCTGAACTGTGGTGATCTTCTCGGCATCTTCATCCGGAATCTCGGTCTCGAATTCTTCTTCGAGAGCCATGACCAGCTCAACGGTATCAAGCGAGTCAGCGCCAAGGTCTTCAACAAAAGAAGCGCTGTTGGTCACTTCTTCTTCTTTGACGCCGAGCTGCTCGGCAACGATTTTCTTGACGCGTTCTTCGATGGTACTCATACCTTGTTCTCACTCCTGGTTGCAGTTCCGGGAAGCCGGACTGCGGGTAGTTTATAGAAACAATTTGCGATTTTTCAAGCACGAATCGCTTCTATCTCGATGAGGACGGGACCATTGAGTCCCGACCACTAAAAAAAACTGCCTCCCAGCAGGGCTGTAACGCCCGCAAAACGGGAGCTGCAGATCAACTCATGAACATACCGCCGTTAACCGGAATAACTGCACCGGTTATATAGCCAGCACTCTCACTGGCAAGAAAATCGACTACAGCTGCGATTTCCTCAGCCTGACCGAGTCGGCCAAGTGGAATTTGCTCTAGCATGGCTGAACGCTGGCCATCATTCAAAGCCTTGGTCATGTCCGTGTCAATAAAACCTGGTGCGACAGCGTTCACGGTTATGGCGCGCGACCCGACTTCTCGGGCCAAAGCACGGGTAAAACCTTCCATACCGGCCTTGGAGGCAGCATAGTTGGACTGACCCGCATTGCCCATGCCAGCAACCACCGAGCTGATATTGATGATACGCCCCCAACGGGCTTTGGTCATGCCCCGCAGAACAGCCTTGGACAAACGGTAAATCGAACCGAGGTTGGTATTGATGATCTCGTCCCACTCCTCGTCCTTCATGCGCATCAGCAGATTGTCGCCAGTGATACCCGCATTATTGACCAGAATGACCGGCGCACCGAAATCAGCGGTAATACGCTCCATCACAGCTGCCACAGAGGCCGGATCGCGCACATCCAGCTTCATCCCGGTGCCACTGAAGCCGGCAGCGGTCAGCTTTTCTGCGATGGACTGGGCACCGCTGTCGCTGGTGGCCGTGCCAATCACCACTGCACCCCGGGACGCCAGGGCGTGCGCGATAGCCTGGCCTATACCGCGGCTGGCACCCGTGACCAGGGCAACCTTTCCTTGCAGACTCATATTCAAGCTCCTTGTGTAAAAAGCGTGCAGGCAGCGGCAAAGCCTTCTGCCGACTCAAGGTTGTGCGTGTTGATACCCTTGGCACAGCGTTTGTTCAATCCGGACAGCACTTTACCCGGGCCGCACTCGACCAGGTCAGTAACACCTTGCTCAGCCATCCAGACAACTGACTCGACCCAACGCACAGGGCTGTATAGCTGCTCAACCAATTGTGCGCGCAAACTGTCCAAATCAGCCGCCGGACGGGCACTGACATTCTGCACCAGAACAGATGACGGTTTCTGCCATGCCAGGTCCGCAAAGTCCCGACCCAGTTGATCCGCAGCGCCACGCATCAGCGCACAGTGCGATGGCACGCTGACCGGCAGCGCTATGGCGCGCTTGGCGCCCGCTGCCTTGCACCCTTCAATCGCCCGCTCAACAGCGGCAGCCTGACCGGCAATCACTACCTGGCCAGGGGCATTGAAGTTGACGGCGCTGACCACCTCACCCTGGGCCGCCGCGGCACAGATATCGATCAACTGTTGATCCTCAAGCCCGAGGATCGCGGCCATGGCGCCCTGGCCTTGTGGCACGGCCTCCTGCATCAACTGACCGCGACGACGCACCAGTCGCAGAGCCTCGGCGAACGGAATGACGCCGGACGCCACCAGAGCCGAATACTCGCCCAGACTGTGACCGGCAACATAAGCCGGGCGCGCGTCTGACTGCGCACACCAGAGCCGCCATAACGCGATGGATGCGGCCAGAATGGCTGGCTGGGTAATATCGGTACGATTAAGGTCCGCCTCAGGCCCTTGCTGGCATAGCTGCCAGAGGTCATAACCGAGGGCGTCGGAAGCCTCGGCGAAGGTTTCAGCAATCTGAGCATGCTGCTCAGCAATACCCGCGAGCATACCCAGTGACTGGGAGCCTTGGCCCGGAAACACAAAGGCTAGGGATTGAGTCATGCCACTTTCCTCATCTAAAAATTCATTGCTGCCTTATGGCAACCTGCTGCTTGGATGGCCCGAACAGACGTCAGGTCACAGACCTGACCAGTCAATCAATGCCAGCCGATCGGCAATGCGTCCGGGCAATCCTGCGCGCGCTGCCTGGGCAGCCTGAACAATAGCCGAACTGAACGCCTGTTCATCGGCGCTGCCGTGACTTTTCACCACTACGCCGCGCAGCCCAAGCAAACAGGCACCGTTATACCTGCCCGGATCGTGCTGCTGCAGAGTCGGCTTCAGCGCCCTGCGCACCAGAGGCGCCAGGCATCGCAGCATGAGACTTTGTCCAAGCGCCTCGCGCAGGGTCTGCTGAAGATAGGCAGCCAGACCTTCACTGGCCTTGAGCACGGCATTGCCGACGAAACCATCACAGACCACTACGTCGGCCTCACCACGAAAAAGGCCATCGCCTTCTACATGGCCGACATAGGCTATCTGCTGGCAGTTGCGCAACAGCGCACCGACCTCGCGGACCCGCTGACTACCCTTGTTGATCTCACTGCCAATATTTAACAAACCCACCCTGGGGCGCTGCAGGCCGGTAATTTCGCTGACCGCCTCGGAACCCATGATGGCAAACTCGAACAATTGACGGGTACTGCAGTCGACGTTGGCACCCAGATCAAGAACATGGCATACGCTGCCGGCCACGGGTAATGCCGCCATGATCGCAGGCCGCTCAACACCCTCGAGCATCCCCAGCAGAGACCGCGACAACACCATCAAGGCCCCGGTATTACCGGCACTCAGACAGGCATCAGCCTGACCGTCACGTACCAGCTTTATAGCCAGACGCATTGAGGAGCCACGTTTTAGACGCAGGACACTGGCCGGAGAATCATCCGCAAGGATAACGTCGGATGCAGGGACACAGGAAAACCGACCGTCAGGCAGTGGATATTGTTTCAGGAGGGGTGCTACGGCGTCGGGCAAGCCGACCAGAAGGACATGCAGATCAGGTATCTGCTGCAGACTGCGGGCAACCGCAGGGATAATGCAGCGGGGACCGAAGTCCCCGCCCATCACATCAATCGCTAAGCGGACTGACGTGGACAAGACGAATTATTCGTCGTTGTCCTTGTTCACGATCTGACGGCCACGGTAGAAGCCATCGGGCGATACGTGGTGACGCAGATGGGTTTCACCAGTGGTGCTGTCCACGGACAGGGCCGCTGAGGACAGGGCATCGTGTGAACGACGCATTCCGCGGGCGGAACGGGACTTTTTGTTCTGCTGTACAGCCATGACGATAAGCTCCTAAGCTTTCAGGTATCACGTTTTAACGATGCCAGCACACTGAAGGGATTAGGCTTCTCAGTCTTTTCCGTTTCAGGGTCCACCGGATCGGGTTGATAACCCGGCGGATGCTCGCACGTTTCCATTGGATGCATTGGAACTGTTGGCAAAGCCAGAAGCAGTTCATCCTCGATCAGAGCATGCAGATCAAGGGGGTCATCATCCACAATAACCGGTTCGTAATGACGAGGCAGCTGTTTGGCCGCATCGTCATTCGCTACAAAACCCACATCACATTCGCTATCCAGCGTAACCACTACCTGCTCAAGGCAGCGCTGACAAATCAGCGCAACATCAACCTGATAATGGCCGTGCAGACTAGCTATACCCTGTTCGTCCCGCGAAAACGCGAGCTCGACCTGAACATCCCCGGCAGGGGCATCCAGCAAAGCACTCAAACGAGGCATCTTGATCGCGGCTACCGTTCCCTTGAGAACGATTTCACGATCTACCAGTTTGCGTGGGTCTATGTGTGCAGGTATGGGTCCAGACATAAGCGCGCAATTCTAGGCATCCAGCGCCCCGCTGTCAAAACTATTTGCAGTGTTGATGCAGGTAACGGCACGAGGCGCTAGAATCGTGCTTTGACTGACCGGAATACCTGCCATGCTGCCCTTGGTTCTTGCCTCCAGCTCACCCTACCGACGCGCTCTATTAGAACGCCTGCAACTACCCTTCGAGTGGGCGACACCGGATATAGATGAAAGCGCACTGTGCAGCGAAGATCCCGAATCCCTGACACTGCGACTGGCACAGGCAAAGGCCCAGGCGCTGGCGACCGAATACCCGGCACATCTGATTATCGGCTCGGACCAGGTTTTGCTGCTGGACGGTCAGGCCGTCAGCAAGCCCGGCACTCACGCGGCAGCAACTGCGCAGTTGCGCGCCAGCAGCGGCAAGACCCTGACCTTCAGCACGTCGATATGTTTGCTCAACAGCGCAACGGGCAAAGCTCAAAGCCACTGCGAGCCGTTTCAGGTGGTGTTTCGCACGCTCAGTGACGAGTCCATCGAGCACTATCTGAACAGGGAAAAACCCTATGACTGCGCAGGCAGTTTCAAATGCGAGGGACTGGGGATAACGCTCTTTCATGCCCTGCGTGGGGACGACCCCAACAGCCTGATCGGCTTACCGCTGATCAGGCTCTGCGACATGCTGCAGCAGGCTGGCTATTCCTTGCCTTGATCAGCGAAGAACAGGAGCGCCCAGACCAAGGTGCAGCGCCAGAGTATTGCCCATACTGGTACCCAGTTGGCGGGCAAAGCGCTCAAAGGGTGACTCACGACGGGTAAAATCGACGGTTTCTTCAATACCGACCAGATCGCGCGCAACGGCTGAGGTACTGGACAGACCATCAATCAAACCCAGTTCCAGCGCCTGCTCTCCAGACCAGACCAGACCACTGAACAAGTCCGGATCACCGTTAAGACGCTCTCCCCGCCCCGCCCGAACCTGATCAATGAACTGTTGATGGGTAGTCTGCAGAACGGACTGCCAAAAGGCCCGCTCGTCAGGCTTTTCCGGCTGAAAAGGATCAAGAAAAGCCTTGTGCTCACCCGCCGTGTAGGTTCGACGCTCAATCCCCAGCTTATCCAGCGTACCGACAAATCCGAAGCCAGCTGCTGTGACACCGATAGAGCCAACCAGACTGGCCTTGTCAGCATAAATTTCATCCGCTGCTGCAGCAATGTAATAAGCGCCGGATGCACCCAGATCGGTTATTACTGCATACAACTTGGTATCCGGGTGCAGCGCTCGCAGACGCTTGATTTCGTCATAGACATAACCTGACTGAACAGGACTGCCGCCCGGGCTATTGATACGCAGAATCACAGCGCGAGTGTTTTCGTCCTCAAAAGCCCGTCGCAAACTGGTGATCAGATTATCGGCACTGGCCTCCTGCTGGTCGGCAATCAGACCGCGCAGCTCGATAACGGCCACATGGGGCTTGTTGGTGACCTGATTAGCATCCATCGAGGCAAAGGGCGAGAACAGCATCACCGCAGCAAACAGGTAGGCAAAGGTCAAAATCTTGAAGAAGATACCCCAGCGCCGCGAACGACGTTGTTCCTGAACCGACACCAGCAAGGTTTTTTCCATCAACTCCCAGACCTTGCGATCTTCAGGCCCGGCAGGCGCATCACGGTTGACCATGGGGCTTTCTGTCCACTTGTCCGACACTTGGGTTGTTCCTCTGCAGTTCGATCAACGGGTCAGGACGACATGACCCAGCCAGGAAATTCACTGAACGCATCAATACAATGCTCGGGACCGCTTTGCAATAAGTGCTCCCGACTCTGAGCCCCATAACTGACCGCCACGGCGCGTACTCTGGCATTCCGTGCCATGCGTATATCAAACTCACTGTCGCCCAGCATCACAGCACGACTGGCGGGGGTTTCAAGGTGATTGAGAATCTCCTCAAGCATGCGCGGATGCGGCTTACTCGGGCATTCGTCAGCACAACGGGTTATATCAAAGAAATTCGTCAACGCATGTGACTGAAGCACCCGCGACAGTCCCTGCCGACCTTTGCCGGTGGCCACGGCAAGCTTGAAGCCGGCCAGACGAAAGTTCTCCAGCGCATCCCGCACACCGTCAAAGAGGGGCGCCGGGTGCTCCTCAAGGGCCAGATACTGCACGCTGTAGGCACGCGCCAAGGCCTCGGCCAACTGAGCATCCTGCATATCGGGATACAGCGTCGCGACCGCCTCGGGCAGCGCCAGACCAATGATATTGCGTACGGCTTGATCACCTGGCAAGGGCAGATCCAGGCTTTGCGCCGCACCGACCATCGCCTTGACGATATGCCCAACCGAGTCCGACAGCGTGCCGTCCCAGTCAAAAATCAGCGTTTGAATGTCAGACATTCGCCAACCTGCCCAAGGTATCATCCCACATACGACCCGGCTCGGCCGTCACCTGCAAGGGTGTTCCGTCTGGCAGCTCAACCTGCAGAGAGAGCGCATGCAGAAACAAACGCTTTCCGCCCAGCTCTTTGATCTGTTGGGAAAAACCATCATCACCGTACTTGGGATCACCGGCGATAGGGTGGCCCGCGTGCCGGGCGTGAACGCGAATCTGATGGGTGCGTCCGGTGATGGGGCGGGCCTCGACCAGCGTAGCCAGCTCACCAAAGCGCTTGAGCACACGAAACTCGGTCAACGACTCCTTGCCTTCGGCATTGACCTCGACCATGCGCTCGCCCGAGCGCAAGTTGTTTTTCTGCAACGGCGCCTGTACGCGCTTGGTGGTCGCCGGCCAATGACCACGCACCAGGGCCATATAGCGCTTGGTAACGCCATCGCCCCGCAGTGCTGCATGCAGATGCCGCAACATGCTGCGGCGTTTGGCAATCATCAGGCAGCCTGAGGTATCACGATCTAGACGATGGACCAGCTCCAGCTGATCGCACTCGGGTCGCAACTGACGCATGGCTTCAATGACCCCGAAGTGCAGACCACTGCCGCCATGAACAGCCAATCCGGCCGGTTTGTTGATTACAATCAGGGCCTTGTCTTCGTACAGAATATTGCTTTCCAGTGCCTGCAAAATGCCTTGTCCAACCAGCACCGGCTCATTCGCCTCAGGCAGTCGGACCGGCGGTATGCGCACACTATCACCGGCCTGCAGACGATACTCGGGCTTGATCCTGCCTTTGTTAACACGCACCTCGCCTTTGCGCAGAATACGGTAGACCAGAGTGCGCGGAGCACCCTTCAAACGCGTGATCAGGTAGTTATCAATGCGCTGCCCGGCCTGATCATCACTGATCAGGTCAATCTGGACTTTGGCGGGGGTTTCAGGGGTACTTGGGTTCATTCGCGCATGATACATTTTTTCTTGCAATTGAAGCACTTAAAAAATGCTGTTATATTCCATCGAGCTGCGTAAAAGACAGCCAGGGGAATACAGGTGATATCCATGTTGATCGCCACCCCAGATATACCGACATCAAGGCCTGCACTGACACCTGTTGAGCCGTAACGCCTTGATGTTCGACACCCTGATAGCCATGTGGCAATCAGAATATTAACCCGCTCCCGACAAGACGATGAGCGGCACCCGATTAAGATGGGTAAGTGTCAGGTGGAGATGCACAGCTTCAGGACGATGTGACGAGCGCAGACACTTGCCGTGCAATGTGTCCCCGTTACCAGTCCGGCTGATTCCTCCCCCAGGCGCTTTTGCAAAGTTGCCCGGCGCACGTTGCCGGTCGGTGTTAAAACATAACTGCACGGCTTCACTAAGGAAGCACGTGAGTTTGGCACCCGGATCTGCCGCCATTAAAGAGCGCAGCCAACCTTGCACCAGCGCCTGAAAAGTTTCTCTGTACTCGCCATAGACAGATGCCGTGTCGCCGTCGTACCGCGATGCTCATTCTGAACAAGGGCAAGGTTGGCCCAAGCAGACATACGCCTGACACCTGACATATGAGTCGCAGGTGCCGTCATTGTGTAATCCGGTGAGCACTGGAAACACAACGGTACTTCATGAAAAGAATGCTGATCAACGCAACTCAACCCGAAGAGTTGCGCGTTGCCCTGGTAGATGGTCAACGCCTGTATGATCTGGACATCGAGTCCGGCGCCCGCGAGCAAAAGAAGGCCAACATCTACAAAGGCCGGATCACCCGGGTAGAGCCCAGCCTCGAAGCCGCCTTCGTTGATTTTGGCTCCGACCGCCACGGCTTTCTGCCGCTGAAGGAAATCTCCCGCGAGTACTTCTCCAAGCAGCCCGAAGGCCGCGTCAACATCAAGGAAGTCCTGCGCGAAGGCCAGGAAGTCATAGTCCAGGTCGACAAGGAAGAGCGCGGCAACAAAGGCGCTGCCCTCACCACCTTTATCAGCCTGGCCGGCCGCTACCTGGTTCTGATGCCCAACAACCCCCGCGCTGGCGGTATTTCCCGTCGCATCGAGGGCGATGAGCGCAACGACCTGCGTGAAGCCATCAACAGCCTCAACGTCCCCGCTGACATGGGCATGATCGTCCGCACCGCTGGCCTTGGCCGCAGTGCTGAAGAGCTGCAATGGGATCTGGATTATCTGCTGCAACTCTGGGGCGCCATCAAAGGTGCCTCCCAGGAGCGCAATGCGCCCTTCCTGATCTATCAGGAAAGCAACGTGATCATCCGTGCCATCCGCGATTATCTGCGCCAGGATATCGGTGAAGTGCTGATTGACAGCGAGGAAGTCAAGGAAGAAGCGCTGAACTTCATCAGCCAGGTCATGCCGCAGTACGCCAGCAAGGTCAAGCTGTACGAAGACAGTGTTCCGCTGTTCAATCGTTTCCAGATCGAGAGCCAGATCGAAACCGCCTTCGAGCGCGAAGTCAAACTGCCCTCAGGCGGCTCGATCGTTATCGACCACACTGAAGCGCTGGTCTCCGTCGACATCAACTCCTCACGCGCCACCAAGGGCAGTGATATCGAAGAAACCGCGCTACAGACCAACCTCGAAGCGGCTGAAGAAATCGCCCGTCAACTGCGCCTGCGCGATATCGGCGGCTTGATTGTCATCGACTTCATCGATATGACGCCGGCCAAGAATCAGCGCGCCGTTGAAGAGCGCGTAAAGGAAAGCCTGGAAGCAGACCGTGCCCGTGTTCAGGTTGGGCGTATTTCACGCTTTGGCCTGCTGGAAATGTCGCGTCAGCGCCTGCGTCCTTCTCTGGGTGAAACCAGCGGCATTGTCTGCCCACGTTGTAACGGCCGCGGCACCATCCGTGACGTTGAATCCCTGTCACTGTCGGTGCTGCGCTTGATTGAAGAGGAAGCGCTCAAGGATCGCACCGCCGAAGTACGCGCGCATGTGCCGATTGCCGTCGCCACCTTCCTGCTGAATGAAAAGCGTGATGTGCTAGCCAAGACCGAGGCGCGCACCAAGGTCCGCCTGCTGATTCTGCCAAGCGAACACATGGAAACCCCGCACTTTGACGTACAGCGTCTGCGTGATGATCACGAAGCCGTTCTCAATGGTGAAAGCAGCTACACCATGAGCACCGACGTGGTAGCCGATGAGCCTGTACCGGTTAGTCAGACCAAGGCCATTGTACGCCAGGAAGCCGCCGTCAAAACCATTGCCCCGTCGCGCCCTGCCCCTACGCCGATCGCCGCAACGCAAGCGATTCAGGAGACCCAGCCAGGCCTTTTCAAGGGTCTGATCAAGTCCCTGGTCAGTCTGTTTGCCAGCGATGAGACGCCTGCAGCCAGCACGGAAGAAAAACCGGCAGCACGCAGCGAAAACCGCTCCGGCAACCGTGACGGCAAGCGTAATGATGACCGTCGTAACGGTCGCGGTCGCCGCCCGCGTAACGAGCGTGGTGAGCGCAGCGAACGCCCTGAGCGTGCTGAACGCCCCGAGCGCAGCGAACGCCCTGAGCGCAAGGACAACGAACGCAAACCACAACAACAGCGCCAGGAGCCAGTTGTCGAGAAACAGGAAAGCGCCCCGCAAGCCGCTGCCAGCACTGAAGGCAGAAGCAGCGAAGCGCCAGCCCGTCGTCGCCGCCGTGGCCCGGCACCGGAAACCAGCGAAGCCCGTCAGAACCTTGAAGAAGACACTCTGAACAGCCCGCAGCCGGAACGCCGTCCGCGTCGCAATGAAGAGCGCCCGGCTGACGAAGAGCTGAATGAAACCGAACTCAACAATGCCGAGACTGCAGACGACAGCGCTGAGGGCGAACGCCCCAAACGCCGCTCGCGTAACAGTCAGCGTCGTCGCAACAACCGTCGCAGCCGGGTGAATCAGGATGAAGCCACAGCAGAAGGGTCACCAGCCCAGGATGCCGAAGCCAGTCCGGCTGAGACCGTCGAGCAACCCTCTACTGAAGCTATTGCCGCTGTCGCAGCCATCGCACCTGTTGCCGTTATTGACCACGCAGACGAGACTCAATCAGCCAGTCTGAGCAACGTCAGCGAGCCGGTTGAACAGCGTCTGAGTGAAACAGTAGCGCAACTCGAAGCCAGTATTGAGCAAGCCGTCGAGGCCTTTACGCAAAGTCAGCCAAGCGAACTGAAGCAGACTGAAGAGCTGGTTGTCCAGACTGACGCAGAACAACCGGTCAGCGTTGTCGAGGCTGCTGCTCCGTCTGCACCAACTGCAGAGGCTGTAGAGGCTTCAGAGGCTGAAGAAGCCACCGAAACCGTTGAGGCTGCAAGCCCGGAACCCGAAGCCAAGGTCGAAGCGCCTGTCGAGCAACCCGCCGTTCAGGTGACCGACAGTGGTCGTGCCTATAACGATCCACGGGAAATTCGTCGCCGCCAACTGGAAGCCAAGCGTCAAGCCGAACAAGCTGAAGCCGATGCCGAGGCAGCCAGACTGCAAGCCGCATCTCAGCCAGTCGAAGCCGCACAGCCTGAGCCCGTTGCTGAAGCGCCCGCGGTCGTCGAAACGCCGGAGCCTGAAGCGACTGCAGAGCAGGCTGTCGAGGCCATTGCTGACGCTGTCGTCGAACCGGTCATTGCGCAGCCAGTGAAGGTCGAGCAAGAGGTCGCTGCCGAACCCAAGTCGGTTGACATTACCGATCAGGCAGAGGCATTGCCGACCCCTGAGCAGGCTTCTCTGGCGATTGAGCCCGAGGCTGTTGAATCAGTAGCCGAGGCCAAGCAGGCCGAGACTGATGAGCCATCCGAGGTATCTGAAGAGCAGGTCTCAGACGAAACCGAAAAGACTGAAAAGCACAGCTGAGCTTGATGGTCTGAATGAAAAAGGGGATGCCATGGCATCCCCTTTTTCATGTCTACCCCTTGATATCCGAGCTTCAACGCAGCACACGCGGCTCCATCTCCAGCTCAACGCCAAAGCGCGCCCGCACATCATCAGCTATGCGCTGGGCCAGCTCGAGAATATCACCCCCTCGCGCTGCGCCGAAATTGACCAAAACCAGAGCCTGTTCACTGTGCACCCCTACAGCACCGGCACGAAAGCCACGCCAACCGGCCTGATCTATCAGCCAACCGGCGGCCAGCTTGGCTGAGCCGTCAGCTTGCGGGTACCAGGGCATGCCCGGCCAGCGTGCGAGCAAATCGTCAAGCTGCTGACTGCTGACCACAGGGTTTTTGAAAAAGCTGCCAGCGTTACCAAGCGCCTTCGGATCCGGCAGCTTACTGCGCCGCAGTGCGCACACCAGCTCACTGACGACCCTTGGGTCTGGCTGTTTCAATCCGGTTGCAGCCCAGGCCGCAGCCAGCGGTGCATAGCTGACCCGCAGACTGGGGCGAGTATCCAGGCGAAGACGGACGCGCAAAATGATATAGCGGCCCACTGAGGCCTTGAACAGCGATTCGCGATAGGCAAAGTGGCAGTCCTCGCGCGAGAACTGACAGATCTGACCGGTTTCACAGTCCAGGGCATCCAGACTGTCAAATACATCAACCAGCTCGACGCCATAGGCACCGATATTCTGAACCGGCGCGGCACCCAGGGTTCCGGGAATCAGGGAGAGGTTTTCCAGTCCACTGAGTCCCATATCCAGCGTCCAGTTCACCAGCGCATGCCAGTTCTCGCCCGCCTCGCCTTCAATCAGGGCACAGCCCTGCCCGCGCGTCAGAATACGCCGACCACGGCTACACATGACCACCACCAGCCCGCTCAAGGCCGATGAAATCACCACATTACTACCACCGCCTAGCAGAGTAAGGGCCCAGCCCTGGGCCTTGGCCAAGGCCAGAGCTTCAAGTAGCTCGGCATCCGTTTGCACTTCAACCAGCCGCTCGGCTTGCTCACTGATGCCAAAGGTATTGTACTCAGCCAGCGGAACCTGATTGCGTATGCTCAGCATGGGCGCGACTCAAGGCTATCGAGCAGCGCATCGGACGCCGCCTCAAGCATATCAAGTACCTGCTCGAAACCCTCAGCGCCACCAAAATAGGGGTCGGGGACTTCCTCTGGCCAACCTGACGCATAGTCCATGAACAGGCCTATACGCTCGCGGACCGACTCGGGTGCGCGGCCCAGGAGGTTTTCCAGATTACTGCGATCCATCGCCAGAATCAGATCAAAACGCTCAAAATCACTGTCTGTTACAGCACGGGCACGCAGATGAGCAATATCGTAACCCCGCTGTCTGGCCGCTGCAGTGGCGCGCCGATCCGGCGCCTCATCCTGGTGATACCCCCCCGTGCCGGCCGAGTCCACCTCGATGCCGGCACGCAAGCCCCTGGCCTGCATGCGGCTGGTAAAAACGCCCTGGGCGGTTGGCGAGCGGCATATATTACCCAGGCAAACAAACAGAATGCGGGTCATCCTGCCCCCAGCAATGCCCGTACCCGGTCCAGATCGGCCTGAGTATCGACGCCGGCTGGCGGCACCTCGAGCGCATCGGCTACCTGAATCTGGCAGCCAAACCACAAGGCCCGCAGCTGCTCCAGAGATTCGGCCGTTTCCAGCGGGCTGACCGGCCAACTGACGTAATCGTGCAGAAAGCTCACCTTGTAGGCATACAGGCCAATATGCCGTCTGAACGGCAGACTTGTCGGCATAACTTTGGGCTGACGGGCAAAATCGTCCCGACACCAGGGTATCGGGGCGCGGCTGAAGTACAAAGCACGGCCATCATGGTCCGTTACCAGCTTGACCACATTCGGATTGAACAGGCTGTCCAGATCATGCAGGGGCTCCGCCAGGGTCGCGATACTGGCCTGCGGATAACTCAGCAAAGTGTTGGCCACCTGGTCGATCAGGGCCGGTGGGATCAAAGGCTCATCGCCCTGGACATTGACCACGCAGGCTTCATGCGGCAAACCCAGGTGGCTGACCACCTCCTGCAGACGATCGGTACCTGAGGGGTGGTCATCTCGGGTCAGCAGAACCTCAGCGCCAAAGGCTTTGCAGGCATCGACAATGCGTTGATCATCAGTCGCCACGGTGACACTCAGTGCCTGACTTTTACATGCCTGCTCCCAGACATGGCGAATCATCGGCTTGCCCGCAATATCCTGGAGCGGCTTGCCGGGCAGACGGGTCGAGGCATAACGGGCCGGAATAATGACGTGGAACATGATCAGCGATCCAACCGCTCATCGGCATCCAGCGTTCGGGCCTCGGTTTCCAGCATCACCGGAATGCCGTCTCGCACCGGGAAAGCCAGGCCATCGGCACGGCACCAGAGTTCACGCTTGTCGGCACTTTGCACCAACGGCCCCTTGCACAGCGGGCAGGCCAGAATATCAAGCAACTTGGGGTCCATCAGACGACTCCTGATTCAAGGAACGGGGTGTTTCCATTGGCTATCTGAGCGCACTCAGACGCGCCAGCAGCGCCGATTCAAAGGCAGCACTCAAGCCTGCCTCAATGCTCAGATACCACCAGTTGGCTCGGGCAAAGCCGGCACATTTGATGGCATCCTTTTCAGTCATGAACAGGCTTTTACTTGGGTCAAAGGCAGCAAAACTAGCCGCATTATAATGCGCATGGTCGGCAAAGGCATGGGTTTCCGGGCGGAAGCCCAGTTGCTGCAATGCGGCAAAAAAACGCTGCGGATTGCCTATACCGGCAACCGCCACTATGTCCTTTTCCGCCGACCAATCGGCGATAGCCAGACGCTCGCCACTGAGCACATTGACCAGTGCCAGGGGACTCAAAGCCATGGCATAACGGCCATCGGTATCGCTATTGGCGCCTGTACTGACGATAAAGTCGACCTGTTGCAGACGCGCAGCCGGCTCGCGTAGCGGCCCCTCGGGCAAACAACGACCATTACCCAGCGCGCGCACCGCGTCCAGCATGACGATTTCAATCTGTCGACCCAAAGCGTAATGTTGCAAGCCGTCATCACTGATGATCAGATCCACCTCGGCATTACTGAGCAGGTGCTGCGCCGCACGGGGCCGATCCGGATCGATAACCACCGGCACACCACAACGGCTGGCAAGCAACAGGGGTTCATCCCCTACCATTAATGCTGTGTCGCAAAGGGGATCGATCAGATGGGGATACTGCTCAACAGAGGCGCCATAGCCGCGACTGATGATACCCGGACGCCAGCCATGTTGACGCAAATGCTCGACCAGCCAGATGCACATCGGGGTCTTGCCGGTTCCACCCAGGGTGATGTTGCCAACGACAATGAGCGGTACCGGGGGCTGCCAGATTCGCTCCGAGTTGGCCAGAAAACGCTGCCGACGCCGGCCTGCCAGACAGGCGTAGAGCGCCGACAATGGCCGCAACAGGCGCAGCCAGCCGCTGCCACGGTACCAAGCCGTCAACATGAACTGCTCCAGGGAAAGCCCCTTCACCGGGAGTCGCCCGCCTCCATTTCACTGGTTGTCAGGCGCAAGCGGCTGAAGCCCAGCTGTCCGGCGGCATCCATGGCCATGATGACCGATTGGTGAGGCGTTTGCGCATCGGCGGTTATGATCAGCGGCAAGCTGTTATCGCCACCAGACTCGCGCTGCAGCGCCGCTTTAAGCGTGTCAAGGGCGGGCGCCAGCAGAGCCTTATCATTGATTGCCACCTCGCCGGAAGCCGAGATGGTCAATTCGATCTGTTGCTCCTGAATCTCGACCGGCTCCCCTGAGGCAGCCTGCGGCAAATCAAGCTTGAGCTGGGTTTCACGGGTAAAGGTGGTGGACACCATAAAGAAGATCAACAACAGAAAAACCACATCAATCAGGGGGGTCAGATTGACGCTGGCCTCCTCCTGTCTCTGGCGTCTGAAATTCACAATCAGGCTCCCTTGCGTGCTGCAGGGCGGGTGGCCTTTTCCTTGCCAGGCAGGCCGCTGCCTTCAACCTCACGGTTACCCTGCATGACCTCTACCAGCTTGGTTGCCTCCTGCTCCATGGCGATCACCAGTTCATCTACCCGGCGCACAAAGAAGCGGTGGAAGAACAGTGCAGGAATCGCCACCGTCAGGCCCGCGGCAGTGGTAATCAGCGCCTTGGAAATACCACCGGCAAGCACACCGGTGTTGCCTGTACCCTCAATCATGATGGCACTGAACACATCGATCATGCCGATCACGGTACCCAGCAGACCCAGCAACGGGGTAATGGCCGCAATGGTCCCGAGTGTGTTCAAGTAGCGTTCCAGTTCATGGATAACCTTGCCCGCCGCTTCCTGGATGCACTCTTTCATGATCTCCCGACCATGCTTGGCGTTGGCCAGACCGGCCGCCATGACCTCACCCAGTGGAGAATTGCTGCGCAGGCTCTTCAGCTTTCCAGCATCCATCTGTCCGTCTCGAATCCAGCGCCAGACCTGACCCAGAAGACTTTGCGGAGCAACTCGACTACTGCGTAAGGCCCACAACCGCTCGATGATAATGGCCACCGCAATGACCGAAGACAAGACTATCGGCAGCATCAGCCAGCCGCCCGCACTGATCAGTTCCCACACACGCAATCCCTCCCCCAAATGATTAGCGACTTTAGCACAGGGCAAAGCCTTTTATTATTCATGCCAAAAGCGTCTGGCCCGCTGTCGCCAGACCCAATCGAGGCGATTGGAACCCTGGTCATCCAGAATAAAGCGCAAAGCGCCTGAGCGGCTAGTATAAACAGGTTCCACAGCCAATTCTCGGTAACGTTCCACAACCTTGGGATGCGGGTGCCCATATCGATTACCCTGCCCCGCACTGAACACCACCCAACGAGGATCAACAGTTCTGATGAAAGCATAGGATGATGAACTGCGGCTACCATGGTGAGGTGCTAACAACAGTTCAGCTTTCAGCTCCTTATCAAGCATCTGATATTCACCACGGATACCCAAATCCCCCGGCAGCAAGACACCCGCACCGATCTTACCCGCACGTAATACGCATGAACGCTCATTGGCAGGCGCTGGAGACGGGGCACTGTAGAGAACTTCAAACGGGATACCGTTCCACTCCCAACGTTCGCCAGGCTGGCAGGCAGTGGCCTGCAAGCTTGCATCCAGGGCCTCATGCTGCCCTGCCAGCACCCGCCTGACAGGCAAGTGATACTTGATTGCCGGCGCCCCACCGGCATGATCGTTGTCAGCGTGACTGACCATAAGCAGATCCAGTTTTCTAACCCCGAGTGCCAGCAAGGCAGGATGAACAACTGCCTCACCCAGATCAAAACCGCTAGTCAATCTTGCGCCGGCGTCATACAGCACATCATGCTCACGGGTCTGAAGCAGAACAGACAGTCCCTGTCCAACGTCCAGCACGGTAACCCACAACTGCCCTTCGTCGGGCCTGGGAACAGGATTGGCCGCTAGCGCCAACAAGCAGAGTACCGCTGGCAACCACAGCAACCTTGAGAGCGGACTGAGCAAGGCAAGCACACCCACAGAACCCAGCAACCAATTGATCCAGCCCGGAAAGGCCAGCAACTGCGGCGCACGTAACTCAGCGGCCCACTGCAGAGCAAGAAACAACCAGTACAGACTCTCGGCGGCAAGCCAGAGCAACCATGACTGGCCCAGTATGAGGTGCACCAGCGTGCCAAATAATGCGGCTGGCACAACCAGCAGACCGACCCAAGGGATGGCTAACAGGTTGATCAGCGGGGCAGTTTGACTGGCCGGCATACCCCACAGCATCAGCCAGGGCCAGAGCCCGAGGAAGACCACCCATTGCGCCCTGCCCCAACGCCACCAGACACCGCGCTGCAGCAAACGTCCTGACATACCGAAAATCAACAAGCCCACCGCCACGAAAGACAGCCAGAAACCAGCCAACAGCGGGGCTGCAGGATTGACCAGTACTACCAGGGCAAAAGCCATCAACCAATAAAACCAAGGACTTGGCTGGCGATAGAGCAGACGCGCAAGCAGTACCAGCGAGACCATCAACAGCGCCCGCTGGGTTGCCACGGCAAAGCCCGCAAGGCCCGCATAAATCGCTGCCGCGATAATACTCAGGGGAGCCGCAAGCCAAAGACGCGGCCAAGGCAAACTGATGAGTCCGGAGCGTCCGAACAGGCTGACAAGCAGGAATACGGCCGCAGCCACCATGCCAACGTGGAGCCCGGAAATCACCATGAGATGACTGGTTCCAGTGGACTGCAGGACTAACCAGTCTTCCCGCGACAACACGCCACGATCACCCACAACCAGTGCAATCAGGCGCAAACCACCACGGCGCTCTTGCAACGCCGACTCAAGCTCGGCCCTGACCCGAGCCCGCAGGTTATCCAGGCTGGTACTATCCGCCGCGACCACGCGTTCCGCCTGACGAACACTGGCAAGTGCACCGATACCCTTGGCATAGAGCCAGGACTCGTAATCGAATGCGCCCGGATTGGACATGCCCTTAGGCCGCCGCAAGCGTGCCTGCAGGCGCCAAAGCTCACCCTGCTGAACTGGCTCACCGCCATACCAATGAACGCGCATCAAGGGCAGTGACTCCCCCGTCTCGATAACCCGCGCCTGATCGAGCATAAAACGCCAGCCGTTTTCAGTGACCTCGGGTAAGCCACTGATTCTGCCTTCAATCCAGACCTGCTGTTGATCCAACGCTGGATCCAGGCGCTTGTCGATAGCCTGCCCATGCCAGAGTACGGCCCAGACAAAACCGAGCACAAACACTGCTATTAATCGCCGCCAGCCTCCTAGCACCCCCAGGGGCAAAGCTATAACGACAGACACAAGGATCCAGCCCATGCCCGGCAATACCGGTAGCGTCAGCGGTACAAGCAGGCCAACAATGAAAACCAGCAAGTGCCCTTTCAGACCCACCTCTGCTGGCATGGCTAATGTGTTTCCTCTGCAGTCAGGCGGTAGTCCGCGTCTGACAATCCGTGCATAATTGCTATCCATTTCCCTGATCGACAATTTGTCATGCCGCGGCGATTCTTCAAGCGCTACATGCCCACCCCAGAGCGTATAAAGCAGAGTAAATCACTCCGCTTTATGGGTGCCATGCTGCATGACCCTAACCTCTGGCATCTGAATCGCCACAGCGTCGCGCGTGCCATGGCAATAGGTCTGTTCATCGGCATGCTACCGATACCCATGCAGATGCTGTTGTCAGCCGTCATCGCCATGCCGGCCAGGGCTAACCTGCCGATCTCGGTCGGTCTGGTCTGGCTGACCAACCCGGTGACCATGCCAGCCATTTTCTTCGCCGAGTACAAGGTAGGCACCCTGATGCTGGGCACTCCGGAGCGCACAGTACCCATGGAAATGTCGCTGACCTGGCTGATGTCCGAGCTGCACAACATCTGGCAGCCACTGTTTCTGGGCGCAATCATCATGGGTGCACTGCTGGCCCTGACAGGCTATGCGGCAACCATGTTGTATTGGCGTATATGGGTTGGTCGCAACTGGCAGAAGCGCAAAATGCGACGTCTTCGACAGAATTGAGATATATCGGGTCGTTGGCCGGCGCAACACGGGTTGGCGGCCAACAGCGGATACCTCAGCGCGGCTGTTCAGCCAGACAGCCCGTCGTCAGATGCATGACCCGATCCATCTGGGCAGCCAGCGTGAGGTCATGCGTCACCACCATGAAGGCGGTATTCAAGCTTTGACTAAGCTCCAGCATCAGTTGCTGGATGCTGCGCGCAGTGGTCTGATCAAGATTCCCGGTGGGCTCGTCCAGCAAAACGCAGGCAGGCTGGGCAATCAGTGCTCGGGCGATAGCCACCCGCTGCCGCTCGCCGCCAGACAACTCAGCCGGTTTATGCTCAACCCGATGCTGCAAGCCTACCTTGGCCAGCATCTGCTGACCCCGTTCCCGGGCCTCAGCTATTGGCGTTTTGCCTATCAGCAGGGGCATGCAGACGTTTTCCAGCGCGCTGAACTCGGCCAGCAAGTGATGGAACTGATAAACAAAGCCCAATCCGGCATTGCGCAATTGACCACGCTCAGACTCTTTCATGGCCGATATCTGCCGACCTGCAAGCCAGACCTCGCCAGAAGTCGGTGTATCCAGTCCGCCAAGCAGGTTCAACAGTGTTGTCTTGCCTGAACCTGAGCTGCCGACAATGGCTACCCGCTCGCCGGCCTTCAAGCTCAGATCAACACCATCCAGCACCCGCAGACGCTGTGGACCTATGGCATATTCCATGGTCAGTTTACGGCATTCCAGAACGGCATCAGTCATAACGCAAAGCCTCCGCCGGCTCGGTGCGCGAAGCACGCCAGGCCGGATACAGTGTTGCCAGGAAGCTCATCCCAAGCGCAGTCGAGCAGATCACCAGCACATCACTCCAGATCAATTGAGACGGCAAGTAGCTGATGAAATACACATCAGAACTGAGGAACTGCACACCAAAGAGTTTCTCAAGACCCGCCACCATAGCTGACACATTCAACGCCGCCAGCACACCCAATACCCCCCCCGTCAGGGTACCTACCACCCCGATGACCGAACCCTGAACCATAAAGATACCCATGATAGTGGCTGGGGATGCTCCCAGGGTACGCAGGATGGCAATATCCGCCTTCTTGTCGGTCACCACCATAACCAGCGTGGAAATGATGTTGAATGCAGCCACGGCCACGATCAGCATGAGCAGCAGGCCGATCATGGTTTTCTCCATGCGAATGGCAGCAAACAAATTGCCATGGGTACGGGTCCAGTCCTGGGCATAAAACTCGCCGGGCAAGGTAACCGCCAGCTCCCAGGCAACATTCGGCGCCTGGAACAAATCATCCAGCTTGATCCGGATACCCTGAACCTGGCCAGGCTGCCAACGCGACAAGCGTGCCGCATCGCCGGCATGAATCATGGCCAACGAGCTATCCAGCTCGGCTCCAACCTTGAAAATGCCAACCACATGAAAACGCTTCAAGCGTGGAAAAACACCGGCCGGCGTAACTGATGCTTCCGGCAAAACAAAGGTCAGCTTGTCGCCGACAGCGACCTGAAAACGACGCGCAATAAGCTCGCCAACAATAATGCCGAACTCGCCATCCTGAAGATCGGTCAAGGCCCCGGCTGTCATATGCTGCTCAATGATCGATACCCGTCCTTCCGCCTCCGGGAGCACACCATTGACCAACACCGGGGCAACATTGCCATTGTGTGTCAGCATGCCCTGCAACTGTACAAAGGGGGCTGCCGCTTCTACTCTGGGGTGCGCCTCAAGTTGGTCAGCCAACGTACGCCAATCATCAATAGGTTGTGGCGAACTGATGGTCGCATGCGGCACCATGCCAAGAATCCGCGTGCGCAGTTCACGGTCAAAACCGTTCATCACCGATAGCACCAAAATCATGACCAACACCCCCAGGGTGAGGCCAAGCATGGAAATCAGTGATATAAATGATATGAAGTGGTTTCGGCGTTTGGCACGGGTGTATCGCAAACCGATAAAAAAAGGTAAGGGTCTGAACATGAATTACCGGCTACCTCAAGGACTGAACCCTGATCAATGGCTGAATGGGAAGGCATGTTACACTGATTCAGCCTTGTTGTTCAGCGCTTCAGCTTGTCAGCGCAGGATATGTCATGCAAATGAATGACCAAGACAATGATGACAAACGCGACTTCTTTCGTATCCACGATACGCTGGCACTGGAAGTCCGTCCGGTATCCGGGCCCGAGATGGAGGACAGCGGCTTTGATGAGTCGTCGCCCCTCTTTAATTTACTCAGCGATTTGCACTTGCTGGACTACGAGTCGCAGCACCTGCTGCGTCAAATTGCCGAGCGCGACCGTGCCCTAGCCCATTACTTGAAGATCATCAACAAGCGCGTTGACCTGGTAGGCAAGGCACTGGCAATGCAACTGACAGGCGAACTGAACTCTCCGCAGCAGGTTACTCTGAGTGAGGGCGGCATGTCCTTTAAAGCGACCTGCCGTTACCCGGCCGAATCCTGGCTGGCTATCCGCATGGTCCTGCTACCCTCACCCCTTGGATTGATACTGCCGGCACAGGTCATACGCAGCGACCTCGATAATGACACAGGGGATTGGACCATAGGCGTCAGCTTTGAACACCTCAACGATGCCCAGCGTCAACTGCTGGCGCGGCATATTCTGCAGAAACAGGCACAGGAAATCCGTGCTGCCAAAACCAACGAAAGGACGCCAACATGAAAAAACGTCTCGCTCTCGCCACCCTAGCCCTGCTATCCACACCCTTCATGATGGGCAGCACCCTTGCTCAAGCTGACACCCTGGCAATCCCCCTGGGCCAACAGGCGGCACAAAGCAACGCAAGCCTGCCGCAACGCGGCATGAGCACCAGCCGCGTCAGTCAGCTCTATGGCGAACCTTCAACCCGCCACCCCGCCGTTGGGCAACCGCCGATCAGTCGCTGGGACTACAGTGACTTCAGTGTCTATTTCGAATTCGACAAGGTCATCCACAGCGTGCGCCAGCATCGCCGCACGGGTAATTGAACGAAAATGACCCAAATATATGGTCACCGCGGAGCCCGCGGTGAAGCCCCGGAAAATACCCTACCCAGCTTTCAATGTGCGCTGGACGCAGGCGTTATTCGCGTGGAACTGGATCTGCATTTGTCATCCGACCATCAGCTCATGGTGATCCATGATCCGACCCTACGACGCACGACCGGCCTGGGCGGCAAGGTGGCCCGGTATACGGCCGCAGAACTGATGGGTATGGATGCTCGTCTGAATGGTCCAGATTGGCCAGAACCCTGTCATGTTCCCAGCCTTGAACAGGTTTTTGCCGGCTTCCCTGATTTTGTGCACTATCAGTTGGAGGTCAAAAGTGGTTCCAGCGGACAGTCGCGCATTGTTCTGGATACAGTCATGGCACTAGTTGAACGTTTTCAGTTGCACGACAAGGTGGTTGTCACCTCCAGCAGTCGTACCCTGTTGAAAACCGCACGGGACTCAGGTTTCAGCCTGCCCACTGGGCTGGTTGAGGAATACGGCTTGCTTGACCCGGTGAAAAGCTGCAAGCGCTACGGCTGCCACTACCTGATCCTCAACTGGAAGCTCTGCACCGCGCAACGCGTTCGAAAGGCACACAAACAAGACCTGCATGTCTCCGTATGGACGGTCAATGATCCGACATTGATGCTGCAACTGGTCGACATGGGCGTTGACAGCCTGATCACCGACTTTCCGCATCTAGCCGTTACCACGCTAGGCCAGAACAAGTAACTGCAACCCAGCCATAAAAAAAGCCCCTTTCGGGGCTTTTAGCCAGCATCGTCAAAACAGCCGATTCAATCCATCCAGAGCAGCAACCCGATAAGCCTCGGCCATGGTCGGGTAATTGAACGTCGTATTGACGAAGTACTTGATGCTGTTGGCTTCGCCCTTCTGGTTCATGATCGCCTGACCGATGTGCACAATCTCGGATGCCTGGTCACCAAAGCAATGGATACCCAGCACTTGTAACGTCTCACGGTGGAACAACAGCTTGAGCATGCCCACTGGCTCGTCGGTGATCTGCGCGCGGGCCATGCTTTTGAAAAACGCCTGACCAATCTCGTAGGGCACCTGGGCTTCAGTCAACTCACGCTCAGTTTTGCCCAACGAGCTGATCTCCGGAATGGTGTAAATGCCGGTGGGCACGTCATCAACAAATCGCCAGGCATCATTGCTGACAATATTCCCCGCTGCTGAGCGCCCCTGATCAAAAGCGGCACTGGCAAGGCTCGGCCAACCGATCACATCGCCCACGGCATAAATATTCGGTACCGAGGTACGGTAATTCTCATCTACGCTCAATTGGCCGCGGCCATTGGCTTTCAGGCCGATATTTTCCAGACCAAGTCCGTCGGTATTGCCGGTTCGGCCGTTACACCAGAGCAGTGCATCGGCCTTGAGCTTCTTGCCCGACTTCAGATGCAACACCACGCCGCGGCTATCCAGACCCTCGATGCTCTCGTATTCCTCGTTATGCCTGATCAACACCATATTCTTGCGCAAGTGATAACTCAGGGCATCGGAGATCTCGTCATCGAGAAAGCTCAGCAGCCGATCGCGGTTATCGATCAAGTCAACCTTGACCCCCAGTCCGCAGAAGATAGAAGCGTATTCACAACCAATCACGCCTGCACCGTAAATAATCAGGGTGCGCGGGGTGTGATTGAGTTTGAGGATGGTGTCGCTATCATAGATGCGTGGGTGGCTGAAGTTCACATCGGCCGGACGGTAGGGACGTGAGCCGGTAGCAATGATGATTTCCTTGGCAATCAAACGGTCAACCATACCGCTTTTATTGACCAGCTCAATGCTGTGATCGTCAGCAAAGCTGCCCTTGCCAAAGAAAATATCCACACGGTTACGGGCATAGTAGCTGGTCCGTGAGGTAACCTGCTTTTCGATAACCCGTTCTGCACTTTTCAATACGTCGGGAAAAGAAAACCAACGCGGATCGCCGATCTGGCGGAACATATTGTTGGTATTGAAATGGATGATCTGCTTGACCGAGTAGCGCAGGGCCTTGGACGGGATAGTACCCAGATGGGTACAGTTGCCACCTACTGCAGAGCGCTCCTCAACTACAGCTACTTTTCGTCCATGCTTGGCGGCATTCATTGCCGCACCCTCCCCCGCAGGACCTGAACCCAGCACCACGACATCGTAGTTGTACACGGCCATTCATCTGTTTCCTTGTTGATAATAGCGACAGGCTGCCACAGCCCTTGATGCTGAACTAGTCGACCTTGGTCGCGTCACGGGCCAGCTCAGGCCGCTGAACCACCCCGGCACGCTCACTTGCCTCTTCGCATTTGCTGACATCACCACCACAGATACCGCATGCCTTGTCCAGACCAGTAGCACCAATACCGCCACAGGACCCAGCAATGGGTTTACGCCCCATCATTACGCCAACAGACATACCAACCACAACCAACGCCATGACCAGAAATGCCACCAACCAGATCATGCCCATGCCCATATTTTACTCCTCGCCCCGTTTAAGGGCCTCGAATGCCGGGGTGAAGCGGGAAACAAAACCCTCACCCTCGCGCAGCACAAAAAGCGCTGCAATACCCTGTTCAATGGCAAATGCCCAGCCTGCCTCAGGTCCCTTGACCAGCAGAACCGTAGACAGACCATCAGCCATTTCGGTTGAGCGATCAAGAACCGTAACCGACGCCAACTGATGCATGACAGGTTGACCACTGACCGGATCGAAGGTGTGCGAATAACGCTTGCCTTGATACTCGAAATAATTACGGTAATCGCCGGATGTCGAGACGCCGTAACCATCCAGATTGATGATCAAATGTGCAATGCGACTATGGTCTCGTGGCTCCTCGATAGCGATACGCCATGCACTGCCGTCGGGTTTGCGACCAGCGGCTTTGAGCTCACCCGTCACTTCAACCATATAACTTGTGATGCCATGCTGCAGCAAATGTTCCGTAATTTGGTCAACCATATAGCCGGCGGCAATGGCGCTGACATCAACGGATACATCAGCGTCCTTGCACAGTTGCTCACCCTCAAGGCGCAGATGCTGCTGACCCACACGCTGCAAGGCCTCTGCACGCTCGGACTCATTCGGGACGACCTGACTGCCATCACCTCCGTGAAAGCCCCATAGTCTGAGCAAAGGACCGACCGTCAAATCAAAACTGCCACCACTCAGTTCATGTAACCGGTCAGCGGTTTCAAGCATATGACGCAGTGAGACCGGTGCAGAGATGCAGCCACCCGAGGGCAGTTGATTGAAACGTGACAGTACCGAATCATCACGCCAGGTTGATGCCTCGGCTTCAAATTCGGTAAACAGGGCATTGATCTGCGCATGCAGGCTAGCTTGATCAGGTGCCTCGTCACGGGCAACCCACTTGACCGAGTAGCTGCTGCCCATGGTCAACCCCGTCACCTCGACAACCGGGTCAGCAGAATTGAAACAGCCCGCTAGGGCTGCTGCCAGGGCAACAGCGATAACGGGCCGAATGACGCCAGACAGCATTCTAGCCGCCGAAGTCGTCGAGCATGATATTTTCTGGCTCTACGCCCATATCCTGCAGCATCTTGATCACTGAAGCGTTCATCATCGGCGGGCCGCACATGTAAAACTCGCAGTCCTCTGGCGCCGGATGGTCCTTCAGGTAGTTATTCATCAGAACGTTGTGAATAAAACCAGTCGGGCCGGTCCAGTTATCTTCCGGAAGCGCGTCAGACAATGCCAGGTGCCATTCAAAGTTCTCGTTCTCGGCAGCCAACTGGTCGAACTCCTCGACGTAGAAAGCCTCACGCAGCGAACGCGCACCGTACCAGAAACTGATCTTGCGTTTGGATTTCAAACGACGCAGCTGGTCGAAGATATGCGAACGCATCGGCGCCATACCGGCACCGCCGCCAACAAAGACCATTTCCGCATCGGTCTCCTTGGCAAAGAACTCACCAAAGGGTCCGTATACCACAACTTTGTCACCGGGCTTGAGGCTGAATACCCAGGACGACATCTTGCCGGGCGGCAAATCATCACGGCCGGGCGGCGGCGACGCTACACGGATATTGAATTTGACCACACCACGCTCTTCCGGGTAGTTGGCCATGGAGTAGGCGCGAATGGTCGTTTCATCCACTTTGGAGACAAAACGCCATTGATCGAACTTGTCCCAGTCACCGCGGAATTCCGGCTGAATATCAAAGTCCTTGTAGTGAACAGTGTGCGGCGGGCACTCCAGCTGAACATAACCACCGGCGCGGAAGTCGACGTTTTCGCCTTCCGGCAACTTCAGGGTCAGCTCCTTGATGAAAGTCGCCACGTTGGGGTTGGACTCCACAGTGCATTCCCACCTTTTCACCCCGAAAACTTCTTCCGGCACTTCGATCTTCATGCTCTGCTTGACCGGTGCCTGACAGGACAGGCGCCAGCCTTCCTTGGCTTCACGCTTGGTAAAGTGCGACTCCTCCGTCGGCAGCATCTCGCCACCGCCTTCCTCAATAATGCACTTGCACTGAGCGCAAGTACCACCGCCACCGCAGGCAGAGGACAGGAAGATGCCGTTGGCAGACAAGGTGTTCAACAGCTTGCCGCCAGCCGGAACCGTAATGGTGCGCTCTCCATTGATTTCAATGGATACGTCACCACTGCTGACCAGCTTGGAGCGGGCAATCAGAATAATGGCAACCAGAGACAACACAATGGCCGTAAACATTCCGACGCCCAGAATGATTTCGATATTCATCAGTTACAGCTCCTCTTTACAGTTGCACGCCGGAGAACGACATGAACCCCAGGGACATCAGCCCCACGGTGATGAAGGTGATGCCCAGGCCGCGCAGACCATCGGGTACATCGCTGTATTTGAGTTTCTCGCGAATACCAGCAAGTGCAACGATGGCCAAAGCCCAACCAACGCCAGCACCAAAGCCATAAACGATACTTTCATCCAGGGAGTAGTCGCGTTCAACCATGAACAATGAAGCGCCGAGGATGGCGCAATTCACCGTAATCAGAGGCAAGAATACCCCAAGGGCGTTGTAAAGGGACGGCACGAACTTATCCAGCAACATTTCCAGAATCTGCACCAACGCAGCGATCACGCCAATGTAACTGAGCAGGCCGAGAAAGCTCAGGTCAACATTAGGCATGCCCGCCCACGCCAACGCGCCGTCCTTCAGCAAATAGGTATAGATCAGGTTGTTGGCCGGAACGGTAATGGTCAGTACCACAACCACCGCAATACCCAAGCCCAATGAGGTCTGGACTTTCTTGGAAATGGCAATAAAGGTACACATGCCAAGAAAGAACGCCAGAGCCATGTTCTCTACAAAGATTGCCCGCACCAGCAGGCTGATATAATGCTCGACCATGGCTTACATAGCCTCCTTGAGGGCGCGACTCTGGGGAGCCATCTTGAACTCGACAGCTTCAACCTGCTCGGTCTTCCAAGAACGCAACGCCCAGATGATCAGACCAATAATAAAGAAAGCAGAGGGCGGCAACAGCAGCATGCCATTTGGTTGGTACCAGCCGCCTTCGTTAACCACTGGCAGAATTTCGTAACCCAGCAGCTTACCCGCACCAAACAGCTCACGAATAACGGCCACAACGATAAGGATAAAGCTGTAACCCAGACCATTACCCACACCATCAAGGAAGCTCATGTGCGGCGGGTTCTGCATGGCAAAGGCTTCAGCCCGGCCCATTACAATACAGTTGGTAATGATCAGTCCGACAAACACCGACAATTGCTTACTGATGCTGTAGGCATAAGCCTTGAGCGCCTGATCCACCACAATCACCAGTGAAGCGATAATCACCATCTGCACAATCATGCGGATTGAGCTGGGGATCTGATTGCGGATCACCGAGATGAACAGGTTCGACAGTGCTGTCACCGAGGTCAATGCCAGGCACATGACCAGTGTCACGCTGAGACTGGTCGTTACGGCCAGCGCAGAGCAGATACCAAGAATCTGCAAGGCGATGGGGTTATTACTGAAAATGGGATCAAACAGAACCTGTTTGGCACTTGCCTTGGCCATGATTATGCCTCCCCTGCATTAATGTTTTCGAGGAATGTGCCGAAGCCGTTCTCACCCAGCCAGAAACGCACCAGGTTCTCAACACCGCGACTGGTCAAAGTAGCACCTGCCAGGCCGTCAACCTGGTGCTCGGCATTCGGGTTGCTGCTGTCTACGCTGCCCTTGAGCACTTGCACAGCCACCTCATTCTGCTCATCGAAAACCAGCTTGCCTGTCCACTGATCTTTCCAGTTCGGGTTATCCACCTCACCACCCAAACCAGGCGTCTCGGCATGTTGATAGAAGCCCAGACCGACAACCGTCTTCAAGTCACCCTGAAGGGCAATGAAGCCATAAAGAGTGGACCACAGACCATACCCGTGAATGGGCAGGATCATGGTTTCGATACCGTCCTCGTTTTCCACCATATAGACAGTGGCAAAATGCTCACGGCGACGAATACTGGCGATGTCGTCAGAGGCATCCAGGCGCGAGGACAGGGCCGGGTCTTTAGCGGCTTTTTGCTGGTCATAGGTCAGCGGGTCCATTTCGTCACTGAACTCACCCGTGCGCAGGTCGACCAGACGCGCTGTCACTTTCTCAAATTGAGACTCGACGTCTGCACCTTCCTCAAGCAGGCCGGCGATGGAGAGAATGTTGCGTTTCTTGTCCAGCAACTGGTTGGTGATTTGCACTGGCTTAAGCGCAACGGCAGCAGCAGACACCACTACCGAACACACCAGGCAGACCGCCAGGGCCACAGCTATGGTGCGGCCAACGGATTCTTTCTTAGCTGACATGGCGAGCGAGCCTCCGCTTGATATTGGCCTGGACCACAAAGTGGTCGATCAGGGGGGCGAACAGGTTGGCAAACAGAATGGCCAGCATCATGCCTTCGGGGAAGGCCGGGTTGATCACGCGAATCAGCACCACCATTACCCCGATCAGCGCACCAAACACCCATTTGCCCTGATTGGTCATGGAGGCTGATACCGGATCGGTTGCCATGAAAATCATACCGAAGGCAAAGCCGCCAACCACCAGGTGCCAATACCAGGGCATGGCAAACATGGGGTTGGTTGATGAGCCAATGAAGTTCAGCAATGTGCTCAGCGCGATCATGCCCAGCATCACACCGACCACAATGCGCCAGTTAGCTATCTTGGTCATCAGCAGCACTGCGCCACCAAGGAAAATCGCCAGGGTCGAGACTTCACCCATGGAACCATGGATATTGCCAAGGAAGGCATCCATCCAGGTAATGCCATTGGCAACGACCTGCTCGATACCACCGGCAGCAGCAAGACTCAGCGCCGTTGCGCCACTGTAACCATCAACCGCAGTCCAAACGGCGTCGCCCGAGATTTCCGCCGGATAGGCGAAGAACAGGAAGGCACGCCCGGTCAGCGCTGGGTTAAGGAAGTTTTTGCCGGTGCCGCCAAAGACTTCCTTACCGATCACGATGCCGAAGCTGATACCCAGAGCAACCTGCCAAAGCGGAATATCCGGCGGCAGGATCAGCGCAAACAGGATAGAGGTGACGAAGAAGCCTTCATTCACTTCATGTTTGCGAATAGAGGCAAACAACACCTCCCAGAAACCACCGACAATGAAAGTAACGGCATAAACCGGCAGGAAATAGGCCGCACCATGCACCAGATTGTCCCACAAGCTACCTGGATCAAACCCGGCAAACAGGGCAATCAGGCCGATACGCCAGCTTTCCTGGGTACCCAACAGGTCGGGATTGGCCGCATAGATGCTGTTGGCCTGAAAACCGATGTTGTACATGCCATAGAAGATCACCGGGAAGGTACACAGCCATACGGTGATCATCATGCGTTTAAGATCCAGGCCATCGCGAACGTGGGCCGTAGTCTTGGTTACACTGCCAGGACGATAGAAAAACGTATCCACGGCTTCGTAGAGGGCGTACCACTTTTCGTGCTTGCCGCCCTTTTCAAAGTTGTGTTCGATCTTGTCAAGAAATGCGCGCAAACCCATGGCTTAACCCTCCTTCTCGATTCGGGTGAGATTGTCCCGAAGAATCGGGCCGTACTCGTACTTGCCGGCACACACATAGCTGCACAGGGCCAGATCTTCTTCATCCAGCTCGAGACAACCGAGCTTTTGGGCCATGTCCGTGTCACCGACGACCAGGTAGCGCAAGAGTTGCGTTGGCAGAATGTCCAGCGGCATGACCATTTCGTAGTTCCCGACCGGAACCATGGCGCGCGGACTACCATTCGTTGTCGTTGTAAAGTTGAACAGCCTGCTGGAAGCCAGCTTTGATACAAAGATGTTAAGCACAGAGTGCTTTTCAACACCAGCACGCAAATAGTGCAGCATTTGTCTGTCGTTGCCTTCAGCCAAGACTGACACCTGCTGATGATACCGTCCAAGATAACCAACCGAACCGAAGGCGTGACGACCACCGAAAACAGAACCGGAAATCAGCCGATTGTTACCGGCTTTCAATTCGCCAGCACACAACTCGTCCAGATTGGCTCCCAGGCGGGTCTTGAGCAGGCGCGGCTGCTCAACCTGAGGACCGGCCAGAGCAACGATGCGGTCGGTCCAGAGCTTTCCGCTGGTAAAGAGTTTGCCGATGGCCACTACGTCCTGATAGTTGATCTGCCAAACGTTTTTCTCGGCATTGACCGGATCCAGCATGTGAATATGCGTGCCGGGCAGACCTGCAGGGTGTGGTCCGGAAAAACTTGCAGCGCGGACGCCATCCAGGTTCTCACCTGGCAGATTGGCATTATCGGCTTTGCACAGCCAGATACGGCAAAGACGTGCCAGAACCGTCAAACCGTTCTCGAAGTCAGCCGCATAATCCTTGAGCACCACAACCGGGTCGGCCGCAAGAGGATGCGTATCAATGGCGGTCACAAAAATCGAACTGGGCTTACTGTCAACCGCAGGCACCTTGCTGAACGGACGCGTACGCAGCGCCGTCCACAATCCCGATTGAATCAGTTGTTCACGAACCTGAGCTGGTTCAAGGCTGGCCAGCTCGGTAGCTGCGTGGGACTTGAACTCGACTGCGTCGTCACCATCGATATCGATGACAACCGACTGCAACACCCGCTTTTCACCCCGATTGATGGCACTTACAACACCGGCAGCCGGTGCGGTGTAAACCACGCCGGGGGTTTTCTTGTCGCTGAACAGTATCTGTCCCAATTTGACCCGGTCACCCTCTTGCACTTCCATGGTCGGTTTCATACCGTGGTAATCAAAACCGACAACAGCGACACTGCGCACGGCGCGGGCGTCTTCAATGCGTTGCTCTGGTGAGCCGGTGATTGGCAGATCCAAGCCCCGTTTGATTTTTATCATACGTATAGCCTAATCACTGGTTGGAATCGTCAAGGGCGGGCCGGTATCCGGCAATAGGATTTCCCAAGCTACAGATCTGGGTAACAGATGCGGGAACAATGGGAATTGACCACAAACCCTCATTAAAAATCCCGCTAAGTATAAAGACCGAGGCCAGTCAATGCTACTCAAGCACTTGGTTTTTTCGGGTTTTTTACTGTTACACATTCAACCTGAATCAGCATTGACCCGGCTTGCAGCCCAATACCTAATGGAGTTTTGGCTACTAGGAGCCCAGCATGACGTCACGCCTGTTTCTCACACTGCTACTTTTGTTGCCATTTGTCGCCATTGCCAGCGAAAAACGCCTGAATCAGGCCGATTTCCCCCAGCAGATGGAGGTGGACGGGCGAACATTAGTGCTGCGTAACGCCAGCGTCCTCAACTACCTGTTTGTTGATGTCTACAGCGCTGCTCTGCTGACCCCCGAGGAACAAGTCCTGGATCAGTTGCCCTACTCTGACAATCCCATGCATCTGGAATTATTTTACTACCGCACCATTGCCCGGGATGATGTCATCAAAGCAGCCTGGGTAGCACTGGAGAGACAATACGACCAAGCGACGCTGACTCGCCTGCGTCCAGCCATAAATGAGCTACATCAGACCTTCTCCGATATTCAACCGGAAGACCGATATAGTCTTACACTTGATAGCCAGCAACGGCTAAGCCTGCGTTACAACGGCGATGAAATCTTCGCCTCATCTGACCCTGAACTGGGTCAAACCTACATCGGCATATGGCTCAAGGAAAACGGCTTGTCGGACCGCCTGCGCAATCAGTTGATCGCCGAACGGTGAATGCAACCCCTTTGCAGACAACAAAAAAGGCGCTTAAGCGCCTTTTTTGTTGTCTGCACCTATCTCAATAGGCCGGGAAAGCCGGCGAATTGACATGGGCCATGTCTTCCAGAATACGCACCACCTGACAGCTGTAACCGAACTCGTTGTCATACCAGACATAGAGGATCAGCCGACTGTCGTTGCAGATGGTCGCCTCAGCATCCACAACACCCGCATGCCGAGAGCCGACAAAGTCGGTTGAAACCACTTCCTGGGAATTGGTGAAGTCGATCTGCTTGTGCAGATCCGAGTGCAGCGCCATATGCCGCAGATACTCGTTGACTTCGTCACGGTTGGTTGCCGTATTCAGGTTCAGATTCAGAATCGCCATGGACACGTTAGGCGTTGGCACACGAATGGCATTGCCGCTGAGTTTGCCGGCCAGCTCCGGCAGAGCCTTGGCCACAGCCTTGGCTGCGCCGGTCTCGGTAATCACCATGTTCAGGGCCGCACTGCGCCCACGACGGTTGCCCTTGTGGAAGTTATCGATCAGGTTCTGGTCGTTGGTATAGGAATGCACCGTTTCCACGTGACCATTGGCAATACCGAACTTGTCGTTGATTGCCTTCAGTACCGGCACGATGGCATTGGTGGTACAGGACGCAGCGGAGATGATCGTGTCATCCGGAGTAATGGCGGCATGGTTGATACCGTGCACAATATTCTTGATGTCGCCCTTGCCCGGCGCGGTGAGTACCACCTGGGTCGCACCCGGGCACTTGAGATGCTGGGACAAACCCTCGGCATCGCGCCAGACACCGGTATTGTCGACCACAATGGCGTCCTGAATACCATACTGGGTGTAATCGATGCTGGTCGGGTCGCTGGCATAGATCACCTGAATCACAATGCCATTGGCGGTGATGGTGTTGTTCTGCTCATCGATCTTGATGGTGCCCTGAAAGGAACCATGAACCGAATCACGGCGCAGAAGACTGGCACGCTTGGACAGGTCGTTACTGGCACCCTTGCGCACAACAATCGCACGCAAACGCAGGCCGTCACCGGCGCCAACCTTTTCCACCATGATACGAGCCAGCAAGCGGCCGATACGACCAAAGCCGTACAGCACCACATCGCGGCCCTGACGACGCTCGCCCTTGTGGCCGATGACACTGGCCAGCTCGACACGCAGGAAGGCGTCCATATCATCGCTGTCTGATTTGCGGAACTTGTCTACCAGTCGTGCCAGGTCAATCGACGCTGGCCCCAGATTCAAATCCAGCAGCGCCTTGATCAGCGGAAAGGTGTCATGCACTGACAGCTCGGTATCGTCGATCTGACGGGCAAAACGGTGTGACTTGAGAAGACTGATCACCGAACGGTTGACCAGGCCCCGACCATAAATGGAGGTGACAACATTGTGTTCACGGTACAGACGACCGATCAGCGGAATCATCGCCTCGGCAGTGGCTTCGCGATCTGTCCAGTTTTCCAGACATTGGTCATATTGAGCTTTGGTCACGGCGTGTCCTTCCAGGTCAATGGATCTAAAGGGCGCATATTATGAGGCCGTTCGCCTGTCGAGGCAATGTCCGAGGAAATTGTCACCGACTGCGGCAGATCCGCTCACGGGAAGGTACACTAGGCGCTTTTCCACGATGGACCCCTGAACATGCCCGTTGCCACTCGTCTTCTGCACCTACCCTCTGCCCAATCTGCACCGGGCCGGGTTGCCTGGGGCAACCTGCATGGCGCAGCAAGGGCGCTGGCCATGGCCGAGGCGGCCAACGAACATCAGGGCCTGAGCCTGGTGATTACCCGGGACACGGCCAGTGCCGACCAGCTTGAGCAGGAATTGCGGTTTTTTGCCCCGAACATACCGGTGTTGACCTTTCCAGACTGGGAAACCCTGCCCTATGACCGTTTTTCTCCGCACCAGGACATCATTTCACAGCGCCTGAAGACCCTGTATCACCTGCCCCAGGTAATCCAGGGCATCCTGGTGGTACCCATGACCACCCTGCTCCACCGGATTGCCCCGCGCACCTTCCTCGGCGGCTCGGTGCTGATGCTGGAAGTTGGCCAGCGGCTGGACATGGAGCGCATGCGACTGGATCTGGATTCGGCGGGTTACCGCTGTGTCGATACCGTCTATGAGCACGGTGACTACGCCGTGCGCGGCGCGCTACTGGATCTCTACCCCATGGGCAGCCGCCTGCCGCTGCGCATCGACCTGTTTGACGATGAAATTGAAACCCTGCGGACCTTTGATCCGGAAACCCAGCGCTCGGTTGATAAGGTCGAGCATATCCATCTGCTGCCGGCCAAGGAGTTCCCCCTCGACAAATCGGCACTGACCCAGTTTCGCGCCCGCTTCCGCGAGCATTTCGAGGTCGACCACCGCCGCTGTCCGGTCTATCAGGATCTCAGCGAGGGTCTGGTACCACCCGGCATTGAGTATTACCTGCCGCTGTTCTTTGAACAGCTGGACAGCCTGTTTGACTACCTGCCGGATAACACCCTGATTTTCAGCCTGCCGGATATAGAAGGTAGTGCCGAACATTTCTGGCAGGATGTGCGCTACCGCTTCGAAGAACAGCGCGTGGATAAAACCCGCCCGCTACTGGCACCCGCCGAGCTGTTTCTCAGTGTTGAAGACTGTTTTGCCCGGATCAAGCGTTTTGCCCGCATCATCTGCCATGCCGAAGCACTGAAACCCGGCACCGGCAACAGCAACCTGAACAGCCAGGCGCTGCCGGATCTGGCGCTGGACAACAAACTGGATCAGCCGCTTGCGGCGCTGCAACAGTTCCTTGCCTCTTTCGATGGTAAAACCCTGTTTATAGCTGAAAGTGCCGGTCGCCGTGAGGCCCTGCTCGAACTGCTGACGCGCATTCAACTGCAACCCGACAGCGTTGAAGACTGGCCCAGCTTCATCCAGTCCAGCAGCAGTATCGGCATCATTATTGCGCCGTTAGACCAGGGGCTTTACTGCGGCACTCCGGCGGTGGCCCTGATCGCCGAAAATCAACTTTTTGGCCAACGTGTTATGCAGCGCCGTCGCCGCGGCAAGGCCACCGACCTGGGCGATGCGGTCATTCGCAACCTGACCGAACTGCGTGAAGGTGCTCCAGTTGTGCACATTGATCATGGTGTTGGGCGTTTTCTTGGGCTGGTCAACCTTGAGGTAGAGGGTCAACAGGCCGAGTTTCTGACCCTGGCCTACGCCGATGAAGCCAAGCTCTACGTGCCGGTCGCCAACCTGCACCTGATCGCCCGCTATACCGGCGGTGAAGACGACAACGCGCCCCTGCACCGCCTAGGCTCGGAACAGTGGCAGAAAGCCAAACGCAAGGCCGCGGAAAAGGTCCGTGATGTCGCTGCCGAACTGCTGGATGTCTATGCCCGCCGCGGCGCCCGACAGGGTTTCAGTTTTTCCGCACCGGATCGTGACTACCAGATCTTTGCCGAGGCCTTTCCCTTCGAGGAAACCGCTGATCAGCAAGCCGCAATTGAAGCGGTAGTAGACGACATGATCAAAACCCAGCCCATGGATCGCCTGGTCTGCGGCGATGTCGGTTTTGGCAAGACCGAAGTGGCCATGCGCGCCGCCTTCCTCGCCGTACATGGCGGCAAGCAGGTGGCGGTACTGGTGCCGACTACCTTGTTGGCGCAGCAGCATTACAACAGCTTTCGTGATCGTTTCGCCGACTGGCCGGTGAAGGTCGAGGTCATGTCACGCTTCAAGTCCACCAAGGAGATCAAGGCCGCCGCGGATGCGCTGGCTGAGGGCAAGGTGGATATCATGATCGGCACCCACAAATTGCTACAGGGTGATATCCAGTTCAAGGATCTGGGCTTGATGATCATTGACGAAGAACATCGCTTTGGCGTGCGCCAGAAGGAGCAACTCAAGGCCCTGCGCAGTGAAGTGGATGTGCTGACACTGACCGCTACGCCGATCCCCCGCACCCTGAACATGGCCATGTCCGGCATGCGTGAGTTGTCGATCATCGCCACACCACCGGCGCGCCGGTTGTCGGTCCGCACCTTCGTCATGCCACAGCAGGAAAACGTCATCAAGGAAGCGGTACTGCGCGAATTGCTGCGCGGCGGTCAGGTTTACTACCTGCACAATGAAGTCCAGAGCATAGAAAAGTGCGCCGCCGACCTGGCTGCGCTGATCCCCGAAGCGCGCATCGGCATCAGCCACGGGCAAATGCCTGAACGCGCGTTGGAACAGGTCATGGGCGATTTTTATCACCGCCGTTTCAATGTCCTGGTCACCACCACCATCATCGAAACCGGGATTGACGTACCCAACGCCAACACCATTATTCTCGAGCGCGCCGACAAGTTCGGTCTGGCTCAGTTGCATCAGCTGCGCGGCCGGGTTGGCCGTAGTCACCACCAGGCCTATGCCTATCTGTTGACGCCACCCGGCAAAAAGCTCACCGGCGACGCCGAGAAACGCCTTGAGGCAATTGCTGCCGCCCAGGATCTGGGTGCCGGTTTCACCCTGGCCACCCATGATCTGGAAATTCGCGGCGCCGGTGAGTTACTCGGAGAAGGCCAGAGCGGTCAGATCCAGGCCGTCGGCTTCACCCTTTACATGGATATGCTGGAGCGTGCCATCAAGGCCATCAAACAGGGCAAGCAGCCTGAGCTTGACGCCCCGCTGGGCGGTGGTCCGGATATCAATCTACGCTTGCCTGCACTGATACCGGACGACTACCTGCCCGACGTACATAGCCGGCTGATTCTTTACAAGCGCATTGCCAACGCCGCGGACGATGAAGCCCTGCGCGACCTGCAGGTGGAAATGATCGACCGCTTTGGGCTACTGCCAGAACCGACCAAAACCCTGTTCCGCGTGACGGCGCTGAAACTGCGTTGCCTGCCACTGGGCATCAACAAAGTTGATGTGGGTCCCGAGCACGGCAGACTGGAATTCGCCAGTGATACCCAGGTTGATCCCATGACCCTGGTGCGCTTGATACAGGACCAGCCGAACCGATACAAACTTGAAGGCGCTACACTTTTCCGCTTCAATGCGCCCATGGGCCCGGCTGAGTTGCGCCTGAACACCGTTGAAGCATTGATCACCCGCCTGGAAAGCCCTGGCACCCCACCCCAAGGCAAAGGAAAACGCCCATGACAACCTTTTCTCGCCCTCTCTACGCCCTGCTACTGTTATTGCTGATCGGCTTTGCCAGCCAGGCCTCGGCCCAGAGTAACAGCGGCTATATCGTTGAGTTGGTGATCTTCAGTAACCCCTCAGCGCAACTCGGCGCCGCAGAAGTACCCAGCATTGACTGGGCAGACAGCGCTACCCAGCTGAGCACGACCGCACGCGGTGATGTGCAGCGCATTGACAGCAGCCGTTACCGCCTGACCGGTGATGTAAGCAAACTGCAGGCACAGAATTATCAGGTGCTGCTGCATCAAGCCTGGGTCCAGCCCGATGACCCGGATATGACCATTGCCGTCAATGATGGCGCACTGCTGGGTGAGGTCTACCCTGCCCAAGCGCTGATCAGACTTGGCCGTGAACGCCTGCTTGAGGCCCATGTTACGGCCTGGGTTACTCGGCAGATTGGCGATGCCGGGCAACTGGTCAGTGACCGCCTACACCAGATCCGCCGTTTGCGCCTGAATGAAACCCATTATCTGGATCATCAGAATATGGGCGTACTGATCACTATCAGCCGCAACTGAAAGTAGCCGCTTGCCGACTGCCGTTCAGGCGTCGGCAGCAAAGGCAGCAAGAACTGCCCCTGCCACATCCATGCCCCGATGCATCACCGCCTCGATCTCGGCCATGCTGATGACGCCCTGAGCCTTGCCTGCGGCGGGGTTAACCACCAGAGCCAGGCACACATAGGGCAGTTCAAGTTCACGAGCCAGGGCGGCCTCAGGCATGCCGGTCATACCGACAATATCGCAGCCATCGCGCTCAAGCCGGACAATTTCTGCGGCCGTCTCAAGGCGTGGCCCCTGGGTTGCGGCATACACGCCCTGGTCACTATGCTCCACACCCAGCCGCGCCAATACCATCAGCAAACGCTGACGCAACGACGCATCGTAAGGGTGGGTGAAGTCGATATGCGTAACCGCTTGCAGATCATCCTCAAAGAAGGTTGAGCTGCGCCCCCAGGTGTAATCAATCAACTGGTGCGGCACGCAAAAATGCCCAACGCCCATCGCCGGATTGATGCCACCAACGGCATTGACCGCCAACACGGCTTCGGCACCTGCCTGCTTCAGCGCCCACAGGTTAGCCCGGTAGTTGACCCGATGCGGTGGAATGCGGTGCGGATGACCATGACGGGCCATGAACAGCAACTCACGATCGCCCAATTGACCTCTAACCACCGCGCCGGAAGCATCGCCAAAGGGCGTACTGGCGCTGGCCTGCCCAATATGGGTAAGGCTGGGCAACTGGCTTAAGCCGGTGCCACCGATAATCGCCAGTCTAGTCATGGGACGCCACCTCAGCTGGCTGGCGTAACGTCATACCGTCAGGCATATGCAGGGTTGAGGTCGGGAAGGCCACCTCGGCCTCATGGGCGGCGATGATATCCATGATCCTCAACAACACATCTTCCTTGACCCGGTGAAACTCGGCCCAGACCGGCGTAGTGAAGCAGTAAATGAAAAAGTCCACGGACGAGGGTGCACAACGATCGAAATAGACCATCTGGGTTTGATCCTGAGCAATATCCGGGTGCGCCTTGAGCATCTCACGCACGGCCTTGACGATAGGCTCCATACGTTTGATGTCGTCGTAACGAATACCAATATGCTCAAAGATACGACGATGGCTCATGCGCGAAGGGTTCTGTAGCACCACGTTGGTAAAAATCGCATTGGGTACGTAGATCGGCCGCTTGTCAAAGGTTCTGATACAAGTCAAACGCCAGCCAATGTGCTCCACCGTGCCTTCTATCTCCTTGTCCGGCGAACGAATCCACTCACCCACTGAAAAAGGGCGATCCAGATAAATCATCAATCCGCCAAAGAAATTTGCCAGCAAATCCTTGGCAGCAAAACCGACGGCAATACCGCCAATGCCGCCAAATGCCAGAACACCTGACACGCTGTAACCCAGAGATTGCAGAATGACCAATGCGGCGGTAATCAATACGGACATGCGAAGCAATTTGCCAATCGCACTTACCGTGGTCTTATCGATGGGCTTTTCACGGTAGGCCGGATCAACCAGGCGCTGCTCGACCTGGATCACGAGTCGCAACAGAAACCAAGTCAACAACACAATCAAGAGTACGTGCTGAAAACTGTCCAGCGCCGATGCCACACCCTCATCCATTTGCTCAGCGGTAATCTGCCCTGCCCATAACAAGCCCATGCTCCAGATCATCACCCAGAGCGGGCGTCGGGCCGCAATCACCAGCGCATCATCCCAGACACTCCGGGTTTTTCTTGCCTTGGCTTCGATACGATCCAGTACCAGCTTGCCTATATAGGCCAGTACCAAAGCAGCAAAGACAATGGCAAACACCTTGTAAACCCAGACATCAACACCCGACGGCAAGGCATCAAGTGGCAAAGCATCGATCACATCATTCAGTACACCGGTCACAGCAAACCCACCTCTTTCAAAGCAACAACAGCCGACCTCCAATTAGGATCGGATTTGTAATCAATACCCACCTGGCGCCGAGCACGCATCACCGGCAAATGCACTGGTGCGTGCAATTGCAGACGTTGCGCATGCACCAGCGCCTGTTCCGCAGCCGCGCGATCGTTGCACACCAGCAGCATGTCACCACCCGCTGCCAGAGCCGCATCAACGCGCTCAACCATGCCGCCGACCACATGCGCACCCGCCATGCTCAGGTCATCACTGAAAATGACGCCCTTGAAACCCAACTCGGTGCGCAGAATGCTTTGCAACCAGCGGGTTGAAAAGCCTGCTGGCAGACTGTCTACAGCCGGATAGACGACGTGGGCCGGCATGATCCCATCGAGCTGGCGAGCCAATGCAACAAAGGGAATCAGATCGCTGGCACGGATTTCGGCCTCGGCACGCTCATCCACCGGCAAGGCAAAGTGGGAGTCGGCTTCAGCCCAACCATGCCCAGGGAAGTGCTTGCCGGTTGCCGCCATACCGGCGGCATGCAATCCGGCTATATACGCGTTGCCAAGCTCGGCAACGCGTTGCCCCTGCTGACCCAGGGATCGATCACCAATCACCTGGCTACGGCCATAATCCAGATCCAGCACCGGGGCAAAACTGATATCAATGCCGCAGGCTAGGATTTCGGTCGCCATCAGCCAGGCCGCCTGGTGCGCCACCTGCTCGGCCTGCCCTTCCACCAGGGCACCAATGTCGCCCAGGGGTGGCAAACGCAACACATCACGGCGCAAACGCTGCACACGCCCCCCCTCCTGATCTATGGCAATCAGCATGTCAGGACGCAGCGCACGAATCGAACGTACCAACTCTCTCACCTGGGCAGGCGACTCGGTATTGCGCGAAAACAGAATCAACCCACCGACTTCAGGTTGACGCAGCAGGTGACGATCAGAGGGGTCAAGCCAGGTACCGGCAACATCCAGCATCAGGGAGCCGTGTTTCAACTGAAGTACTCCAACAGGTTCATGTAAACGGGGTTACGCATCCAGCGACCCCTCTTCGATCTCAACCGCACAACCGACCGGCGTCATGGCAAAGAGTTCAAGCACATCCTCATTGCGCATGCGAATGCACCCATGAGACAGGGGAATGCCCATGGGTTGATCGTCAGGCGTACCGTGAATATAGATGAAACGCCGCTGCGAATCGCAGTCAGCGCCTCGATTAAAACCAGGCTGCTCCCCGCACAACCAGAGTATGCGACTCAGAATCCAGTCACGCTGAGGATACTGACTAGCCAGCTCAGGGCTCCATATCTCACCGGTAGGTCGTCGCCCAACAAAGACTGCAGCACGGGGTTGCTCGGCGCCAATCCGCGCACGAACACGATGCCGCCCCCGTGGCGTGCAACCCGACCCCTCGCGTTCTCCTGGCCCTTTCAAGGCGGTCGATATCGGGTACAGGCACACCAACTGGTTCTGCCGGTAACCGGCCAACTGCTGAGAAGCAAGGGAAACGCGGATGTTATCCAGCGCCATGGGCATCTCCGGTGCAAAGTGCACACCATAACGGATCAGCCCTGATCGGGGAACAGGGAGCGGCTCAGTCGAGCAGGATTAGTCGGCAATCAAGCTGCAAGCGACCGCTATCAGACCGGTTCAGCTACCACCCGGCTATCGGGTGACTGAGCCTTGGGTACCGCCATCGCACCCTCAGCTCGCATGCCAGCGGCTAGAAAAGGCACCATCAAAGCGAGGACTTCATCAATCCCGGTATGGGTATCAAATTCAGCCTCGGCAATAGCCCGCAAGGCCTTCATGCTCGACATGGTAAAGGCTGCACTGCCCAGCATGAAGTGAACACGCCAGAACAGTTCACGCGGAGGCAATTGCGGGGCAGCGGCAAAGACCAGCTGCATGTACCGATGGAAAACCTTGCCGTATACCTCTCCCAGATACTTGCGCAGATGCCCCTGACTTTGACTGAACGCCAGACCCAAAAGGCGCATGAAAGTTGAAAGGTCATTGCCGCTGCGTGGCTTCACCGTCAGCGCCTGCCTGACCAGCATTTCAAGTAATTGTTCGAGGCTAGGACCCGGCTTGCCCACGGATAACCCCTGCCGATCCAGCTCCTGATCCAAGCTACTGACAAAGGGGTTAAGAAATCGCACAAAAACCGCCTGAATGAGCGCTTTCTTGGAACCGAAATGGTAATTGACCGCAGCCAGGTTAACCCCGGCTTTGCTGGTAATCAGCCGCAGGGAGGTTTCGGCAAAGCCTTTTTCGGCAAAAAGTTGCTCAGCTGCATCAAGGATGCGCTCAACGGTATCAGAATGGGCCATGTCGGTATCCGTAAATAAACGATTGTTTGAAACATACGTTTCAAACACAGTTGATGTCAAGCATTACGGGGGACCCGCGACGGACTGTCGCGCTCAACTTGTAAAACATATTAAAACCTGAAGCAAGGGATGCGCAGAATAAACTGCTGCACACTGTGCGCCTTAATCGATACCTGAGACACGGAACGTCATGGCTAAAGCGCCGCTGCTTGCTCTTCACAAACAACTGTATATAATCACAGCTACTGTATATACAAACAGGTGGACGCAATGCAGAAACTGACCGCACGGCAGCAACAGATTTTGGCCTTCATCAAGGAATACATGGATGCCAACGGTTATCCGCCTACTCGGGTAGATATTGCCAAGGTACTGGGCTTCAAGTCGCCCAATGCTGCCGAAGACCACCTACGCGCCCTGGCCCGCAAGGGCGCGATTGAAATGATTCCGGGCGCTTCGCGCGGCATACGCCTGCCGGAACAGGAAGAAGACAGCAGCGAAGACCGCCTGCCCGTCGTGGGCCGCGTAGCAGCCGGGGCACCGGTACTGGCATTGGAAAATATTGAAGACCACTGCCAGATCGATCCTGCCTTCTTCAGTCCACGGGCTGACTATTTACTGCGCGTGCAAGGCATGAGCATGAAGGATATTGGCATCATGGATGGTGATCTGCTCGCCGTACACCGCACCGATATCGCCCGTAATGGCCAGGTGGTTGTGGCGCGCATCGGTGATGAAGTGACCGTCAAACGGTTCCAGAAGCAGGGCCGAAAGGTTCTGCTACTGGCAGAGAATCCTGAGTTTGCTCCTATTGAAGTAGACCTGGCAGAACAGGAATTAACAATTGAAGGCTTGAGTGTCGGCGTTATTCGCCGCTAAGGGAGATAAATCATGTTGTATTCCCGTCACCATCCCAGCATTGCCCAAGTAACACAGGAAGACCTTTTCCATCAGGCCATGATGGCTACCCACTATGTTAGACCCGCAAAAAAGGTGCTGCCACCTGTTGTCACAACTCCGGATCCGGATGTCGACAGCGGCTTCAGCGAAATGTGCCTTAATGGTGCCCCGCGCCAGTGCCTGCAATGGCTGGCACCGGTCCTGCGCGAATTGAGTCTGTCAGTGGCAGACAGCTGGCTGACCCTGCTCGACCCGCCACATAGCGTCAGCCACGCCTGGCTGCGCAGCGCTGGCCTGGATCCTCAGCGTATTCTGATCGTGCGCAGCAAGTCCGGCATGAACTCACTCGAACTCTGTTGTGATCTGTTGCGCCTAGGCTGCAGCCATACCGTGGTCAGCTGGCTGGATACCGACGCAGGTACGCTCAGGCGCGCACTGCTGACGCAAGCTGCACGGGACGGCCGTTGCCGCAGTCTGAACATTCGATTGGACAGTGCTGTAGCGGCCTGAGAGGCCACTCCCGGACGGCAGAAAGGGAGAAGAAAATAGTCAGCTGGCAGTGGATAGGTTGCGGTGGCTAGCCTGAGCAGGATTGGCCACCGTCCTTTTAGTGCAAAACCCGATCTTCACTTTCGGGACTGCCCTCTTCCATGACTTGCCCTGCTATCTGCATACCGGCACTGATCATGGCCTTGGCTACTTCAATATAGTGCCCCTGCAGATAGTCCTGAGCATCCTGCGAGAACTCGATAACCACCAAGGGCTCGGCATCCTCGTCGGAGCGACGCAATGCCACCTTGCCGTTGGCCAGTTCAACAATCTCGAGAAAGGGTGATGGCATTTCAGGCCTCCTTTTACGTGGCCGCGCAGTCTAACACAGACACGCCATCCACCGCATTGTGACTACCACTCGAGCATGCCTTCACGGTAGCAGGCGATACGCTCAGCCAAGGCCGCCTGCGCCTCCCGAGCGTCTTCCAGCCCCCACTGGCGCTCCTGGCGCTGAGCACTGGAGGCAATCATGTTGTCTTCTGGCGGACGACTTTCCTCCGCCTTGGGCGGTGCCTGCAACTGCTGCCATCCCGTCAAGAGTCTCCCCAGCCAGCTATCCTGTTGTTCGGCCAATTCGTTCAATTCAGCCAACTCAGGTCCGGGAAAACGCTCTACCGTGGCCCGATTCAATGCCTGATCCAGCGAGCGAACCTCAAGCAAAGGCCAGCGATAACGGTCCGCCACCTCATGCACCAACGACACCAGCGCCCGATTCAAATGGAACAGTGCGTGCTCACGGTGATAGCGCGCCAGAGTAACACTGGTCAGCGTATCGGCCGCCAACACATCCGCCCAGGCATCGGTTGCAAGACGGGCAAAGTACATTGCCTGATTGGTACGGGTATAGACTTCGTTAGCCATGGGTAATCACCCTCAACCTTTGGCCTTGGCCCGACCATCATCCACGGTCCAGCGCTTGCCATCATAAAAGGCCCGCCATCCACTCGGCTTGCCATCTATTTCACTCTGTACATATTGCTCCTTTGTCTTGCGGCTGTAACGAATTACCGACGGGTTGCCATCGGGATCGGCTACAGGCGCATCCAGGAGAAAGTGGTACTTGGCATCAATCTCGCTGCGATGCGGAATCAGCTCTTTAACCAGAGGCGCCCTGGTTTCACGATTTTTCGGAAACTGACTGGCGGCCAGGAACATGCCGGATGCACCATCGCGCAAAACAAACACATCATCGACCTTGTCGCAGCGCAGTTCAGGCATCTTCACCGGGTCCATCTTCGGCGGAGCGGCTTCACCGCTTTTCAGCAGCTTGCGGGTATTCTTGCACTCGCTGTTGGTACAGCCGAAATACTTGCCAAAGCGACCGGTCTTCAACTGCATCTCGCTGCCACACTTGTCACAATCGAGCAACGGACCGTCATAACCTTTGATCTTGAACTGGCCCTGCTCAATCTCGAAGCCAACACAATCAGGATTATTACCGCAAACGTGCAACTTGCGTTTTTCATCCACCAGATAGCTGTCCATTGCGGTGCCACACAGGGCGCAGCGATGCTTGTTACGCAGCACCCGGGATTCGCCTTCATCGTCATCGGCAGCCACTTCGTTGCCGGGCACCAGATTGACCGTCGACTTGCAACGCTCCTTGGGTGGCAAGGCATAACCTGAACAACCCAGGAACACACCTGTAGAGGCGGTTCGAATCATCATGGGGCGACCGCACTCCTTGCAGGGAATATCCGTCAGGGTCGGCTCATTGGCACGCATGCCCTTGCCCTGATCGGCCGTCTCGGCAACGCTGAGCTTGAGTTTGAAATCGCTATAGAAATCGTCCAATACGCGCTTCCACGGCAGTCCGCCCTGGGCCACTTCATCCAACGACTCTTCCATGGTCGCGGTAAAGCTGTAATCCATCAGATTAGGGAAGCTTTCAGCCAAGCGTTCAGTGACGATATCGCCCATTTTCTCAGCGTAGAAACGCCGGTTGGTCTGCGATACATAACCGCGGTCCTGAATGGTCGAAATGATCGAGGCATAGGTCGAGGGGCGGCCAATACCGCGCTTCTCCAGCTCCTTGACCAAGCTGGCCTCAGAATAGCGCGCTGGCGGCTTGGTAAAGTGCTGCTTGGGGTCCAACTGCTGCAGAGCCAACGCAGCATTGACCTTGACGTCAGGCAACACCTCGTCTTCAGCACCTTTGCCCTGCTGCGGCATGACCCGAGTATAACCGTCAAACTTGAGGATACGGCCCTTGGCGCGCAACTCGAAATCACCTGCGGTGGCAGTGATTGAGGTAGACAGATACTGAGCCGGGGTCATCTGACAGGCCAAGAACTGACGCCAGATCAGCTCATAGAGCCGCTCAGCGTCTTTTTCCATACCCTTGAGGTCACCGGTCTTGAGTTTTACGTCAGATGGCCTGATGGCTTCGTGGGCCTCCTGAGCGCCATCCTTGCTGCTGTAAACGTTAGGCTTCTCCGGCAGGTACTTGGCGCCGAAGTTCTTTTCAACATAGTCACGCGCCATACCAATCGCATCGGCCGACAGATTGGTCGAGTCGGTACGCATATAGGTGATGTAGCCAGCTTCATACAGCCGCTGGGCCATCATCATGGTTTTCTTTACGCCAAAGCCCAGGCGCGTGCTGGCGGCCTGCTGCAATGTCGATGTGATAAAAGGTGCATTGGGCTTGGACGAGGTTGGCTTGTCCTCACGCTTGGAGACGCTGTAATCAGCGCCCTTGAGCAACCCCATAGCACGGTCAGCCTGCGCCTTGTTGACCGGACGGAAGCTTTCGCCCTTTTCCTTGACCACCTCAAAGCGTACTGACTGGCTCTGGGGTGTATTCAACAGAGCGTGAATCTCCCAGAACTCCTCGGGGATGAAGGCTCGGATCTCACGCTCACGGTCGACAATCAGTTTTACCGCCACCGACTGTACGCGCCCGGCAGACAGGCCACGGGCGATCTTCTGCCACAGCAGCGGCGAGACCATATAGCCCACCACACGATCGAGAAAGCGCCGTGCCTGCTGAGCGTTGACCCGATTCAGATCCAGCTGACCGGGCTTGGAGAACGCCTCCTGAATGGCTTTTTTGGTGATCTCGTTGAACACGACACGCTTGTAGCGTGACTCATCGCCACCGATGGACTCGCGCAAGTGCCAGGCAATGGCCTCTCCTTCACGGTCCAAATCCGTTGCCAGGTAGATGGTGTCGGCGTCCTTGGCCAGCCGGCGCAGCTCGTCGATGACCTTTTCCTTGCCGGGCAGGATTTCGTACTGGGCTTTCCAGCCATTGTCCGGATCCACACCCATGCGCCGCACCAGTTGCATGCGTGCCTTGACCTGCTTGTCTTCTACCGGCGCCGAAGCAGCCTTGCGACCACCCTTGGGTTTGCTTTCGGTTTTTGCACTGCCGCTGGTGGGCAAATCTCGAATATGTCCAATGCTCGATTTCACAACGAAATCGTTACCAAGATACTTGTTGATTGTCTTGGCTTTAGCTGGAGACTCAACGATGACCAGTGCTTTTCCCATGGGTAACTGTATTCCTAGCGCTATCAATTCTGAATTGCCAGAGGCAATAGTAGGTGCAGAAGCAACGTGGCGTTGTTCTGACTGTACGAAGGAGCCAGAGCCTACACGTCTTCGCTGATAAAGGTAAAGCGCGCTGTTGACTCGCCGTCAAGCTCGACAGTGCCAACAAACATCTCCAGCGGCCTTACCCAGAGGTCAAAATCGCCATATAGCGTGCGATACACCACCAGTCTTTCTTCCGTTTCGGAGTGTGTCGCCACACCCAGGACCTGATAATCCTTTCCTTTATAGTGGCGGTAGAGTCCGGGGCGTAATGACATCTCTCTTTCCTTCTCAGATATGACTCGTAGTTATTTTGTATTCAACAGGTTAGCGTATCGTTTTAGTAACTCGTCTAATTTTGCTGAAATCCATTCTGCTGAATCTGTGCAAATCGTAGGCTTCGCATACAGGCCTACAGCAGCCGACGCCAGAGACTGATACCAAGCAACCCTGCACCGAGGTGCTGATTCTGCCTCTCCCGTGTCGGCTGCGAGTCCCGAGCCCCTGTGCGCGACACGCTACTAGCCATCCCTGGGGCTCGGGACCCTCCGCCAACGACTCTCTGCATCCTGCAACTTCAAACACACATGCAAACGTAACTTGAATCCTGCATTAACCTCGCTGAAGCGTCGGACAACTTCTGCTTTTCGTTCAGACGGCTCGTCGCCAATAGCGCCGGCGGCCATAGGCCTGTGTGAGTGCCGTCGATGGCCAGGGATGGCCATCGTCGAGCCCCATGGACGGCTTGCAGCGTGCCGAACACAGGCCTATGGCCGCCGGCGCCAGCTCCCTATCTCAAACAATCGCCCTTCAGCGATATCTCTAAGAACTCAACCAAACCACAAACAAAAACCGGGGCACAAGGCCCCGGTTTCTGGTCACACCACACCCGTATCAGACACGCTCGAATACGGTAGTAATGCCCTGCCCCAGACCGATACACATGGTCGAGACACCAACAGTACCGCCATTCTGCTTCATCACGTTCAGCAGGGTGCCGGAGATGCGCGCGCCGGAGCAACCGAAGGGGTGACCCAGGGCAATCGCGCCGCCGTGCAGGTTGACCTTGGCTTCCATCTTGTCCAGCAGTTTGAGGTCTTTGAGCACAGGCAGAGCCTGGGCCGCAAAGGCTTCGTTCAGCTCGACAAAATCGACGTTATCCATGGTCATGCCAGCGCGCTTGAGCGCCTTGGCAGTGGCCGGAACCGGACCGTAGCCCATGATCGCCGGATCAACACCGGCAACCGCCATGGAACGGATAACCGCCATCGGCTCAAGACCCAGGGCCTTGGCGCGCTCGGCAGACATCACGATCATGCACGAAGCACCGTCAGTGATCTGCGAAGAAGAACCGGCTGTCACGGTACCGCCCTTGGGATTGAATGCCGGCTTGAGGGCCGCCAGGCTTTCCAGGGTAGTCTCGGGACGGATGGTCTCGTCTTCAGTGAAGACTTTCAGGAAACCGTCAGCATCGTGGCCGTGCATCGGGATGATTTCATCCTTGAAGCCACCGTTGAGGGTTGCCTTGTGTGCCAGCTGGTGCGAACGCAGGGCGAACTGGTCCTGCTGCTCGCGGCTGATACCGTGCATCTTGCCGAGCATTTCAGCGGTCAGACCCATCATGCCGGACGCCTTGGCAGCGTACAGGGACAGGCTCGGGTTCGGATCCACGCCATGCATCATGCCCACGTGGCCCATGTGCTCGACACCACCGACCACAAACACATCACCGTTACCGGTCTGGATCGCCTGGGCGGCCGTGTGCAGCGCGCTCATGGACGAACCACACAGACGGCTGACGGTTTGCGCCGAGCTGGTGTGCGGGATCGGCGTCAGCAGAGAGATCATGCGGGCAACGTTCCAGCCCTGCTCCAGGGTCTGGTTTACACAGCCCCAGATCACGTCTTCCACTTCTGCGGGATCAATTTTCGGGTTACGTGCCAGCAGACCGGTAATCAGGTCAGCGGACAGGTTCTCGGCACGAACGTTACGATACATGCCGCCCTTGGAACGGCCCATCGGGGTGCGGCCGAAGTCGACAATTACGACGTCTCTCGGATTCAGGCTCATAAATTCACTCTCGCTCTGTGCGTTCCGCGGTTAACCGAAGAATTTTTTGCCGTTCTTGGCCATTTCACGCAACTTTTCAGTCGGTGCGTACATGGCGCCAAACTCGGCATATTTATCCGCCATGGCCACAAATTCGGCCACACCCAGGGTGTCGATGTAACGCAGCGCACCACCACGGAAGGGCGGGAAGCCGATACCGTAGATCAGACCCATATCGGCGTCTGCAGCGGTCTCGACGATGCCATCTTCGAGGCAGCGAACAGTTTCAAGACACAGCGGAACCATCATGATTTCAACGATTTCTTCGTCGGTGAACTCACGCTGTTCCAGCACAATCGGCTTGAGCAAATCGTAGGTTGCTGGATCGACGATCTTCTTCGGCTTGCCCTTCTTGTCCATTTCGTAGGCGTAGAAGCCCTTGCCGGTCTTCTGACCCAGACGATTGGCTTCATACATGACGTCGACGGCCGTCTTGGTCTTGTCAGCCATGCGGTCTGGATAACCTTCGGCCATCACATCGCGGCCGTGGTGACCAGTATCCATGCCGACCACGTCCATCAGATAGGCAGGGCCCATGGGCCAGCCGAATTTTTCCATCAGTTTGTCGACGCGCTGGAAATCAGCACCCATGCCGATCAGACGGGCAAAGCCACCGAAATACGGGAACAGGATACGGTTGACCAGGAAGCCGGGGCAGTCGTTGACCACAACCGGGGTCTTGCCCATTTTCTTGGCATAGGCAACAGTCGTAGCAACCGCTTTTTCACTGGACTTCTCACCGCGGATCACTTCAACCAGCGGCATCATGTGCACGGGGTTAAAGAAGTGCATGCCACAGAAGTTTTCCGGACGCTTCAGGGCCTGAGCCAGGAAGCTGATGGAAATGGTCGAGGTGTTGGAGGCGATGATTGCGTCTTCGCGCACGTGACCCTCAACCTCAGCCAGAACAGCGTGCTTGACCTTGGGGTTTTCTACCACGGCTTCCACAACGATATCGACGTTGCCGAAATCACCGTAAGACATGGTTGGACGAATGGCGTTCAGCGCAGCTGCCATCTGATCAGGCTTCATACGGCCCTTGGCAACACGGCTGCCCAGCAGCTTGGACGCTTCGTCCAGACCCATCTGGATGCCTTCCTCGCGAATATCCTTCATCAGGATCGGCGTGCCCTTGGAAGCAGACTGGAAAGCGATACCGCCACCCATGATGCCTGCACCCAGTACCGCAGCCAGCTTGACGTCAGCGGCTTGCTTGTCGTACTGCTTGGCCTTGGTCTTGAGGGCTTGATCGTTCAGGAACAGACCGACCAGCGCTTGAGCTACGGAAGTCTTGGCCAGCTTGGCAAAGCCAGCGGCTTCAATTTCCAGTGCTTTTTCGCGGCCATGGGCAGCGGCCTTCTGAATAGTCTTGATCGCTTCAACCGGAGCCGGATAGTTCGGGCCGGCCTGGCCAGCAACGAAACCTTTAGCGGTTTCAAACGCCATCATCTGTTCGATGGTGTTGAGCTTGATCTTTTCCAGCTTGGGCTGACGCTTGGCCTTGTAATCCAGCTCGCCACTGATGGCACGCTTGACCAGATCCAGAGCTGCAGCGTGCAGCTTGCCGTCTTCAACAACCGCGTCCACAGCACCGATTTTCAAGGCCTTGTCGGCACGGTTCTCGGAACCGCCGCAGATCCACTCGATGGCATTATCCACACCGATCAGACGCGGGGTACGCACGGTGCCGCCGAAGCCCGGGTAGATACCCAGCTTGACTTCTGGCAGGCCGACCTTGGCACTGGCAGCCATAACACGGTAGTCACAGGCCAGGCACATTTCAAAGCCACCGCCCAGTGCCATGCCATTGATGGCAGCGACTGTGGGGACATTCAGGTCTTCAAAGGCGTTGAAGATCTTGTTGGCTTCCAGGTTACCGGCAACCAGGTCGGCCTCGGGCAGTTGGAAGGTATTGACGAATTCGTTGATATCGGCACCGACGATAAACACGTCCTTGCCGCTGGAAACGATAACGCCCTTGACGCTGCTGTTGGACTGGATTGCCTCGACGGCTGCTTGCAGCTCCGCCAGAGTGGCACGATTGAACTTGTTGACAGACTCGCCCTGCAGATCGAACTTGAGCTCGACGATGCTGTCTTCAAGGGCTTGAACCGTGATGGCTTTACCTTCGTAAATCATCAACTGATCTCCACGCTATGAAAGCACTTGAGAAACACTCGTAACGGCAAGGAGGGACTCAACGTCCCGGCAACTGCCCAACGAGTGCAATGATGGTTCCCGGCGCTGAATCTGTCGGTGTGAACCGAAAATTCATACGCTTGTTTGATTCGGGTGAGCACACCTTCGTGTAAATTCGTCCTGTTGTCAATTGGACATCTCTGCAATACGCATCACTCACTGCCTGATAAAAACCATATAAACAAATAAAAACAACAAGATAAAAGCCCAACATAAAGTCAATCACAGATTTGAGCAGCCATTCATGAACGCTTGTCAGGCAGTACGCAACGGCGCCAAAGCCACATCCAATTGATGCAGCTCCGCCAATGAGTCAGGCTCGACCCAGTAGATAAGTACCGAAAAGGACTGCCTGTCTATCCGCCGAACCTGATCAGGCAAGGCATCCAGCACCGCTTGCGCCCCGCTGGCCTCGGCACTGCCCAATAACCATAACCAATCCTGCCCCTCACGCTGACAACTGAATTCGGCTGGCAACGGACAACGCTCAAGCGATTGACGATAACCGACGCAATGCAGCAAAGCTGGATCAGGACGTCGTGGATCGGGATTTTCAACACGATAGCCCAGTTTGCGCGCCGCTTCGCGCAATCGCTGAATATGCAGAATGCGCCCACGCGGCAGCAACTTGAAAAGACTGGAGATCAGTATAGCCGCTACCACCCCGACTATGACCCAGCTCATGCGCAGCGATCTCTTCGCTGTCCCGGCCGAGCAAAGGGATGGACTGACAGGCAAAGGCTGCTACTATCGAACGGAAAAACAGGAGATAACTGCATGCTCTATTCTCATGTGTTGGTTGCCGTCGACCTGATCGACGAATGCCGCGGTGTAGCCAATCATGCGTTAACGCTAGCCAAGGCACTGGACGCCAAACTGACCCTGCTGCACGTGGTCGAGCCACTCGCCATGGCCTATGGCGGTGATGTCCCCATGGATCTGTCGATGTTGCAACAGCAACAGTTCGAGCAGGCCCGCGAGCGCATGCAGCAGTTTGCGGCGGAGTTCAATCTGCCTGCCGAGCAGATGCAGATTGCTTTCGGCCACCCACGCCAGGAGATTCATCGCGTTTCCACTGAACAGGAATGCGACCTGATCGTGGTCGGCAGCCACGGCCGCCACGGCCTTGCCCTACTACTGGGCTCCACCGCCAACGACGTCCTGCACGGCGCGCCCTGTGATGTTATGGCGGTCAGGCTGGGAAAGAAAAGCTGAGACTTTTCTTTCCCAGTGGCAAGCCGCAAGCTTTAAGTGACAAGCCAACCCCAGAAACAACCCCCAAACCGATACAAACTACTTACAGCTTGCAGCTTGCCGCTGAGGAGCAGGCGAGCGGCTAGCCTCCCGCCTGCTCCTCCAATTCCGCCCAGCGCTCCATCGCCTGATCCAGCTCAGCCTGTTTCGCTTCCATGGCCGCCAGTACAGGTGTGGTTTGCTCTATGGACTGCTGATAGAAGCCTGGATCATTGACCTTGCCCTGCAGCACCGCGAGCTCGGCTTCGAGCTTTTCCATCAGGGCTGGTAAGCCGTCCAGTTCGCGTTGCAACTTATAACTCAGCTTGACCTTGACCGGCGCAGGTGCCGCTGGAACATCGGCAGTTTTGGCTGCAGGTTCAACCGGCGCAGTCGGCGTATCCGGGACCATGGCATTGGAATCCCATTCGGCCAGCATCTCGACCTTGCCCCCCTGGCGCAGCCAGTCGGCATAGCCGCCGACGTACTCACGCACCTTGCCGTGGCCTTCAAACACCAGACTGCTGGTAACGACGTTGTCAAGGAAGGCCCGGTCGTGGCTGACCAGCAGCACCGTGCCGTCAAATCCAGCCAGCACCTCCTCAAGCAGTTCCAGGGTTTCCACATCCAGGTCGTTGGTTGGCTCATCCAGTACCAGCAGGTTGGCGGGTTTGCTGAACAGCCGTGCCAGCAGCAATCGAGCCCGCTCACCACCAGAAAGTGCCTTGACCGGCGTACGCGCACGTTCAGCCGAGAACAGGAAGTCGCCCAGATAACTGATCACATGGCGGCGCTCGCCATTGATCTCGATAAAGTCGCGACCTTCCGAGATGTTGTCGATCACTGTCCTTTCCAGATCCAACTGGTCACGTAGCTGGTCAAAGTACGCTACCTCCAGCTTGGTGCCGTGCTTGACGGTGCCACTGGTCGGTTGCAACTGTCCGAGCAGCAACTTCAGCAAGGTGCTCTTGCCGGAGCCATTGTTGCCGATCAGACCAATACGATCACCACGCATCAGGTTGAAATTCAGCTCGCGTACCAAAGGCACGTGGCCAGGCCAGGCAAAACTGACCTTTTCCAGCTCGATAACACGCTTGCCGGACGAATCCGCAGTTTCCAGTTGGAAACTGGCTTTGCCTTGGCGCTCCAGACGCTGGGCGCGCTCGTTGCGCATTTCCTTCAACGCCCGCACACGGCCCTCGTTACGGGTTCGCCGGGCCTTGATGCCCTGTCGAATCCAGACCTCTTCCTGCGCCAGCTTCTTGTCGAACAGGGCATTGGCCGTCGCTTCGGCAGCCAGTTGTTGTTCCTTGTGCTCAAGAAAGCTCAGGTAGTTGCCCTGCCAGTCAATCAACTGACCACGATCCAGTTCGAGGATGCGCGTGGCCAGGGACTGCAGAAATTGACGATCGTGGGTGATAAAAAGCACCGCGCCACGGAAATCCAGTAGCACCTCTTCCAACCAGGCAATGGTGTGAATATCCAGGTGGTTGGTCGGCTCGTCCAGCAGCAGCACGTCTGGCTCGGCAACCAGTGCCTGGGCCAGCAATACGCGGCGGCGCCAGCCACCGGACAACTCTGACATGGCCTTGTCAGCAGGCAATCCCAGGCGAGTCAGGGTGGTCTCGACCAATTGATTGAGGCGCCAGCCATCCTTCGCCTCAAGTCGCTCCTGAACCTTCTCCAGACGCTCCAGCTCGGCATCGCCCATGTCGCCGTGCACCAGGTGGTAGTACTCGGCCAGCAGTTCCCCTACACCTTCAAGTCCGGCAGCGACCACGTCATAGACCAAGCTACCATCGGCCTTGGGAAGCTCCTGCGGCAACTGGCCAATCTTCAGCCCCGGCGCGTACCAGATTTCCCCTTCATCGGCCTGTTGCTCACGGTTCAGCAATTTCAGCAGGCTTGACTTGCCGGCTCCATTACGGCCAATAAGACAAACCCGCTCGCCCCGATCCAGCTGAAAGCCGACCTTGGACAGCAGTGGATTGAGGCCATAGGCCAGGGACACATCGGTAAACGAAAGCAGCGCCATAACACACCTTTTGATTAATCAGGGCGGCATTCTACCTGCTGCGCCGCTCGGCTGCATGCTTATTGCGGCAAGCTCGCTCGACCCCCTATGACAGTCTCTGGCAACGCGCTAAGCTAAGCCCGTATATCAGGATTGAAGCCCCGCAGTAACGGACTCGCCTTAAGTAAAACCGTTTCAGGATGGCCGTTCGGCCAGGATGGATGATGCCTTACACCCGTTTTCGTACCTTCTCCCGCCTTTTTGGCGCAATCTGCTGCCTTGTCGTTGTCTTTCCAGCCCATGCTGATCGCCTTGGTGAGCAGCGCGCCCAGTACGATCAGGCCATGAGCGCACTCAAGGCCGGACAAGTTCAGCGCTACCAGGGGTTGCTGCCCAACCTGCAGGACTACCCGCTCTATCCCTATCTGTTGCTGGAAGAGCTGAACAAACGACGCAACACCGCCGCTCATCAGGAAATCGAACGCTTTCTTGCGGCCCACGGCGACCTGCCAGGGGCGCAGACTCTGAAAACCAGCTGGTTGCTGCGACTGGCTCGCGAGGGACAATGGGACAAGCTACGAGAGCACTATGACAGCGCCAGCCAGAATGCCTCACTGGATTGCCATTTGACCTTACAGCAATGGCATTCTGGCGATCGCCAGCAAGCAATGGATAAGGCGCGCGAACTCTGGACCGTCGGTCGCTCTCAGCCTAATGACTGTGACCCGCTATTTGAGCGCTGGCGCAGTGCCGGCGGATTGACTGAAGACGTTGCCTGGCAGCGCATTCGGGAAGCTTTGCTGTATCGCCAGGATGCATTGGCAACCTATCTGGTGCGGTACCTGCCAAACCAGAAGAGTGTGGCCGAACTCTTTGTCAGCACCGCCACTCAACCGACCCAGCTGAACCAGTTCGCACGCTATCAACCCAGCGCAGACAAACCTGCGGAGAAACTGGCAGATATCGTGACTGTAGCACTCAGACGCATGAATCGTGACGACCCGGCGGCGGCCTTTGCGCTCTGGCCACATTACCGTGACCTGCCCTTCAGCCAAGCCGATCGACTGGCATTGACCCGGGATATCGGCGTACGTATGGCCCGTCGACACAACCCGGAAGCGTTGGCCTTCATGGCTGCCAACGACCCCAATATGGAGGAGGACCTGGTTACCGAATGGCGCATACGACTGGCTCTGCGCACAGGCCAGTATCAAACCGCCATGGACCTGACCCAACGTCTACCGGCGAGCCTCGCAGAGCAGAATCGCTGGCGTTATTGGCGCCTGCGCAGCCAGCAATTGGCGCGACCGGAAGTAGGTGAACTACTTGAGGACTATCGCGTCCTGGCTCAACAACGTGATTATTACGGCTTCATGGCCGCCGAGCGGACGCAGGAACCCTATGCATTGAATCACCAACCTACACAGGTTGAACCCGATGTCTTCGCCCGTGTAAGTCAAACAGCCGGCATCCAGCGCGCAAGGGAATTCCATGCCCGAGGCCAGATTGTCGAGGCCCGCCGCGAGTGGTACCACGCTGGCAGTTTTTTCAATCGTGAAGAGTTAATGGCGCAAGCGGTTATGGCCAAGGATATGGAATGGTATTTCCCGGCGATTCGCGGTGTCAGCCAGGCTCAGCACTGGGACGACCTGGACATTCGCTTCCCGATGGCTTACATGGAACCGATCAAGGCTCAAGCCCAGACGCGCCAGATCAACAGCTCCTGGGTATACGCCATCACCCGACAGGAAAGCGCCTTCATGGCAGACGCCCGTTCACACGCTGGCGCCATGGGCCTGATGCAGCTGATGCCAGCCACCGCACGGGAAACCGCACGGCGTTACAACATCCCCCTCGGCAACAGCAACGAAGTACTGATTCCAGAGCGCAATATTGCACTCGGCACCGCCTATCTGGCGCAGCTCAATGATCAGTTCCGCGGTAACCGGGTACTGGCATCAGCTGCCTATAACGCCGGGCCGGGCCGTGTCCGCCAATGGACCAGCGACTTGCCAGTGATGCCGGCGGATGTCTGGATTGAAAACATTCCCTTCGATGAAACGCGTCTGTATGTGCAGAGCGTGCTCAGTTACTCGGTCATCTACGCGCAAAAAATGGGCATACGTCAGGCCGTAATGGAGCAGCACGAACGCTATATCGAATAAGTTGAAGCGAGGCGGCTCAGGACTGATCAAGCAATCTGAGCCGCTCCCGCACCACTTCAACCAGTTGATCCGGTTGAAATTTTGACAGGAAACCGTCACAGCCGACCTTCTCGACCATGGCCTTGTTGAAGTTGCCTGACAATGAGGTATGCAGAACCACATAAAGCTTTTGCAAACGCGGATCCTTGCGAATCTCCGAGGTCAAGCGGTAGCCGTCCATTTCCGGCATCTCGGCATCGGTAATGACCATCAGCAGGCGCTCGGACAGGTCTCCACCCTCCTCGGCCCAGGCCTGCAGCTGACGCAAAGCGCGCAAGCCGTCGGTCGCCACATGCATAGTCAGATTCAGCTGTGACAAGGTCTCGCGCAACTGGTTGATACCGGTGGGCGAGTCATCCACCAGCAACACCTCACGACCGCGCGCCTTGTCCAGCAGCTCATCATCAAGCAAACCCTCGCTGACCTTGGCATTGAAGGGCACGATTTCCGCCAACACTTTCTCGACATCGATGATCTCGACCAGGCGCATGTCATCCAATCGGGTTATGGCCGTCAGATAGTGAGTACGGCCGGCTCCACGGGGTGGCGGCTGAACCGCATCCCAGTTGAGGTTCATGATGCGATCGACGCTGCCGACCAGAAAGGCCTGCACCGAGCGATTATATTCAGTGATGATGATGGTGCTGTCCGGCGCCGCCGGCAACGGCCGCATGCCAATAGCGCCGGACAAATCAATGACGGGAATGGTTTGGCCGCGCAGATGGATGACACCTGCCACATGGGGTGCACGTTGGGGCATCTGGGTCAGGCGCGGCAGTTGCAGAACTTCGCGTATCTTGAATACGTTGAGGGCAAACAACTGCTGACCCGAGAGACGGAACAGCAGGATTTCCAGACGATTCTCGCCAACAAGGCGGGTACGCTGGTTGACGGTATCCATTACACCGGCCATGTCGTGCCTCTCAGTGTCTAATTGCAGAGTGTCAGATCAGTATATTCCCACTCTATCGGCACTGACATGACTCTCTGAAGGGCTGCGATGACAACCCTCAGCCATATTTCAGTAGTAGGCGTTTTCCTTGACCGTATGATCGGTCACATCGCGCACGGCGGTGATCTCCGGAATGCGCGCCACCATGGTTTTCTCGATACCTTCCTTGAGGGTCACATCGACCATGCCACAGCCCTGACACCCACCACCAAACTGCAGAATGGCAACGCCGTTCTCAACCACATCAATCAGTTTGACCTCACCACCGTGACTGGCCAGACCCGGGTTGATCTCGGTCTGCAACAGATAGTTGATGCGCTCATTCAAAGGGCTGCTCTCGTTAACCATGGGCACCTTGGCGTTCGGCGCCTTGATGGTCAGCTGGCCGCCCATGCGATCAGTGGCATAGTCAACCAGCGCATCCTCGAGAAAGGGCTCACTGACCGCGTCCTGCCAGACATTGAACTTGTCCAGCGCCATCAGACGGTCTTCCGGCTTCTCTTCACCCGGCTTGCAGTAGGCAATGCAGGTTTCCGCATAGGGCGTACCCGGCTGGGTAATAAAAACCCGAATACCAATACCTTCGGCATCCTGCTTGGAGAGCAGGTCAGCCAGATAATCCTGAGCCGCGTCGGTAAAGAGAATGCCTGCCATGAAATGCCTCGTGCGAATATGATTTCGAGGCATTGTACGGGATCAGCGGCGACGAAGAAAGTCCTACCTTTTTACTAGGGTATACGCCGGTCTTACAGATGGACACATGCAGGACGTTCAGTGTCAGGCCTGCTTCTGCTAGACTAGCCGGCTTTTCCGAGTGTCATTGACCGGAGTACCCATGCCTGACCGCAACGCCCGCCTCAAAGCCCTGCATGCCGCCCTGCGCAACCGCATCCTGATACTGGACGGCGGTATGGGCACCATGATCCAGAGCTACAAACTGGAGGAGGCTGATTTCCGTGCCGAACGCTTTGCTGACTGGCCTTCGGACGTCAAGGGCAATAACGACCTGCTGGTACTGACTCAACCCGACGCCATTGCCGCCATCGAAAAGGCCTACCTGGACGCCGGTGCAGATATCATTGAAACCAACACCTTCAACTCTACCCGAGTATCCCAGGCCGATTACGGCATGCAGGACCTGGCCTACGAGCTGAATCTGGAGGGCGCCCGCCTGGCCCGTCGCGTATGTGACGCCAAGACGCTGGAAACCCCAGACCGTCCACGCTTTGTTGCCGGCGTACTGGGGCCAACCAGCCGCACCTGCTCGCTGTCTCCGGACGTCAACAACCCCGGCTACCGCAATATCAGCTTTGATGAGCTGGTCGAAGACTACATGAACTCGACCCGTGGGCTGATCGAAGGTGGCGCCGATCTGCTTCTGATCGAGACCATCTTCGACACCCTGAATGCCAAGGCCGCGATCTTCGCGGTGCAGCAGGTCTTCGAAGACGACGGTATCGAACTGCCGATCATGATTTCCGGCACCATAACCGACGCCTCTGGCCGCACGCTGTCCGGCCAGACTACCGAGGCGTTCTGGAACTCGGTACGCCACGCCAATCCGCTATCCGTCGGTCTGAACTGTGCACTGGGCGCTAAAGAGCTGCGGCCTTACTTGGAAGAGCTGTCGGACAAGGCGGCCACCCATATTTCAGCGCACCCGAATGCTGGCCTGCCCAACGCCTTCGGCGAATACGACGAAACCCCGGCGGAAACCGCTGCGATTGTCGAAGAGTTTGCCCAGTCCGGTTTTCTGAACATTGTCGGTGGTTGCTGCGGTACCACCCCGGCGCATATTCAGGCGATTGCCGAGGCTGTAGCCAAATACCCGCCCCGTGCGATTCCGGATATTCCCCGCGCCTGCCGGCTGTCCGGCCTGGAGCCTTTTACCATCGACCGCAACTCGCTGTTCGTCAACGTCGGTGAGCGCACCAACATTACCGGCTCGGCCAAATTCGCCCGCCTGATCCGCGAAGACAACTATACCGAGGCACTGGAAGTCGCGCTGCAACAGGTGGAAGCCGGTGCGCAGATCATCGACATCAACATGGACGAGGGCATGCTCGATTCGAAGAAGGCGATGGTCACCTTCCTCAATCTGATTGCCGGCGAACCGGATATTTCCCGTGTGCCGATCATGATCGACTCGTCCAAATGGGAGGTGATCGAAGCCGGCCTGAAGTGCATCCAGGGCAAGGGCATCGTCAATTCCATCTCCATGAAGGAAGGGGTCGAGCAGTTCAAGCAGCAGGCACGTCTGTGCAAGCGCTATGGTGCCGCCGTGGTGGTCATGGCCTTTGACGAACAGGGCCAGGCCGATACCGCCGCGCGCAAGCGCGAGATCTGCAAGCGCTCCTACGACATTCTGGTCAATGACGTCGGCTTCCCGCCGGAAGACATCATCTTCGACCCGAACATCTTCGCCATTGCCACCGGCATCGAAGAGCACAACAACTATGCCGTGGATTTTATCGAGGCCTGTGCCTATATCCGCGACGAACTGCCCTACGCCCTGACCTCGGGCGGTGTGTCCAACGTATCCTTCTCCTTCCGTGGCAACAACCCGGTGCGCGAAGCCATCCACTCGGTATTCCTGCTGCATGCGATCCGCAACGGCCTGACCATGGGTATCGTCAATGCCGGACAGCTGGAAATCTACGACGAAATTCCGAAAAAGCTGCGCGATATTGTCGAGGACGTTGTGCTCAATCGCTCAGCGGGCGGAACCGAAGCCCTGCTGGCAATCGCCGATGAGTACAAGGGTGACGGCAGCGTCAAGGAAGCCGAAAGTGAAGAGTGGCGTGGCTGGGAGGTCAACAAGCGCCTGGAGCACTCACTGGTCAAGGGTATCACCGCCTTTATCGTCGAGGACACCGAGGAGGCCCGCCAGCAGTGCGCGCGCCCGATCGAAGTAATCGAAGGCCCGCTGATGGCCGGCATGAACGTCGTAGGCGATCTGTTTGGCGCCGGCAAGATGTTCCTGCCCCAGGTGGTCAAGTCGGCACGCGTCATGAAACAGGCGGTTGCCCACCTGATTCCCTTTATCGAAGCCGAGAAAGGTGACAAACCGGAAGCCAAGGGCAAGATCCTGATGGCCACGGTCAAAGGTGATGTCCACGATATCGGCAAGAACATCGTCGGCGTGGTGCTTGGCTGTAACGGCTACGACGTGGTCGACATGGGCGTGATGGTGCCAGCCGAGAAGATTCTTAAAACCGCCATTGAAGAGAAGTGCGACATCATCGGTTTGTCCGGCCTGATTACCCCGTCGCTGGACGAGATGGTGCACGTCGCCAAGGAAATGCAGCGCCAGGGCTTCAATCTGCCGCTGATGATTGGTGGTGCCACCACCTCCAAGGCGCATACCGCGGTCAAGATCGAACCGCATTACAAGAACGACGCGGTAATCTACGTGACCGACGCCTCACGGGCTGTGGGGGTTGCCACCAGCTTGCTGTCGAAGGAAATCAAGCCGGACTATATCGCCAAGATCCGTGCCGATTATGAAATGGTGCGCGAGCGCACCGCCAACCGCAGTGCACGAACCGAGTACCTGAGCTATCAAGAGGCCCGCGCCAATAAGCTGAAAATCGACTGGAGCAGCTATACACCTCCTGCTCCGACCTTCACCGGCGTGCGCAGTATCGACGATATTGATCTGGCGACGCTGGCCGAGTACATCGACTGGACGCCCTTCTTCATCTCCTGGGATCTCGCCGGCAAGTATCCACGTATCCTGGAGGACAAGGTCGTAGGCGAAGCCGCGCGCAACCTGTTTGCCGATGCCCAGAAGATGCTCAAGCAACTGATCGATGAAAAACGTATTGGCGCCAAGGCGCTGGTCGGCTTCTGGCCGGCCAACCAGGTCGATGATGACGATATCGCGCTGTTTGATCAGCAGGGTCAACCCCTTGCCACCCTGCATCACCTGCGGCAGCAGAGCCTGCTGCCGGACAACAAGCCCAATCAGAGCCTGGCTGACTTTGTCGCGCCACAGGATAGCGGCCTGACCGATTACGTCGGTGGTTTTATCTGCACCGCCGGTATTGGCGCTGAAGAGCTGGCCAAGGACTACGAAGCCAAGGGCGATGATTACAACGCCATCATGGTCAAAGCGCTGGCTGACCGCCTGGCTGAAGCCTGTGCCGAGTGGCTGCACCGCGAGGTACGCAAAAATCTCTGGGCCTATGCCAGCGATGAACAATTGGACAACGACGATCTGATTCGCGAGCAATACCAGGGGATTCGACCTGCTCCCGGCTACCCGGCCTGCCCGGATCACACCGAGAAAGGCACGCTGTTCAGCTTGTTGGACCCCGAGGGCAACTCAGGCGTCACCCTGACCGAGCACTACGCAATGTTTCCCACGGCGGCGGTCAGCGGCTGGTACTTTTCCCACCCGCAGTCCAAGTACTTCGCCGTCGGCAAGATTACCCGCGATCAGGTTGAGGCCTACAGTACCCGCAAGCAGCAGGATCTGAGCATCAGCGAACGCTGGCTGTCGCCTAACCTCGCCTACGACAACTGAGTACCTGATGGCTTTGCTGCCCGCCCGGGACCGATTGCGCACAATCGCCCTGATTGGCCTGCCGATCATGGGCGGCATGCTCAGCCAGAGCTTGCTGAATCTGGTCGATGCAGCCATGGTCGGCAGTCTGGGCAGTGAAGCACTGGCCGGCGTCGGTTTGGGCAGCTATGCCAACTTCATGGCCATCTCGCTGGTCATGGGACTGGGTGCCGGGGTGCAGGCCATGGTTGCGCGCCGGCGTGGCGAGGGCAACAGTGCTGCCGTTGCTGCCCCGCTGAATGAAGGGCTGTTGTTTGCCGCGCTGCTGGCCATCCCCCTGAGCCTGATCTGCTGGCTATCGGCGGATCAGATTATTGCTTTCCTCACCGCTGACGCTAGCGTTCAGCGCATAGGCTCAGACTATTTTGAATGGCGAACGCTGGGCATACTGGCGGTCGGCGCCAATTTTGCCTTTCGCGGCTACTGGAATGGCATTCGCCGTACCGGCATGTATCTGCAGATTCTGATCATCATGCACCTGCTCAATATCCTCATCAGCTACGGTCTGATCTTCGGCCGCCTGGGCATGCCGGAGATGGGCGCCGCTGGCGCGGGACTCGGTACCACGATCGCCATGTTTTGTGGAACCAGCATGTATCTCTGCATGACCTGGTTTGCGGCCCGTGAACAGGGCTTTCTGCGCGTACGCCCAAAAGGCCGCGGACTTCGGGCAATGCTGCGCCTGTCGGTGCCCAACTCCCTGCAACAGTTCTTCTTTGCCACCGGCGTCACCACCCTGTTCTGGATTATCGGGCAAATCGGTACTGATGAACTGGCGGTCGCACATATCCTTATCAACCTGGCGCTGTTTTTGATTCTGCCCGGCGTCGGTCTGGGCATGGCCGCCACCACACTGGTCAGTCATAGTCTTGGCGCAGGCAAACCTGAAGAAGCCTATCGCTGGGGTTGGGATGTGGTGCGCGTGGCAATCCTCACCCTGTTCCTGATGGGCCTGCCCTTCTGGCTGGCCCCGCAGCTGGTACTCGGATTGTTCACCCAGGACCCGGCTTTGCTGGCCTTGGGTGAGTGGCCACTACGTGTAACCGGATTGGGCATGACCCTGGACGCCACCGCCCTGGTATTGACCCAGGCGCTGTTGGGCGCCGGTGCCAGCCGAACCGTGATGTCAGTGAATCTGGGCGGACAATGGTTGCTGTTTTTACCCCTGGCCTATCTGGCCGGACCGCTGCTGGGTGGCGGGCTGTTGACGGTGTGGCTGCTGCAAAGTGGCTACCGGGCCTTCAACTCCATGGTCTTTGCCTACATGTGGCGCCGCAGGCACTGGGTTGATATCCGTATCTGAGACAGACTGCACATTGCACAACGTCTATGCCATGATGAACCGGAATCCTGTATTGGCAGAGGACATGAACACGCATGAGTGAAGACAAGCAACCGCATGAGGATCAGCAGCCGGCCACACCGCCGACCGCGCAAGGCATGTCTCTGGGTGATACCTTCAAGAGCGTATTATGGGCAGCGCTGGGGGTACAAAGCAGCAAATCGCGGGAACGGGATTTTACCCAAGGCAAGTTCAGTCACTTCGTAGTTCTGGGCGTGGCATTTACGCTAGGGTTTATTCTGGTGCTGGTCGGCGTGGTCAAGCTGGTACTGCATCTGGCCGGCGTGTGAAACGAACCTGCTGAATGACAAGTCCGTTTCAGCGCCTGGCAAGAAGACTCAGTGCTGACTTACCCAAAATACCGCAGCAATTACGGCGATCAGGATAAGGGCTACGGCAGCGAAGGCATCAAGATGGCTATCGGGGTGAGCTGATTCCTGAATATCGTGGTCATTCATGTTGTGCAATCCTCTTATTGTTGTAGTGGCACTGACTGATCTTTCATCCAGGGCTTGCGCCCGTCCAGTCCTGCGTTAACGTTAAGCCCAGTATGCGGGGATGTCAAACCACAGGCGACAAACAGGATGCGCTTTGCTGAGCCTGGACCAAATAAGGCTCTGATCTAACCATATAGATAAACATTCCTTTTGTGCATATTGAAAATTTGCTATCGTCCGCCCTCAGTTTTCGCTTACTAGGACAGCTCCCAAGAGGGCTGCCACGTTCCCAGGACAGGTTGCCTGAATGTATATCTACGACGAATATGACCAGCGGATTGTCGAAGACCGTGTCAATCAGTTCCGTGACCAGACGCGCCGCTATCTTGATGGCCAGTTGACTGACAGCGAGTTCCTGCCACTGCGTCTGCAGAACGGCCTTTATGTACAACGTTACGCACCGATGCTGCGTGTGGCGATTCCCTACGGCCTCGTATCCGCCAAGCAGATGCGTAAACTGGCCTTTATCGCCCGCCAGTATGACAAGGGCTACGCGCACTTCAGCACGCGCCAGAACGTCCAGTTCAACTGGCCAGCATTGGAAGATGTGCCCGACATCCTTGCCCACCTGGCTGAGGTGCAGATGCATGCCATTCAGACCAGCGGCAACTGCATCCGCAACACCACCACCGACCAGTTTGCCGGCGTCGCCGCTGACGAGCTGGTCGATCCGCGCCCCTGGTGTGAAATCATCCGCCAGTGGTCAACCTTCCACCCGGAATTTGCCTATCTGCCGCGCAAGTTCAAGATCGCCGTCAACGGCGCTGTTGAAGACCGCGCCGCCATCGGCGTACACGACATCGGCCTGAATGTTGTTCAGAACGCAGCCGGTGAAGTCGGTTTCCGGGTACTGGTCGGTGGTGGCCTGGGTCGAACGCCCATGGTCGGCAGCGAAATCAATGCTTTCTTGCCCTGGCAGCACCTGCTGACCTATCTGGATGCAATCCTGCGCGTCTACAACCGCTATGGTCGACGTGACAACAAGTACAAGGCGCGCATCAAGATTCTGGTCAAGGCCCTGACGCCTGAGGTTTTTGCCGACAAGGTCAATGCCGAATGGGCGCACACCAAGGATGGCCCAGCCACCCTGACCCAGGAAGAACTGCAGCGCGTCGCCCGGCACTTCAGCACACCGCCCTACGAGTCCTTCAGCGCTGATGACGCCGGCTACCTGGCACAACGCCAGAATGACAAGGGCTTCAACAACTGGGCTATGCGCAATGTGCATCCGCACAAGGTCCCCGGCTATGCCGCCGTGACCCTGTCGCTCAAGCCCACCGCCGTCGCTCCCGGCGATGCGACCGACAAACAGATGGATGCCGCTGCGGATCTGGCTGATCAGTTCAGCTTTGGCGAACTGCGCGTAACCCACCAGCAGAACCTGGTGCTGGCCGACGTCAAACAGAGCGACCTGTTTGCCCTGTGGCAAGCCTGCCGCGAGCTGGGTTTTGCCACGCCGAACATTGGCCTGCTGACCGACATCATTTGCTGTCCGGGCGGCGACTTCTGCTCGCTGGCGAATGCCAAGTCGATCCCGATTGCCGAAGCCATTCAGCGCACCTTTGATGACCTCGATTATCTGCATGATATCGGTGATCTTGATCTGAACATCTCAGGCTGCATGAACGCCTGCGGCCACCACCATGTCGGCCATATCGGCATCCTCGGTGTCGACAAGAAGGGCGCCGAGTTCTATCAGGTCTCCCTGGGTGGCAACAGTGGCCGTAAAGCGGCTATTGGCCAGATTCTCGGGCCATCCTTTGCCGCCGACGAAATGCCAGCCATCATCAGCAAGGTTATCGACGTCTACCTGGTGAATCGAACCGCCGAAGAACCTTTTATCGATACCTTCGAGCGTATCGGCATGGCCCCGTTCAAGGAGCGTGTTTATGCAGCAAATCATTAAGAACGGGCAACTGGTCAGTGAAAACTGGCATTTGCTGGCCGCTGACGCCAGCCTTGCCGACCTGCCCAACAGCGATGACGTAATAGTCCCCCTGCCCCTGTGGCTGGAACACAGCCATGCCCTATCGCAGCGCGATGGCGGCCTGGGTGTCTGGCTGGATAGTCATGAAGAAGTGGAAAGCATTGCCGATGCCCTCCAGCACTTTCAGGTCATTGCCCTGAATTTTCCGGTATTCAGTGACGGTCGTAACTATTCCAATGCCCGTCTCTTGCGTGAACGCTATGGCTACAAAGGCGAAGTACGCGCCATAGGCGATGTCCTGCGTGACCAGCTGTTCTTCATGCAACGCTGCGGTTTTGATGCCTTTGTTATCCGCGAGGACCGCAGCGCGGAGGACGCCCTGCAAAGCCTCAAGGACTTCTCGGAGTGCTACCAGGCCGCCACCGACCAGCCGCAACCGCTGTTTCGCCGCCGCCAGGCTTGAGCCAAAGCCTCCCGGCAAGCCCGGGAGGTTCTTTCTCGAATACACCCTCCTCCACTGCAGTCACCCTTTCGCTCCTACAAAAACATCTTGGCCGGTTAATTATTGGGCGAAGTTCATTCCATATGTAGGAGCGCGCTTGAGCGCGAAGGGCATACAGTCTATTCATCCAAACCCAAGCAGCCCGCCACACCAGGATGTCCAGACATAAAAAAGTCCCGCCAGTGTCAACTGGCGGGACTTTTTACAGCCTGAAAGCTAGATCAAGCCTTTGCAGCTTTCTTGGCTTTCTCTTTGGCGATCACTGTCTCGGCAACGTTAGCCGGGCAGGCCGAGTAGTGCGAGAACTCCATGGAGAACTGGCCGCGACCCGAGGTCATGGTACGCAATGTACTGATATAACCGAACATTTCTGCCAGCGGCACATCAGCCTTGATACGCACGCCCGTCACACCCGCTTCCTGACCGGAGATCATGCCGCGGCGACGGTTAAGGTCACCGATAACATCACCAACATGGTCTTCAGGACTGTAAACGTCAACCTTCATGATCGGCTCCAGCATCTGCGGGCCGGCCTTGGGCATCGACTGACGGAAGGCGCCTTTGGCAGCGATTTCGAACGCGATGGCCGAGGAGTCAACGGCGTGGAAACCACCGTCGGTCAGCTCAACGACAACGTCCAGCACCGGGAAGCCCGCCAGCGGACCAATGCCCATCATGGAGGAGAAGCCCTTTTCGATGGCCGGGAAGTATTCCTTGGGGACGTTACCGCCAACAACAGAAGACTTGAAGGTGAAGCCAGTGTTCGGCTCGCCGGGCTTGATGATGTAATCGATCTTACCGTACTGACCGGAACCGCCCGACTGCTTCTTGTGCGTGTAGCTGTCTTCGATTTCACGGGTGATGGTTTCACGGTAGGCCACCTGGGGCTGACCGACAACCAGTTCAACGCCGTAGGTACGCTTGAGAATATCGACCTTGATGTCCAGGTGCAGTTCGCCCATGCCCTTGAGGATGGTTTCACCGGAATCAATGTCAGTCTCGACACGGAAGGTCGGGTCTTCTGCAACCATCTTACCGATGGCTACACCCATCTTCTCAGTGGAACCCTTGTCCTTCGGCTCAACCGAGATGGAGATCACGGGCTCGGGGAACACCATGGCTTCCAGAGTACAGGGGTGCTTGGGATCACACAGGGTGTGACCGGTCTGCACGTTCTTCATGCCGACGATGGCAATAATGTCACCGGCGGTGGCTGAGCTCAGCTCGTTACGCTCGTTGGCCTGCATTTCAACCATGCGGCCGACGCGCTCGGACTTACCCGTGAACGAGTTGAGGATGGTATCACCCTTGTTCAGGTTACCGGAGTAGATACGCACGAAAGTCAGGGCGCCAAAACGGTCATCCATGATCTTGAACGCCAGGGCCCGGAAGGGCTCATCGGCAGAAACAATCGCGAATTTACCGGTTGGGTTACCTTCTTCGTCGGTCAACGGCTGCGGGTTCACTTCCTGCGGCGCAGGCAGATAATCGACAACGGCGTCAAGCAACAACTGCATGCCCTTGTTCTTGAATGCCGAGCCACAGTAGGTGGGGAAGAAAGCCAGTTCCAGAGTACCTTTACGGATACAACGCTGGACGTCTTCGATGGACGGCTCTTCGCCATCCATGTAAGCCATCATGATGTCGTCATCCATTTCTACAGCCATTTCGATCAACTTCTCACGGTAAACTTCAACATCGTCAACCATGTCAGCTGGAACGTCAGTAACGTTGTAGTTCTCTGGCAGACCCGTTTCATCCCACACATAAGCTTTTCGTGTCAGCAGATCGACAACACCAGAGAATGTTTCTTCGCGGCCAATTGGCAGGGTCATGATCATCGGCTTGGCGCCAAGGACCTTCTCTACCTGGGCTGCAACTTTCAGGAAATCAGCACCGATACGATCCAGCTTGTTCACGAAGATCAGGCGCGATACTTTCGAGTCGTTCGCGTAACGCCAGTTGGTTTCCGACTGGGGCTCTACACCACCGGAACCACAGAATACGCCAATACCACCGTCCAGTACTTTCAGGGAGCGATACACTTCCACGGTAAAGTCAACGTGACCGGGGGTATCAATGACGTTAAAGCGGTGACCTTTCCAAAAGCAGCTCACAGCGGCTGACTGAATGGTAATACCACGCTCGGCTTCCTGCTCCATGAAGTCGGTGGTGGACTCGCCTTCATGCACTTCGCCAAGACGGTGAATACGACCGGTCAGCTTGAGGATACGCTCGGTAGTTGTAGTTTTACCGGCGTCAACGTGGGCAAAAATACCGATATTTCTGTATAGGGATAGGTCAGTCATAGCGCTCTCTGTAAGCCGGGTTCAAAATAGGCGGCCAATATACAGGATTTTATTCCGTTTTGCCTGCAGTAATAGCAGCGAAATCGGCAAATCCGAATTCTTTTTCAATTTTACCGGCGCTACAGCGCCCAGCCTGCCATGCTGACAGCGCAGCACCTGATTTGCAGCGAGGCGCAATAACGCTAGCCGGATGCCTGTCATCGTCTGCCTCGCTTGATTAATGTGGGCGAATAGCACTACACGCTGACCTTATAAAGCAGCAATGCTTTAACGTACCCTTGCCCCATAAACTGCGCTTCGACTCCCCTTTGGCCTATAAACAGCGACACCATGAAGCTCGACTATTCAATCAGCACAGAACAACTGGAGACTATCAGCCATAACGCTTATGACCGGCTCAACAGTCAATCCCAGGCGCAAGCTCAACATGTGCACAGGGCAGTTCAGCTCAGCCTGCTGATCGGTCTGCCGACACTGGCACTCGGAGGATTACTTGTTTTTGTCCTGCCACGATCAGTTGAAACCCTGATCGCCGCCCTTCTTGCCCTGCCGCTGGCAATTGTAATTGCGCGCGTCTATCTCAGACGCCCCCTTCCAGCACTTCCTGACAACTTTGGCGAGACGCCCATCGAACGCGCACTATGGGCGTCGATCCGTCAGCAACAGCGCGCACTGGCAGGCCGGTATCATCTGCAGCTGGGCGAATCCAGTATGAATCTGAGCCTGCCAGATGGTCGCCACAAGGTCATACCCTGGGACAAGATCAGCCTGATTGCAGAGGATGATCGCTTTTACTACCTGGCGACACCGGTGCAGCAGATAATCGACAGGTGTTTTTTGATTGCCAAGCAAGGCGATGGCGAGACCGCAGAGCATCAGGCCGCCCTGAAATTCATGCTCACCAAGCTCAGGCAAGACGGCAAGACTCAATAAGGCGACTTACATGCCGTGGCACTCAGGTTTGAGCACCACGCCTTGAAAGCGGTTAGCCGAGATTAACCACAACCCTGCCGACCATCTTGCCAGCCATAATCTTTTCGATCTGCTCAGGTAATTGCTCCAGGGTAACTTCGTGATCGAGATCGTGCAGGTCGGTTTTCCATTGCACCGACAGCCTGTCCCACATGGAGGCTTTGACCACCAGCGGCTGCTCTACCGAGTCCACCCCGAGAAGGTTCACGTTGCGCAGTATGAAGGGCAGTACGCTGGCCTGAAAACCTACACCAGCAGTCAATCCGCAGCAGGCAACACTGCCACCGTAACGCACTGACTTGAGCACATTGAAAAGAATCTCCCCGCCCACGGTATCGACGGCGCCGGCCCACTGCTCTTTGAGCATCGGCTTCTCCTTGCCCAGTTCCAACTGGGTTCGATCAACAATCTGACTGGCACCCAGACTGGTCAGGAACTTCGCCTGCAAGGCCTTGCCAGTGGAAGCCGCTACCTGATAACCGAGGGCCGCCAGCATGATAACGGCAATACTGCCAACCCCACCGGTGGCGCCTGTTACCAATACCGGGCCTTGCTCCGGGCTCAAGCCAGCCTGTTCCAGCTTGTCGATGCACAGTGCCGCTGTCAGACCTGCCGTTCCCAACAGCATGCTGTCACGCAGCGACAAGCCAGATGGACGCTTCAGAACCCAGGCAGCCGGCACGCGTATATATTGGCCATAGCCACCGGAGGTATTCATGCCCAGGTCATATCCCGTGACTATCACCTCATCCCCCGGCGACAGCTCTGCAACCGAGCTTGCTTCTACTACGCCGGCCGCATCGATACCCGGCGTATGCGGGTAAGACCGGGTGACGCCTCGATTACCTGAAGCTGACAGTGCATCCTTGAAGTTGAGCGACGAATAACGCACTCGAATCAGTACTTCACCTGGCGGCAGAGAGTCCACATGACGGGTGCAAACCTCGGAAACAAAGCCGCCATCCCGTTCGGATACCACCAGTGCCTTGAATTCGGACATAACTTACTCCTACCAGAAACGCTGATTGTGAAAGCGCGACAGCCAAGTCAGCAACAAGCGATCAAGCGCCGCCGATACCCCTGATGATAGCTTGTCCTGCAAACGCTTGCGGGCCACGTAATGAACTTCAAACACATCACTTTCACGGGTCTGCCCGGTGATGTACTGATCACTGGTCAACAGCTGGTCGGCCAGCGCATGGTGCAGAGCCTCCGTACCGAACCAGACTTCACCGGTAGCAACCGTATCAATATCCAGTTGCGGGCGGTATTGACTGACAAAGGTCTTGAACAGGCGATGAATGGTTTCCAGGTCTTCCTGGAATTTCTCGCGCCCCTTGTCGGTATTCTCACCAAACAGGGTCAAAGTGCGCTTGTACTCGCCTGCGGTGAGCATTTCATAGTCAACATCATGCTTTTTCAGCAGGCGATTGAAGTTGGGGATCTGCGCAACCACGCCAATGGAGCCGAGCATGGCAAAGGGCGCCGCAATAATGCGGTCGGCAATACAGGCCATCATGTAGCCGCCACTGGCGGCCACTTTATCGACGCAAATCGTCAGTGGAATACCGGCATCCCTGATGCGCACCAGTTGAGCCGACGCCAGACCATAGGCGTGCACCATGCCGCCTCCACTTTCAAGGCGCACAATGATTTCATCATCGCCGGTGGCCAGTTCAAGCACCGCTGTCACTTCCTGACGCAGGCTGTCCAGGGCGCTGGCTTTTATATCGCCATTGAAATTCAGCACAAAACTGCGCTTGCGTGGCTCACCCTCCTTTTCTGCCTTGCTGCGGATCTTGGCCGCAACCTTCTGCGCCTTGGCACGGGCCTTGAGCGCCGTCTTGTCGAGGACTGCATGGCTCAGGCGATCAGTCATTTTCTGCAGCTGGTCATTCAATTTGACCACGCTCAGACTTCCCTCCGCACGCTTGTTGCGGTCCTTGGCCGCAGCCAGCATGGCAACAACGAGAAAAACCACTATCAAAAAGGTCACGGCCTTGGCCAGAAACAATCCATACTCAGCAAGCCATTCCACAGGTGCGCTCCGGGTTTCACAGGGATAAAAAGCAAGCATACAGGATCGGCAAAAGGCTGTAACAGATGGACTAAAAGCGAATTCAAACGAGCGTATGATTTTTATTGACAGGGCTCTGGTGGACCAATAACCTCGTGTCTTGATTCAAGACACATAGGCGGGCGTTGTGGGTAGTATTTATCTGATAAGACATGGCCAGGCGTCTCTCGGCGCTGCCAACTACGACGTACTCTCGCCCATGGGCATCAAGCAATCCGAGCTGCTTGGTGACTACCTCCAGGCCACCGGCCTACGCTTTGATCGCAGCTATGCTGGCGAGATGCGTCGGCAGATTGATACCGGTGTACATGCACTTGGGCGTGTCGAAGGCCATGACAGCGAGCTGATCATCGACCCGGCCTTCAACGAGTATGCCTCCGATGAGGTCATGCGTACCTATCTGCCGCGTATTGCCGAGAAAGACCCCCAAGCACTGTTCCATGTGCAGCATGCCGGGCAATACCGCAAGGAGTTTCAAAAGGTCTTCAGCCAGGTCATCACCCTGTGGATTACCGAGACCCAGCCGGTTGAGGGCTGCGAGCCCTGGAGTGACTTTGTCGAACGCGTCAGGGACGGACTGAGTCGTGTGACCGAACAAGCCGAGCGCGGCGACAATATTGCCCTGTTTACCTCAGCCGGTGCCATCACCGCCGCGCTGCAACTGATCACGCACATGCCAGCTACCAGCGCCTTTGAGTTGAACTGGCAAATCGTGAATACCTCTGTAAGCCGTCTACAATATGGTAGAAACAAACTCAGCCTGGCCGCTTTCAATAGTCACGCCCATCTTGACCAACATCGGCAGCCAGATCTGATTACTTACAGATGACCCCTTGCGGCAATCTTTGCGTCGCATTTATGAACCAGAAATCAAGGACTTAAACATGACCAGCGTTGCAGACATCACCAGCAAGATGGAAACCAAGTTCAATTCAGCCGCCGCCGCTGGCCTGGATCTGGTTTTCCAGTTCAACATTGAAGACGACAGCAATTTCAACGTTACCATCAAGGACGGCACCTGTGCCGTTGCCCAGGGCGACGCAGCTACTCCGAACGTTACCCTGATCATGGACAGTGCCACGCTGGTTGGCGTTATGACCGGTGAAACCGACGGCATGCAAGCCTTTATGGCCGGCAAACTGCGCGCTGAAGGTGACATGATGCTGGCTCTGAAGCTGGGTGAACTCTTCCCTGCTTAAGCCACATCTGCATAAAAAAGCCGGAGCCATGTGCTCCGGTTTTTTTTCGGCCAAAATAGCTCCAAACAATCCCATGCCAACACGAACCCTGATAAGCCCATTCAAACGGGCGTTTGAGCTTGTCCGCACCGCCGCACTGGATTAGATTAGCTGATTGTCCATGCCACCCATTATAAGGAAAGCCATGAGCGCTACAGACCAGGCTACCCAGATTCGTCAAGGCGAAGAGCTGGATGTTACCGCCGTTGACCAGTACCTCAAGAGCCAGATCCCCGGACTGGAGGGCCAACCGAGCATCACCCAGTTCCCCGGTGGCGCATCGAACCTGACCTATCTGATTGCCTATCCATCCCAGGAATTCGTGCTGCGCCGCCCGCCCTTTGGCAAAAAAGCCAAGTCTGCACACGACATGGGTCGCGAATACCGGATTCAGAAGCAACTTGGCCAGGCCTTCCCCTATTGCCCAAAAGTCTTTGCACATTGCACTGATGAATCGGTTCTGGGTTGCGAGTTCTATGTCATGGAGCGCGTCAAGGGCATCATTCTACGCTCGGAAATCCCCGCAGAACTGGGCCTGGACGCCAGCAAGACGCGCGAGCTGTGCAAGAGCTTTATCGACAAGTTTGTTGATCTCCACAACCTCGATTACAGCGCCTGCGGTCTGGCCGACCTGGGCAAGCCCGAGGGCTATGTCAAACGGCAGATTGAAGGTTGGATAGACCGCTACCAGAAAGCCGCGACACCGGATGCGCCCGACTGGTCAACGGTCATGGCCTGGTTACGTGAGAAAATGCCGGCCGACCACCCCAAGCCCGGCCTGGTGCACAACGATTATCGCTTTGACAACGTCATCCTTGATCCAGAGAACCCGATGCAGATTATCGGCGTGCTGGACTGGGAAATGACCACCATCGGCGACCCGCTGATGGACCTGGGGAACACCCTGGCTTATTGGATCGAGGCAGCCGATTCGCAACCCATGCAGTTGATTCGTCGTCAGCCAAGTCATGCTCCTGGGATGCTGACGCGCCAGGAATTTGCCGATTACTATGCGCAAAAAGCCGGCATCGAGATCAACAACCTGGATTATTACTACACCTATGGGCTGTTTCGTCTGGCCGGAATCGTGCAGCAGATCTACTACCGTTTCTATCATGGTCAAACCCAGGACAAGCGTTTTGCCAGCTTCATTCATATGAACAAGCTGCTGCAACAGGCTAGTCTGGACGTAATCGCGGCCTCCTCCCTGTAACCCAACGAACAAGGACACCCCCATGCAAAAGACCCAACTCTTCGATCTGGACGGCAAAGTCGCCCTGGTCACCGGTGCCAGCCGTGGTATTGGCGAATCCATTGCCAAGCTGCTCGCTCAGCAAGGTGCGCACGTGATCATTTCCAGCCGCAAACAGGAAGATTGCCAACAGGTCGCTGACGCCATCAATGCCGCTGGCGGCAAAGCGACCGCCATGGCCTGCCACATTGGTGAAATGCAACAGATCAGTGGCACGGTCCAGGCCATTCGCGAACAGTTCGGCAAACTGGATATTCTGGTCAACAACGCCGCTACCAACCCCTATTTTGGCAACGTGCTTGATACTGACCTGGGTGCTTTCCAGAAGACCGTGGACGTGAATATCCGCGGCTACTTCTTTATGTCAGTGGAAGCTGGAAAGTTGATGCGGGAAAACGGCGGCGGCGCCATTCTCAATGTCGCCTCGGTGAACGGCATGGTGCCAGGTGACATGCAGGGCATCTACTCGATTACCAAAGCTGCCGTTATCAATATGACCAAAGTGTTTGCCAAGGAGTGCGCCCAGTTCGGCATTCGCTGCAATGCGCTGCTGCCTGGCCTGACCGATACCAAGTTTGCCTCTGCTCTGACCAGCAACGACAGCATCCTCAAGCATGCCCTGCAGCGCATTCCGCTGCGCCGTGCGGCTGATCCAAGCGAAATGGCTGGTACTGTGCTGTATCTGGTCAGTGATGCGTCCAGCTACACCACTGGCACGGCCATCAACGTTGACGGCGGCATGCTGGCCTGAGGCGGGAAGCCGGCCTGCCCAGTGCAGGCCGGCATGGCAGGACTATTGAACGCGCTTGAGTGCGTCCATCGCCTGCTGATTGACCGGCACCGGGGTCAACCCGGTTGCGCCTATCTCGATATTGAACTTGGCCCCATCGGCCATTGGCATGAAGCGCACGCTGAAAGCAGCCGCCTCGAGCACTGACTGCGTACCGGAGCGATCAAGCCAGCGCCACAGGTCGCGCCAGGCAGGGGTTGGGTGCAACTGATCGATAGAGCCAAGATTGACCTCACGCTGTTGCTCCAGCGCAAGATAACGTCCAGCCAGGCGATGCAGACGATAACCGTCCTGTAAACCGATGGCATGACCAATACCTCGCCAATGAACTACCTGCGCATCCAGCTCCCATAGATCCCCTGCCAGTGGCAGGCGACGCAAATCACCATCAGCCACGAATACCACCTGAAATTGCTGCTCGGCGGTTTTGCGAAACTCCAGACTGGCAACCACGTTTCCCGGCTGAAGCGTTCGGAACTGGTGCAGCTCCCAAGCACTGAGAGCCAACACGCCAGCAAACGCCATGACCAGCAAGAGCAGATTTCCCTTGAGCCAGGGCAACAACCAGGCCAAGCGCCAGCCCTTGAAAAGTGCCAGCAAGAGAATGAGGCCGGCTAGGCATGCCAGCAATGCGGCCAATCCATTGTACTGCATCGTATCTCCTGGGCTTTTCAGACCGGAACAGGGGGTAAGGGCTGGCCACGCAGGCGAGCCAAGTAACAATCTATCAACCAGCGGGAAATCGTTCCGCGGGGAGGAATGGCTGGCAAATCATCGACATGCCACCAACCCGCCTGTTCGATTTCGCCAGGCTGCGGAACTATCTCACCATCAATATACTGGGCATGAAAACCCATCATCAAGGAGTTGGGGAAGGGCCAGCTTTGACTGCCCAGGTACTCCAGCTTATCAACCCGGACATTGACCTCTTCCAGCACTTCACGATGCAGACATTCCTCGGCTGACTCACCGGGCTCTATAAAACCAGCCAGAGTACTGAAAAAACCCGGTTTGAAGTGCGGTGAACGCGCCAGCAAGACTTGGTCTCCGCGCGTCACAAGAACAATGATACAGGGTGCCAGCTTGGGGTATTGGCGAACATGGCAGCTCGGGCACTCCATGGCTCGTTCTTCATCGCGGGGCAGCATCGCCGTGCCACAGCGACCACAAAACTGATGGGTGTCGTACCAGCCATCCAGTTGCTGAGCCAGGCCGAGTAAGCGGAAGACGTCATCGTCAACCTGACCAATCAGCGTACGCAGACCATGCCAACCGAGACCCGGTAAATCCACAGGATCGCTGATGCGCAGCAGGTGGCAGGCTCTGCCGTCGAGATGCCCGAGCAGCAGACTATGCTCTGGGTTGCCCAAATAGCGCACAGCATCCGGATCATGCAATAGCTGCCCCTGGAGCATGGCGAATTGCTCCTGGTAACGGACCAGAACCAAGTCCCGGTCCTCAATGGGTGCCCGGCCGATGGCGGGAAAGAAACGCCGCTCTCGCTCACCTGCCGCCATCAGCCACCAACCTTATAACCCAATTCCGCGAGACTTTCTTCGGCCAGGGTCAAGACATCAGCGGTAGTGACCGCTGAGCGTTCGGCAGACTCAAGATAGAACTCGATACTGGTGAGAGCGTCCGCCAGCACTTCAAGTTGCTGGGGCTTGGGCACCCGCTGATTTTCCAGCATGTTTTCCTGAATAAAGCGTGTTGACAGTCCAATGATACTGGCTGCACGGCTCATGCCCAGGAAAATCAGGCCACCACGGACCGTTTCAAGTGTAGAGGGCACATTCATCAGATGCATGACGTCATTGCCGGATTCCATGTAGGCCGTGATGGCCCGTTTGGCCAGTGACAGACCCGCTTGGGACTCCTCAATCAAGACGATACGCGCTTCCTTGAGTTCAACTGGGCCGCTGTTTTGGGCCGCATCGGCGCCAAGTTGAGCGTCACTCCCGGACTGATCCAGTCGGTTGACTGCGGTCTCGGCCTGAAGCACCGCATCTGCAACGGCTTCCAGAACATCCATCTGCCCTGGCCGCCAGTTGGCCAACTGCGCTGCTGCGGCCTGAATTTCAGTCGCGACCTTGGCCAGGTCAAGCATCGACAGCGTCTTCCACAACCGCTCCAATGCAGAGGCCAGGGTCTCCATGGACTGATCAGGATCACCGGCATTGCGCGCCAGCAAGTCGAGCAGGTCCTTGATTGCACTGATTTCTTCGCGCAATGCTTCAGCCACGGAGACCATCACATCAACGCCGGGACCACGCAGCCGGTGGAATGCCGCCTTCAATTCAAATTCGGTATAACCGGGATCCGGCAATTGCAGAGCTGCTTTCACATCCTGACAGCGGTTGCAGTTGGCGTCGGCCAACGCGACCAGAAACAGCAGTTCACGAAGCAAAACCGGATTGGCTTCGACGCTACTGCTGGTTGCGCGTTTCTTCATTTCGCGATCAAGCTGAGAAAACAGTCTCTTACGCTGGGAGCTCAGCTCCAACGGTGTCTCCTCGAGTGCCTCTATGGCCGCCGCAGCGACCCAGCACATGGTTGCTGCCTGCTGATCAAGGCTGGCTTCCCAGCGTTGCAAGGCACGCTGCATCAGCGGAGCCGATGCCGCCATGCCATCATCCCGAATCAAACCCAGCAGGCCGAGCTGATACATCTGACGCAAACGATTGAAGGTTCGAGAGTCAAGGCGCTGGGCATCTGGTTTACCGCGCAGCGCAACGGGCAACTGGTCAGCGGACAGGTCGTAAAAATAACTTTCGGACAAGGCTGGGACGCCACTGCGATTGCTGCGCAATTGATTGATCGACGGCAGAAGCAATTCTGGACGCTCACTGCCCTGCTGACGGCAATGCTGCAGGTAGCGTTCAAGTAGAAACAGGCTGTCGCAAAGCGCCGACAGTGGCTCGTTTCGCTCTCCTTCAGCACCATCGTGCTCAGGAATATCGGTTGCCAGGGCAATCATTTCAGCCACCAGCAGCGCCGCACCACGCAACTCGATCAGGCTCAGGGTACCGCGCAACTGCTGAAGCCCTTCAATGGCCTGCTGAAGCAAACTCCCGTGATGACGATCTTCAAGAAATTGCTGCAACAGATCTTCAACTTCGCCCATGCTGGCAAAGAGTTCTTCCCTGACAAGATCTAGTGATGTGGCACCCGTTAACATCGTTTTATCTCCCCACCATCCCTGCACCCAGTCTGAAACGCCAGTTAATCGGCGAACTCAGCATTCTTTTTCGCCATATGCGCCATCATTGCCAACTTCAGGTCTTCTGACTGCAGCATGGCGGCATTCCATGTGGCTATGTAATTGAGGCCATCCTCAACACTGTGATCGCGGCTGTAGCGAATCATTTCCTTGGTACCGCGAACGGCCAGGGGTGATTTGCCGGCAATCTGCTCAGCTACAGCCATCACCCCGGCAAGCAAGGCATCATGATCATCCCAGGTGCGATTGACCAAACCCAGCTGCGCCGCCTCCTTGCCGTCAAACAGGCGGCCGGTATAGGCAAGTTCCCGCATCATGCCATCACCAATGAGGTGGGGCAATCTTTGCAGGGTGCCCACATCAGCGGTCATACCCATATCGATTTCCTTGATGGAAAACTGTGCATCGGCAGTCGAGTAACGCATGTCGCAAGCGGTTATCAGATCTATTGCGCCACCAATACAGTAGCCATGAATAGCCGCAATCACTGGCTTGCGGCAGTTATCCACGGCATTGAAGGAAGCCTGAAGACGCAGTACATTGCGGCGGATCTGTTCGGCCTTGCGACCAATGTCCTTTTGCATGTCACTGGCGGCCTGGGACAGCATCGCCAGGTCTATGCCAGCCGAGAAGTGCTTCCCTGAACCGGAGAGCATCACGACCCGCACACTGTCAGCCTGATCGATCCAGTCAAACACCTTGACCATCTCCTCCCAGAAAACCGCGTTCATGGCATTAATTTTCTCGGGGCGATTGATCCGGACATGGGCAATCTTGCCATGCTGCTCAACCAGCAACGTCTCGAATTCAGGCATCGACAACTTCTCCTTCTGGGGTGCTGCCCGGCGGGCAGCATGAGAGCCAATAAGAGATCAGACTATAACAAGCATAAGGATCAATGGCATAGCTCAAGCTATTCGGGTAATGGATGAGAATAAGCCATATGCCTATTTCGGGCGATAGTAATCTGCAGCACAAAAGCGCAATCTGACGTATTATTGCGCCCCTTAGAACCCCGTACTACAGCACTTTCACTCCCCTTTCGCGGTATGAACGGTAGAGGAAAACCCTGAATGATGCCTTGCCAACGACGCTTCCCAGAGCCGGATTACCAAGGCCTTATCCAGAGCTTTCTTCCAACCCCTTGTTCAGGATTCCTCCCATGTCCACGTCCGTGCTTCCCGCCTTGGCGCACAATTTTCTGGGGCAAGCCCCCGGATGGTACAAGCGCACCATAGTTGCCTTTTTAATACTCAATCCGCTGCTGCTTTGGCTTGCGGGCCCGTATATCACCGGCTGGGTACTGGTGCTGGAATTCATCTTCACTCTGGCCATGGCACTCAAATGCTATCCCTTGCTACCGGGCGGCCTGCTGGCCATGCAAGCGCTGGTTATCGGCATGACCTCACCTGAGGCCCTGTATGCCGAGGTTCTGGGGAATTTTCCGGTCATCCTGCTGCTGATGTTCATGGTAGCCGGCATCTACTTTATGAAGGATCTGTTGCTGGTCACCTTCACCCGGCTGATTCTCGGCGTGCGCTCCAAATCGCTGCTGGCACTGCTGTTCAGCATGCTGGCGGCGCTGCTGTCGGCCTTCCTTGATGCCTTGACGGTAACGGCCGTCATCATCAGTGTCGCCGTCGGCTTTTATGGCGTGTATCACAAGGTCGCCTCGGCATCCGGCAATCCCGACATCAGCAGCGCTGATGAAGACGCCGACATGGCACTGCACCGAGAGCATCTTGAGGAGTTCCGGGCGTTTCTGCGCAGTCTGTTAATGCATGGTGCAGTAGGTACCGCGCTGGGTGGCGTGTGCACGCTGGTAGGTGAACCACAGAATCTGTTGATTGCGCGCACTGCTGATTGGGATTTTGTTGAGTTCTTTCTACTCATGGCCCCCGTCAGCATGCCGGTTCTGGCTGCCGGACTGGCTACCTGCCTGGTGCTGGAAAAGACAGGCTGGTTTGGCTATGGGGCCAAACTGCCACGCCCGGTTCGACACGTACTTGAGGCTTTTTCCGAGGCCGAGCAGATAAAACGCAAAACCCCACAAAAAGTTGCACTCGCGGTTCAGGCCTGCGCCGCCGTCCTGCTGGTTCTGGGCCTCGCCTTCCACGTTGCAGAAGTCGGCTTTATCGGCCTGATGGTGATCATTCTGATTGCTTCGTTCAATGGCATCATTGATGAGCATCAGATTGGCAAGGCCTTCCAGGAAGCCCTGCCATTCACATCACTGCTAGTGGTGTTTTTTGCCATTGTTGCCGTCATTCACGAGCAACATCTATTCAGCCCGATCATCCATGCGGTACTGGCTCTGCCAGCGGAAAGCCAGCCCAGCATGTTCTTTATTGCCAATGGCCTACTGTCGATGATCAGCGACAACGTGTTCGTTGCGACCGTGTATATAAGCGAGATAAAACAGAGCTTGGATGCAGGCGCGATCACCCGCGCTCAGTTCGACAGCCTGGCCGTCGCCATCAATACCGGCACCAACCTGCCCAGCGTTGCCACACCCAATGGTCAAGCAGCCTTCCTGTTCCTGTTGACCTCGGCCGTTGCGCCACTGGTGCGGCTATCGTACGGCCGCATGGTGGTCATGGCGCTGCCCTACACCCTGGTCATGGGCGGGGTTGGCCTGTTGGCGGTCAGCCTGTGGATTTGATCAATCCGCCGGCTTGCCATGCCACAAAACAAAACCAGCGCTCTGCTCGATGGCAGCAAGGCGCTCGGTATGGGCCAGCAAATCGGCATCGGAGGCCGCCTGCACGCTCAGCGCGGCTGCCAGTGCCGGAGCAACACGACGTATCTGACCCACTGTCTGGGCATCACCATGCTGATCGTTACCATGCCCGGCCAGCGATAGCGCAGTCTGGCCGCCGGTCATGATCAAATAAACGTCAGCCAGAATCTCGGCATCCAGCAGAGCTCCGTGCAGGTCACGCTGGGAGTTGTCGACCATATAGCGTTTGCACAGCGCGTCCAGGCTGTTGCGCTGCCCGGGATGCTTCTCCCGAGCCATCGCCAGGGTATCCAGCACACCGCAGTGATCAGCCATGCGACCCAGATCGCCACCCAGGCGCTGTAACTCAGCGTCCAGGAAGCCAATATCAAAGGGTGCGTTGTGAATGACCAGACGCGCACCACGGACGAATTGCATAAAGTCTGACACGACATCGGCAAACAAGGGCTTGTCGGCAAGAAATTCGTCGCTGATGCCGTGAACCGCCAAGGCACCCTCTTCCACTTCCCGCTGCGGATTAATGTAGGCATGAAAGTGCCGACCGGTAAGGCGCCGGTCCAGCAGCTCGACGCAACCTATTTCGATAATCCGATGACCATCCTTGGGGTCGATACCCGTTGTCTCGGTATCCAGTACAACTTCACGCATGCTGCTTACCCCTTTTTGACAACACGTCCTGCACACCCAGGTTGGCAAGTTCGTCGGCTATTTCGTTTTCCCGGTGGCCGCTATGCCCTTTGACCCAGCGCCATTCAACCTGGTGCTGGGCAACCAATGCATCGAGCTGCTGCCAAAGGTCAGCATTCTTGACGGGCTGGCGACTGGCCGTCTTCCAGCCACGCAGCTTCCAGTTCGGCATCCATTCGCGGATGCCTTTCATGACGTATTCAGAGTCGGTCGTCAGCAGCACCTTGGCCGGACGCTTCAGGGCCGTCAGCCCCTGAATCGCGGCCGTCAGCTCCATACGGTTATTGGTCGTAGCCAACTCACCGCCGTAGAGGGATTTTTCATGTTCGCCAAGCCGCAGCAGAACACCCCAGCCACCAGGACCGGGATTACCCTTGCAGGCGCCATCGGTAAAAATCTCGATCGTATGGGTCATTCATCATTCCGTTTGTGTGTCCGATGCGCACGGCGTGTACCTGCCACCAGCGGTGGCATGGCCAGCGCCGGGAAGGCCCGACGTTGGCGACGGGGTGTCACCCCAAGCATCTGGCGACGCGCCAGAACACAGTAAAAACCGCCGGTAGGTAGTCTGTGTCGCTGCGCAAAACGCTCCAGCCCAGTCAGGCGGTCAAGCCATTTCTGGGTTGCAAACGGCGGACGATAGCACCCATCGACCCGTTTCTCCACCGCAAAACCCAGCAGCTCAAGCCAGTCCGTCAGGCGCGCGGGACTGATAAAGCCCGCCTCGCTAAGCCAACTGCGACCAGCAAAATGATTCAATCCCCAGGCACTCCAGGGATTGAAGCCAAATATGATCATGTGCCCTCCTGCTCGCACCGCCTGACTGGCTTCGCGTAGCAAAGTCCGTGGGGATAGGCAGAAATCCAAGCCATGATGCAACACCACCACGTCCACCGATTGCGGCGCAAAAGGCCACTGATCTTCTGCCAACGGGATGGCCGGGGGCTCGGCTATCAGATCAAACTGCCAGCAATGCCGTAACGATGAGTTACCGCGATCCAGCAGTTCGGGCGAAAGACCATATTGCACCAGATGCTGACCAAAGCAGCGCGACAGACCTTCTGTGACCACGTCCTGCTGCGCAGCCAGAAGCATCTGCCCGGGCGGGGTCTGCAGCCAATCACGCGCGACCTGAAGCAACCGCATCAAGTCGGTTTGGCTGGCAGACTCTGAGCTGTCTTCAATCAATGGATAACCCCTTTCAAGCTCAATGCAGGTTCCCCGCAGGGCCTTGGCTGCTATAAGATACAAGCACTTTCTCGGCAAATGAGGCTGACATGCTCGAATTCGTTGCCATTCCCGCCTTCAATGACAACTATATATGGCTGCTGCTGGACAATTCCAGCAAACAGCTTGCCGTTGTCGATCCCGGCGATGCCATTCCTGTCATTACCTGGCTGGGACGGCACCCTGAGTTCCGCCTGAGCCATATTCTGATCACCCACCACCATCGCGATCATACCGGCGGCGTAGCGACACTCAAGGCGGCAACCGACTGCACGGTATGGGGCCCGGCTGACGAAGACATAGCGCATCTTGACCGAAGACTCCAGGACAGCGACAGCCTGAACCTGTTCGGTCGCACGGTACAGGTGATTGCCGTACCCGGACATACCCGCGGCCACATTGCCTTGTTCTGTGCCGAATCCAACGATCCCTGGCTACTGAGTGGTGACACCTTGTTTGCCGGAGGCTGCGGCCGACTGTTTGAAGGCACGGCAGAGCAAATGCATACCTCTTTGCAACGTCTGGCCGCGTTACCGGACAACACCCGGGTTTACTGCGCGCATGAATATACCCAGGCAAATCTGCGCTTTGCCCACGCAGTTGAGCCGGACAATCCCGACATACGGGTGCGCATGGAGGTAGTGGACGACTTGCGCGCCGCCAGCCGCATCACTCTGCCAAGCAGCATTGGACTGGAAAAACAAACTAACCCCTTCCTGCGCTGCCACCTCGATGCCGTTCGCACAGCGGCGCGACAGCTGGACAACACGATAGCCTCGGATTCTGAGACTTTTGCCGCAATTCGCGCATGGAAAGACAGGTTCTGAATTAACAGTCGATTGTTACCTTGACCCTGGGCGGGTGACTTTCTAGAATCGAGCAAATTTTTTCGGAACAGCTCATGCGCATTTCTGCTCCAGGACGGATAATCTCACCCAAATTGGCTGTACTTTGCCTGTCGCTGGCCTTTCTGGCCGCCTGTCAAAGCACTACTCCGGTTACCACCGCTACGCCTGAAACACGCGATACCCAACCCCCGATTCGTTTGCTCATCAGTAGCCGCAGCACCGTCAGTCAACAGCTTGACGATATCGAAGAGGATGCCGTCAATAATCTTTGGGGCAGAATCCGCTCTGGTTTCATGCTTGAGCCTGCAGCCCTTGACAATCCGCGCATTGACCAACAGCGTTTGATTTTCGCCAACCAGCCACGTTATTTCGAGATTACCGGGGCACGTGCAGAGCGTTATCTGCACTATGTTGTGGAGCAGCTGGATGCACGCAACATGCCATTGGAATTAGCGCTCCTGCCTTTTATCGAGAGTGGCTACAATCCCATGGCCTATTCCCACGCGCATGCCGCAGGCATGTGGCAATTCATTCCATCTACTGGTCAGATCTACAACTTGCAACAGGACTGGTGGTATGACGGACGTCGCGACATTACCGCATCGACTCAGGCCGCCCTCGACTACCTTACCCGCTTGAACACCCTGTTCGATGGTGACTGGCTACTGGCGCTGGCGGCTTATAACTGCGGCGAAGGTTGCGTCGGCCGTGCCGTCAAGCGTAACCAGGAACTGGGCTTGCCGACCGACTACTGGAATCTGCAGCTGCCCCGCGAAACCATGAACTATGTGCCTAAACTTTTGGCACTATCGCAAATCATCGACAGCCCGGTTCAGCACGGCGCGGTTTTGCCAGAACTGGCCAACACCCCCTACTTTAGCGAAGTCACCATCGATCATCAGCTTGACTTGAACAAAGCTGCAGAGTTGGCAAATATGCCTGCCACCGAGTTTCTTCAACTGAACCCCGCCTTCAAACAGCGCGTTACTGCACCTGGCGGAGCATACCAATTGCTTGTACCAGTAGACCGTGCCGAACAATTCAGCCAGGCGCTGGCCGCTCTGCCCGCCAACCAGCGGGTCAATTATCAGCATTACCGGGTGCGTTCAGGGGATACGCTGTCGCAGATTGCCAGCCGGCACCAACTCAGTGTGCGCGCCATTCAGGATGTCAACCGCATCAATGGTCACATGATCAATGTTGGCCAGGTACTCATGCTGCCGATCTTCGCCGGCCAGCCAGCACCTGCAGCCCAGGCTGCTCGGACTGCATCCAGCAGCAACATGCCTAACACCAATCAATATCGTGTTCGTGCCGGCGACAGCCTGTGGACCATTGCCCGCCAGCACGGTTCAGATGTAGCTTCGCTGAGGCGCCTCAATCGCCTGAACGGCAACGCACTGAGAGTTGGACAGCAATTACAGCTGCCCGCCACTGCCCAGCCGCGCACCACTGTGACCGCAGCCGACACATCCACACGCACGGCGGAACGTGCAGTGACCTATACGGTCAAACAAGGTGATTCGCTATACAGCATTGCCCGGCAGTTCAATGTAGGCGTACAAAGTATTCGTGCTCAAAACAGGGTTGATAGCCATATTCGACCCGGACAGCAGTTGACACTGCTCCTGCCCTGAGCACGGTACGCTTTCGCCCGCCGGGCTGGAATGGTAGCGTGGTTGCGTGTTTTTCTGGCAAGGGCACTCATGATTAGGTTGCTTCCCGCTTTCCTTCTGCTCCTGCTGATCTGGTCTGACGCCCAGGCAGCGGTATACCGTCAGCACGCCTACTCGCTGTACGGCGAACCTCGCTATCCGGCCAACTTTCAGCACCTTGACTATGTCAATCCGGACGCGCCCAAAGGCGGGACGCTTAGGGTCATGGGCAGCGGCACCTTTGATACGGTCAATCCCTACACCCTGAAGGGCACCAGTCCGGCCAACACCGGCAATTTTCAGCATTACGGCATCACTGAGCTTAACGAAACCCTGATGGTTGGCACCGGCCTGTACGACCCGTCCGGGGATGAGCCCTATACCGCCTATGGCCTGATCGCAGAAAGTCTGGAGTTCAGTGATGACCGCAGCTGGGTCGTATTCAACCTCAGAGAGGAGGCGCGTTTTCACGATGGCCAACCCATTACCGCCAACGATGTGGCCTTTTCATTTGAGCTGCTGCGCGAGCAAGGCCACCCCAATTACCGTTCCATGCTGCAGGACGTCGAACGGGTAGACATTCTCAGCGCCAAACGCATTCGCTTTGTTTTCTCACGCAGCGACAATCCGTTGCTGATACTACGTCTAGGCGAGCTACCCGTTTTGCCAGAGCACCATTGGCGAAACCGAAATTTTGCCGACACAACTTTTGAACCGGGCTTGAACAGTGGTCCCTATCGCATCAGTGATGTTCAACCAGGACGCCGTTTAACCTTTCAGCGCGTTGCCAACTACTGGGGCAAAGACCTGCCGATCAATCGCGGCAAATATAACGTTGACCGTCTTGAGGTTGAGTTTTACCGCGACAACAATGTCGCCTTCGAGGCATTCAAAGCCGGTGAATTCGACATCTACTTTGACCACAAGGCCAGTAACTGGGCCAACGCCTATGATTTTCCTGCGACGCGCACCGGCCAGGTATTAAAAAGGGATATTCACCACGACATTCCCAGCTCGACCCAGGCCCTGTTCTTCAACACCCGACGTGCGCCCTTTGACCAGCGTCCAATGCGACAGGCTCTGGGCATGCTGTTTGATTTTGAGTGGTCCAACCGGGTGCTTTTCTATGGTGCCTATCAAAGGTCCAGCAGCTACTACCCCAATAGCCCGTTCAGCGCCACCGAGATCCCCGCTGGCCAGGAGTTTCTGTATCTCGCACCTTTCCGTGACAGACTGCCAGCCGAACTGTTTACCGAACCCTTCAGACTGCCTGTCAGTGATGGCCGCGGCATCGGGCGAGACAGTCTGCGCCAAGCGGTTGAACTGTTTTCCCAGGCCGGTTGGGAGTTGAGGAACGGGCGGCTACAACATGCCAGCGGCACACCACTGAGCTTTGAAGTACTGCTGGTCAACCCGAGCCTTGAGCGCATCCTGCAACCCTACCGCGCCAACCTGGCTCGACTGGGAATCGATATGCGCATCCGCACCGTTGACCGCGCACAATACAAGGCTCGACTTGACCAGTTCGATTACGACATGATTCTCGCTACACTGCCGCAAAGTCTGTCACCAGGCCTGGAGCAACATGGCTATTTTCACTCCAGTCAACGCGATGTACAGGGCAGTCGCAACTATGCCGGCATCGACAATCCGGTTATCGATGCACAGCTGGAAAACCTGCTGGGAGCGACCAATCGCCTGGAGCAGATAGCCGCTGCCAAGGCGTTGGACAGAGTGTTACTATGGGAGCACTACACAATTCCAAACTGGTATATCGACTACCATCGAATTGCCCACCGGGCATGGCTCAAATCACCTGAAACGCCGCCCTATTCGCTGGCCATCAGGACCTGGTGGATAGATCGTCAGTAACAATCATAACAAGGTCCCTGAATGCCGCATTTACTCAAGACCCTGCTCAAAACTGCGTTCGGCTACAGCTTGATGCTGGCTTCCAGCCTGAGTCTGGCTGCATCGGGTAGCCATGCCCTGACACTCTATGGCGAGCCGCCAGCCTACCCGGCTGACTTCAGCCATTTCGCTTATGTCAATCCGGACGCCCCAAAGGGTGGCAGTCTTCGCCTCTCCGGCTTTGGCAGTTTCGATTCGCTGAACCCTTTTATCAACAAGGGCACCCCGGCTGATCGCATCAGCCTGATCTACGACACCCTGACCTTCCATGCCCTGGATGAGCCTTTCACCGAGTACGGACTGGTCGCCGAGCGCATTGAACGCGCTGAAGACAATACCTGGGTGCGTTTCCATCTGCGCCCCGCAGCCCGATTCCACGACGGCGAGCCGATAACCGCAGCCGACGTTGTCTTTACCTTCAACACCCTGATGGAGAAAGGCCAACCCTTTTACCGCGCCTATTATGCTGACGTAGCAGAGGTGGTCGCCGAATCCGAGTCAAGCGTGCTGTTTCGCTTCCACCACGGCAACAACCGTGAGCTACCGCTGGTGCTTGGTCAACTCCCGGTGCTGCCAGAGCACTTCTGGAGCGAGCGGGACTTCGAACGCACCAGTCTGGAAGCACCATTGGGAAGCGGTCCCTACCGTATAAGCCAGGTGAGACCCGGCAGAACGCTTAGTTTTGAGCGGGTCAAGGATTACTGGGCGCAGGACTTGCCGGTACAAAAAGGCTTCAACAACTTTGACCAGGTAGTGATCGATTACTACCGCGATACCGGGGTTGCTCTTGAAGCCTTCAAGGCAGGCCAGTTTGATGTCAACCAGGAGGTTAGCGCACGCAACTGGGCCACCGGATATGACAGCCCGGCCTTGCGCGACGGACGCATAGTCCAGGAAGAAATCCCCAATCTGAACACACAGGGCATGCAAGGTTTTGTTTTCAATACTCGCCGCCCACACTTCAGTGATCTACGGGTACGCAAGGCGATCAGCCTGCTGTTTGATTTCGAATGGTCCAACGGCAGACTCTTTCATAATGCCTACACCCGCACCGACAGCTACTTTGCCAACTCCGAGCTGGCCGCTGTTGGTGAGCCGAGCGCAGCTGAACTGGCCCTGCTGGAACCCTTGCGTGAGCACTTGCCTGAAGCCGTCTTTGGCAACGCCTGGGTACCACCGAAGACCGATGGCAGCGGCATGATTCGCGAGCAGCTACGCGAAGCTTATGCCTTGCTGCAAGATGCCGGTTGGCACATAGAAGACGATCGACTGATCAACACCGCTGGCGAGCATCTCAGCTTTGAGTTTTTGCTGGTGCAGGCTGACTTCGAAAGGGTACTGCTGCCGTTCAAACGCAACCTGGCATCAATCGGTATTGAGATGAACCTGCGCCGCGTTGACATTTCGCAGTACATTAATCGCCTGCGTTCACGTGACTTCGATATGGTCGTCAGCGGTTTTGGACAGTCCAACTCACCGGGCAACGAGCAACGTGACTACTGGCATTCATCCAGTGCCGACAATCCCGGCAGCCGTAATCTGATGGGGCTACAAAACCCGGCCGTCGATGCACTGGTTGAGGGTCTGATTCAGGCTGATTCGCGTGAAGCATTGATCACCCATACCCGTGCGCTGGACCGGGTATTACGGGCAGGTCACTACCTGGTGCCGAACTTCTATACCAATGTCTATCGCGTTGCCTACTGGAACAAGTTTTCACATCCCGAGACCTCCCCTCGCTATGACCTGGGGCTGTTTACCTGGTGGCAGGAGCCGGCCAAAGAGGCAGCCCTGGCCACTACCTCCCCGCCTGTTGAGCTCAAGGAAGACTGAACATGCTGGCCTACATCATCCGACGCTTGCTGCTGATCATTCCAACCCTGTTCGGCATTCTGCTGATCAACTTTCTGATCATCCAGGCCGCTCCTGGGGGCCCGGTTGAACAGATGATCGCCAACCTGGAAGGCTTCGAAGGGGCTACCAGCCGAATATCCGGCAGCACCCAAGGTGAGGTTGCCAGTGGCAGCAGCTATCGCGGCGCACAGGGACTGGACCCGGAGATTATTGAAGAAATCCGTCGCATGTACGGTTTTGACAAGCCAGCCCACGAGCGCTTCTGGCTGATGGTCAAAGGCTATATGGTGTTCGATTTCGGCGACAGCTTCTTTCGCGACACCAGTGTGATCGACCTGATCATCGAGAAAATGCCCGTCTCCATTTCGCTGGGACTCTGGACCACCCTGCTCACGTATCTGATATCAATTCCACTGGGCATTCGCAAGGCAGTTCGGCACGGCTCAACTTTTGATGTCTGGACCAGTTCACTGATCATAGTCGGCTATGCCATACCCGGCTTCCTGCTGGCGATTCTGTTGATCGTGGTCTTTGCCGGCGGCAGCTATTTCGACTGGTTCCCCCTGCGGGGCCTGACCTCGAACAACTGGGAAGAACTCGATACCTGGGGCAGGATACTCGACTACGCCTGGCACCTGGTTTTGCCCATCACCGCCATGGTTATCGGTAGTTTTGCCACCCTGACCATGCTGACCAAGAACTGCTTTCTCGATGAAATCGGCAAACAATATGTGGTGACCGCCAAAGCCAAGGGCCTGTCCGCCTCGCGGGTGCTCTACGGCCACGTATTCCGTAACGCCATGCTGCTGATCATTGCCGGTTTTCCCTCGGCACTGATCAGCGTGTTCTTTACCGGCGCCCTGCTGATTGAGGTCATCTTTTCACTGGACGGCCTGGGGCTGCTTGGCTTTGAGGCTACCATCAACCGGGATTACCCGGTGATGTTCGGCACGCTGTTCATCTTCAGCCTGCTTGGACTGGTGGTCAAACTCATTGGTGATGTTACCTATACCTTGGTTGATCCGCGCATCGACTTTGAAAGCAGGGAGGGTTGAGCATGGCTTTTACCTTCTCGTTATCCCCGCTCAACCGTCGCCGCTTCGGCCTGTTCAAAGCCAATCGCCGGGGCTGGTGGTCATTGCATATCTTCCTGGTACTCTTTGTCCTGAGCCTGGGCGCCGAACTGATTGCCAACGATAAACCCCTGTTGGTTCAATACGAAAACAGTTACTACTTCCCGATATTCAAACGTTATGCCGAAACCGAGTTCGGCGGTGAGTTCCCCATAACCGCCGACTACCGCAGCCCCTATATTCGGCAACTGATCGAGGAACAAGGGGATGGCTGGATGCTCTGGCCACCGATACGCTACAGCTACGGCACCATCAACTACGATCTGGAACTACCGGCACCCGCGCCACCCTCAGCCGATAACTGGCTGGGTACCGATGACCAGGCACGGGATGTCGCAGCGCGGGTAATCTACGGTTTCCGTATCTCCGTGCTGTTTGCCCTGACCCTGACCATTGTCAGCTCCTTTGTGGGCGTATTTGTAGGCGCCATACAGGGCTTCTATGGCGGCCGTATCGACCTCTTTGGCCAGCGCTTCATAGAAGTCTGGTCCGGTCTGCCGGTACTCTTTCTGTTGATCATTCTGGCCAGCTTTGTGCAACCGAATTTCTGGTGGTTGCTGGGTATCATGCTGCTGTTTTCGTGGATGGCACTGGTCGATGTGGTGCGTGCCGAGTTTCTCCGCGGACGTAACCTTGAATATGTCAGAGCCGCACGGGCATTGGGGGCCAGTAATCGGATCATCATGTTCCGACATATACTGCCCAATGCCATGGTTGCCACCCTGACTTTTTTCCCGTTCATTCTGACCGGCGGTGTGATCACCCTGACCTCACTGGACTTTCTCGGTTTTGGCCTGCCCCCGGGCTCACCTTCGCTGGGAGAGCTGATCGCCCAGGGCAAATCAAACCTGCAGGCGCCCTGGTTGGGTATTACCGCTTTCGTCGTGCTGTCCCTGATGCTCAGCCTGCTGGTATTTATTGGCGAAGCGCTGCGTGACGCCTTCGACCCAAGGAAATAACATGAACGACCAGCCTTTGATACGCATCGACAATCTCAGCGTGGCCTTCGGCAAGGGTGATCAAGAGGTCATGGCTGTTCGTCAGGTCAGTCTGGATATTCGGCCCGGTGAAACCCTGGCGTTGGTCGGCGAAAGTGGTTCGGGCAAGTCGGTTACCGCCCACTCAATCCTCAAACTGCTGCCCTACCCGGCCGCAAGACATCCCAGCGGGCAAATTCTGTACAAGGGTGAAGACCTGCTATTGGCCCCGGAAAAACGGCTGCGACAGGTGCGCGGCAACCGCATTTCAATGATATTTCAGGAGCCCATGAGCTCCCTGAACCCGCTGCACAGTGTGGAACGGCAAATCAATGAAGTCCTGTTCCTGCACAAGGGGCTGGACAAAAAGGCCGCGCGCGCGCGCACCCTGGAGCTGCTCGAACTGGTCGGCATTCCCGAGCCGGCCAAGCGCCTTAACGCCTACCCGCACGAATTATCCGGCGGCCAACGCCAACGGGTCATGATTGCCATGGCCCTGGCCAACGAACCCGAGCTGTTGATTGCCGATGAGCCAACCACCGCACTGGATGTTACGGTACAGCTGAAAATTCTCGAACTGCTGAAGTCCTTACAGGAAAAACTGGGCATGGCCCTGCTGCTGATCAGCCATGATCTGAGTCTGGTTCGCAGAATTGCGCACCGGGTATGTGTCATGTATCAGGGTTGTGTCGTCGAAGAGAATGATTGCGCTAGTCTGTTCAGTAATCCGCAACATGAATATACCCAACGGCTGATTGCCGCAGATCCTTCCGGTGACCCTGTGAGCACTGATCCGCAAGCGCCGGTGATCATGCGTGCGGAGCAACTGAGGGTGTGGTTTCCGATTCGCAAAGGGGTGTTCAAACGGACTGTCGATCATATCAAGGCCGTGACCGACGCCAGCTTTTCGCTACGCCGGGGTCATACTCTGGGTATTGTTGGCGAGAGTGGATCAGGCAAGACCACACTGGGCCTGGCCCTATTACGACTGGTCGAAAGCCAGGGTCTGATCGAATGCAATGGCAGCCGTCTGGACGGTTTGAGTCAGGACGCGGTAAGGCCCTTGCGCAGGCAGTTTCAAGTGGTCTTTCAGGATCCCTTTGGCAGCCTCAGTCCGCGCATGTCGATTGCCCAGATCATCAGTGAAGGGCTGGAAATTCACGGCATGGGCGATGAACAGGAACGCGAACAGATGGTCATCCAGGCCCTCGAAGAAGTTGGCCTGGATCCGCAAGCACGGCACCGCTACCCGCATGAGTTCTCTGGCGGTCAGCGGCAACGTGTTGCCATTGCCCGAGCACTTGTCTTGAAGCCGTCGTTGATCCTGCTTGACGAGCCAACCTCGGCACTGGATCGAACTGTTCAAGGACAGGTGGTCGAGCTACTGCGTGATCTGCAACAGAAGTACAACTTGAGTTATTTGTTTATAAGCCACGACCTGGCCGTTGTGCGCGCCCTCAGCCATGAGCTGATGGTCATTCGCCAGGGTGAAATTGTAGAACAGGGCTCGGCAGGGCAGATTTTTGCCGCACCGCAACATGACTATACCCGTCAGTTGCTTGAGGCCGCCTTTGCCAAACCGGTATCCGTCAACATAGCCTAAACCCAACAGGCTCAGTAAAAACAGGAAGCAGACATGGGATTTCTCAGCGGAAAGCGCGTACTTATCGTTGGCGTAGCCAGCAAACTGTCCATCGCATCCGGCATTGCCGCTGCTATGCATCGGGAAGGTGCAGAGCTGGCCTTTACCTACCAGAACGACAAGCTGAAGGCGCGTGTAGAAGGCTTTGCGGCAGAATGGGGTTCAGGGCCGGAATTGTGCTTTCCCTGTGATGTGGCCGACGACGCGCAAATTGAACAGGCCTTTGCCGAGCTGGCAAAACAATGGGATGGCCTGGATTGCATCGTACACTCGGTAGGCTTTGCCCCGGGCGACCAGCTGGATGGCGACTTTACGGCCGTGACCACCCGCGAAGGCTTTCGAATTGCCCACGATATCAGTGCCTATAGCTTTGTCGCCCTGGCCAAGGCCGGCCGCGAGCTAATGCAAGGCCGCAATGGCAGCCTGCTGACCCTGTCCTATCTTGGCGCCGAACGCACTATGCCCAATTACAACGTCATGGGCATGGCCAAGGCCAGCCTTGAGGCCGGCGTGCGTTATCTGGCTACCAGCCTGGGTCCGGAAGGCACTCGCGTCAATGCCATTTCGGCCGGTCCGATCCGCACACTGGCTGCGTCCGGTATCAAGAGCTTCCGCAAGATGCTCTCGCACAACGAGAAGCAGACCCCCATGCGTCGCAACGTGACCATTGATGAAGTGGGTAATGTTGGTGCTTTCCTCTGCTCCGATCTGGCTTCAGGCGTGTCCGGCGAGATCATGTATGTGGACGGCGGCTTCAACATCACTGCCATGGGCAACCTTGAAGACTGAGATGAGGTAGGTTTTCCAGGCACAAAAAAACCGCATGAATGCGGTTTTTTTGTGCCTGGATGGCGCGCTATGGAAAACCACAACGCACCCTGGCTCAGTAGCGGGTAATCTCGGCATCCTGCTTGAGACTGGCCTCAAGGGCTGCGAAATCCTGCTGACCCGTCTGGCCGGCCACAAAACCGAAATACATCTCCGATTCAGCTGTCTCTGCCAGATTCTCCGGGGTTGCAACACCGCGAAGCTCGACAATCCACTGACTGCCATCCGGCTGACGGAAGTTGGCATACACAGGGGCGTCATCCTGCGGCCTGGGCATGGAGAAAACACTTCGCACCAGCGCCTGGGGAAGCTCACTTGCAGAGCGCTTCATCGCCTCGAACTGGTCCCATTCGGAATTCAGGGTTGTGGCCAGATCGGTTGGTGCCAGATCACCCTCACGCATCGCCTGTACATAACCTGCAGCGACCTCCTCGGCATGCTCTACCGCCTTCTGGAAACGCAGCGTGTCTTCAATATCGGCAGCCACCTCCTCAAGCGGACGCTGACTGGCGCGGATGTGTTCCTTGACCCTGAGCACCAGAGCCGTATCGGCATCCAGCTCCAGCAGAGGACTGTTCAAACCATCCTTGAGCACCTCATCGTCAAAGGCCGCAAGCATGACCCGCGGATTGGCCGCAAAGCCCTCGTCACCGCCAATACGGGCAACCGGGCCAATCGTCTGCACTTCAACGCCAAGGGCACGGGCAGGCTCTTCCAGATCCGGCGACTCATACGCCAGGTTGGACAGCTCTCGAGTAGCCTCAACGAAGCGACGCTCGACCAGTTCGACCTTGAGCTCCTGCTCCAGCGTCTGACGCATGGATTCAAAGCTCGGCACTTCCGGCGCCAGCAGACCCGTCAACTTGATCAAGTGATAACCATAGCTGGTCCGCACTGGAGCCGAAACCTCGCCCTCTGCCAGACTGAACAGCGCCTCTTCGAACTCAGGCTCAAAGTCGCCACGCATGGCGTAACCCATATCACCACCTGAACTGGCAGTTCCTGGATCATCAGACACTTCACGCGCAACAGTTGCAAAGTCTTCGCCGTCCTGCAATCTGGCCCGAACCGCTTCAATTTTCTCCAGTGCCGCCTGGTCAGCGCTTGCATCCGGCACCTCTACCAGAATCTGGGATACCCGACGTTGCTCGCTGAGATTGCCGATTTCACGCTCATACAGGGCGTTCAACGCGTCTTCATCAACCTGCACCTGGTCAAAGAAATCACTGCGAGACAAGCTGACAATCTCGAGAATGACCTGTTCTTCGGTCATGAACTGCGACGCATTGGCGGTGAAATAGTCACTGACCTCTTCATCACTGACGCTGACCGCAGCGTTATCAGTGCGCAGCTCGATCGCCGCAAAGTCCCGGCTTTGCTCTTCCAGCCGGGCCAGATGCATACGCTCCAGCGGGGTGGCAAAGGCACTCGCCTCATAGGCATTGCGTAGTTGGCCGATCATCAGTTCCTGGCGCACCAGGTCGCGGAAGGCCAGACGTGAAGGCAGACCCAGATTGCGAATCACGATGTCGAAGCGGTTGGCATCAAACTGACCGTTGTTCTGAAAATCAGGGGTACTGAGGATAAGCTGATCGACCATCTGTTCGGAAACACGCAGCTGTGCGTCTTCGGCACCGTCAATCAGCACAGCCCGCTCGATCAGTCCGTCAAGTACCGAATCGCGCAGCAAGCGGTCATCAATCATGCTGGGGTCGAAGTTGTCATTGAACTGCTGCAACTGACGAATAAGCTGCTGACGCTGCAGGGCAATGGCCTGCTCCAGCTCAACCTTGGAAATAAGCGTCTCGTTGACCTCTGCGGCCTTCTGTTCATCGCTGGTAAAACGGCTAATGGATTCCCAGCCGGTCAAGGCGAAAATCAGCACAATGACGCCGACGATCACCTTGGCGACCCAACTTTGCGCATTGTCCCTCATTTTTTGCAGCATCGTGCCCCCAAATCCTTCGTTGTTGGCGGCTGCATCTGGGCAGTCGCCAGCTCCAACCGGGACAATTCCGGCCGGGCATTATTGTTCTTTGGTTACCAACAAAAAAGGCGCATCGAACAGGATGCGCCTTTTTTGGAACTGATCGAGCCGGCCAAGATAGAACCTGTCATCTCGACAGGGTTAGCTGGGATTGACCCGAGGTCACTGCCACAGCCAGGCTGCAGCATGACCATCAGTTACTGGACGCAATCAGTTAACGGCGTCCTTCAGAGCTTTACCGGCCTTGAAGCCCGGAATCTTGGCAGCGCTGATCTGGATCGGCTTGCCAGTCTGAGGGTTGCGACCGGTACGAGCGGCGCGATCCTTGACGGCAAACGTACCGAAACCAACCAGTACAACAGAATCACCTGCCTTCAGAGCACCCGTGATGGACTCGATGACGGCGTCAAGAGCACGACCGGCAGCAGCTTTAGGAATATCGGCGGAAGCGGCGATGGCATCAATCAATTCAGACTTGTTCACTCTAAGTCCCCTTATAAATTTCAGTGAGTTGTTAGTCGTTATGTAAGCTTGTGGTCTTAGCAAAGCCGTGGCCAGTCAGCATACCTGCTTAGGTCGAAGCACGCTTTATAGCAAGCGGTCAAAAACCGTGTCAAGGAATGCCCGTGGCATCGTCGGTCTGTCAGGGAGGCCGAACCGGGGTTCGAGTACCGCAAGCAGACCGCTGATGCCTCAGTGAGTGCTGATGCGTTTTTTTGCATCGGCCCCGTGATTGTCATCCTTTGCAACCATCTCTTCAACCCCTTCTTGCAAGGGCTCCGGCATGTATTGCAGCGCAATCTGCAGTACCTCGTCAATCCATTTTACCGGTTTGATCTCAATATCCTGTTTGATGTTCTCTGGAATCTCCTTGAGATCACGCACATTGTCATGCGGAATGATCACGGTTTTGATGCCGCCGCGATGCGCTGCAAGCAATTTTTCCTTGAGGCCGCCAATCGGCAAAACCTGGCCCCGCAACGTGATCTCACCGGTCATTGCCACCTCTGCACGCACCGGAATACGGGTCAAGGCGGAAACCAGGGCAGTACACATGCCGATACCGGCACTTGGCCCATCCTTGGGTGTGGCACCCTCTGGGACGTGGATATGGATATCCTGCTTTTCATGGAAATCCGGCTTGATACCCAGGCTGATCGCGCGACTGCGAACAACCGTTTGCGCGGCGCTGATCGACTCTTTCATGACGTCGCCCAGGGAGCCGGTATTGATCAAACGCCCCTTGCCCGGCATCACCACCGCTTCAAGACTGAGCAATTCGCCGCCAACCTGGGTCCAGGCCAGCCCGGTCACCTGGCCGATCTGGTCGGCCTCTTCAGCCAGACCATACTTGAACTTGTGCACGCCAAGGTACTGCTCGATCAGCTCACTGGTGACCTTCACAGAGGCCTTGCCGCGCTTTTCCGCCTGCTCACGCACCACCTTGCGGCACAGCTTGGCAATCTGCCGCTCAAGGCCCCTTACACCCGCCTCACGGGTGTAATAGCGAATGATGTCGCGCAGGGCGTCACGATCAAAGGCCAACTCATTGACCTTGAGACCGTTATTCTTGACCTGCTTGGGCACCAGATAACGCTGAGCAATGTTGATTTTTTCGTCCTCGGTGTAACCCGGAATGCGGATTACTTCCATGCGGTCGAGCAGCGGTGCAGGAATATTCATCGAGTTGGACGTACAAATGAACATCACATCCGACAGGTCATAATCGACCTCGAGATAATGATCATTGAAATTGTGATTCTGCTCCGGATCCAACACCTCAAGCAGTGCCGAAGAGGGATCACCACGCATGTCCTGCCCCATTTTGTCGATCTCGTCGAGCAGGAATAACGGGTTCTTGACCCCGGCTTTGGACATTTTCTGAATCAGCTTACCCGGCAGCGAACCAATATAGGTCCGTCTGTGGCCGCGAATCTCGGCCTCATCACGCACCCCGCCCAGGGCCATGCGCACAAATTTGCGGTTGGTCGCCCGCGCCAGGGACTCACCCAGTGAGGTCTTGCCGACACCCGGAGGACCTACCAGACACAGTACCGGCCCCTTGAGCTTGCGTACCCGCTTCTGCACGGCCAGATACTCGAGAATCCGCTCCTTGACCTCTTCCAGGCCATAGTGGTCGGCATCCAGCACTTCTTCAGCCTTTTTCAGGTCGTGCCGGACCTTGCTCGCCTTTTGCCACGGCACATTGGTCAACCAGTCGATGTAGGAGCGCACCACTGTGGCCTCAGCCGACATCGGCGACATCATCTTCAGTTTGTTCAGCTCTGCCGTTGCCTTGGCGTGGGCCTCCTTGCTCATACCGGCCGCATCAATCTTGGTCTTGAGGTCATCAAGCTCGTTATGGCCCTCGTCCAGATTACCCATTTCCTTCTGGATGGCCTTCATCTGCTCGTTCAGATAGTACTCGCGCTGACTGCGCTCCATCTGCTTCTTGACTCGACCACGAATGCGCTTCTCGACCTGCAGCAGATCAATCTCACCATCCAGCACACCCAGCACATGCTCAACCCGCTCACGCACCGGCAATATTTCCAGAATGGCCTGCTTCTGATCCAGTTTCAGGCTCAAATGGGCTGCCATGGTATCAACCAGTCGTCCGGCATCATCAATGCTCGACAACGAAGACAGGACCTCGGCGGGGACCTTCTTGCCCAACTGCACAAATTGCTCGAACTGACTCATGAGGCTGCGGACCAACACTTCCGATTCACGGCCATCAAGTCCTGACTCGTCCAGCCACTCGGCGCGAGCAAGCTGATAGGTTCCCAGCTCATCAATCTGCTCGATGCGTGCACGCTGCTCACCTTCAACCAGCACCTTAACGGTGCCATCCGGCAGTTTGAGCAGCTGCAATATGGTTGCCACGGTTCCCAGGCTATAGAGGCCATCCTGGGCCGGATCATCCTCACTGGGGTCACGCTGGGCTACCAGCAACACCTGCTTGTTGCCTGCCATGGCAGCCTCAAGGGCCTCTATGGAGCGGTCACGCCCGACAAACAGGGGGATGACCATATGGGGGTAAACCACTACATCACGTAATGGCAGAAGCGGAAATTCGCTGAGAGTCGTCATGGCTGAGGCTCGCTCGCAAGGGGGCGCAAAAAAACGGGCGCCCGGTATCGGATGTGTCCATGAAATGAAGATGGGGGCTTTAAAGGAAAAAAACAAGGCGCAAAACATGCCGCTTTACAAGATGGCTACAAAAGTGAGCCGACAAAAATACAAACGCCCGGCTCTCTTTAAAAAAGAGCCGGGCGCCAGGATCAATCGAAATCAGTCTTCGGGCATAGCCTTGGACGGCTTCTCGACCGTTTCGTAAATCAGCAAAGGCTTGGTATCGCCACTGATCACATTCTCGTCGATCACTACCTTGCTGACGTGCTCAGCGGAGGGAATTTCATACATGGTTTCAAGTAGCACGTTTTCCAGGATCGAGCGCAGGCCTCGAGCACCGGTCTTGCGCTCAAGGGCGCGACTGGCAATGGCCTTGAGCGCATCGGTACGAAACTCGAGCTCCACACCTTCCATCTCGAACAGCCTTCCGTATTGCTTGGTCAGTGCGTTCTTGGGCTCGGTCAGAATCTGGATCAGCGCTTCTTCATCCAGTTCGTTGAGCGTCGCAATCACCGGCAAACGGCCAACAAACTCGGGGATCAGACCGAAGCGCACCAGATCATCAGGCTCGACTTCCTTGAGCGTCTGGCCGACCTTTTTGCCCGCGTCCTGACTACGCACGGTGGCATTGAAGCCGATACCGCTTTTTTCCGAACGGTCACGAATGACCTTTTCCAGACCAGAAAACGCACCGCCACAAATGAACAGAATATTGCGTGTATCTACCTGCAGAAACTCCTGCTGCGGATGCTTGCGACCACCCTGCGGCGGAACGGAAGCAACGGTGCCTTCAATCAGCTTCAAGAGGGCCTGTTGCACACCTTCACCGGACACATCACGGGTAATCGATGGGTTGTCAGATTTACGAGAAATCTTGTCAATCTCGTCGATATAAACGATGCCCATCTGCGCCTTTTCGACATCATAGTCGCATTTCTGCAGCAGCTTCTGAATGATATTTTCAACGTCCTCACCCACATAACCGGCTTCAGTCAGGGTGGTCGCATCGGCAATGGTAAAGGGCACGTTCAGCAGGCGGGCCAAGGTCTCTGCAAGCAGGGTCTTGCCCGAGCCGGTTGGCCCGATCATCAGAATATTGCTCTTGCCGAGCTCGACATCATCCTTGGAGTCACGCTGATTAAGGCGCTTGTAATGGTTATACACAGCAACGGACAGAACCTTCTTGGCCCGTTCCTGACCAATCACGTATTGATCCAGGATGCCGCAGATTTCCTTGGGCGAAGGCAGTTTGTGGCCAGTCGTTTCGGCCTGACTTTCCTGCACCTCCTCGCGGATGATGTCGTTGCACAGGTCAACACACTCATCACAGATAAATACGGAGGGGCCGGCAATCAGCTTGCGCACTTCATGCTGGCTTTTGCCGCAGAAGGAGCAATACAGCAGCTTGCCGTTGTCGTCACCCTTCCCAGTCATATCGGTCATCTAAAACCCCTGATTGCAATCGCACTTAAAACAAAGATGCAGCCAACAAGGCGACTTTGCAAGTGCGATACTGTCATTGCACAGCCATCCCGAATGGGCCCAGGCCGTGTTGAACTGCGGTCAGACCCCAGTTACGGTTGATAAATATAACCCTGAAACCTGCTGACTCAATCGGTAGCAATACGGCGATCAAGCACCTTGTCGATCAAACCATAGGTAGCCGACTCGGACGCACTCATAAAGCGGTCACGGTCAGTATCACGGGCAATCACATCCAGCGACTGGCCGGTGTGGTGAGCCAGAATGGTGTTGAGCTTCTCACGGATACTGAGGATTTCACGCGCATGAATTTCGAAATCCGAAGCCTGGCCCTGAAAACCACCCAGTGGTTGATGGATCATCATGCGCGCATGAGGCAGAGCGAAACGCTTGCCAGCTTCACCGCCCGCCAACAGGAAGGCACCCATGCTGCAGGCCTGCCCGATACACAAGGTACTGACATTCGGCTTGATGAACTGCATGGTGTCATAAATGGCCATGCCCGCTGTCACCGAGCCACCCGGTGAATTGATATACAGGTGGATGTCCTTGTCGGGGTTCTCCGACTCCAGGAACAGCAGCTGAGCCACGACCAGATTGGCCATATAGTCTTCAACCTGCCCAACCAGAAAAATCACCCGCTCCTTGAGCAACCTGGAGTAGATATCGTAGGAGCGCTCTCCCCGTGCTGACTGCTCGACGACCATGGGCACCAAGCCACCTGCGGCCTGGATATCCGGTGGAAACTGACTGAAGCTGTTATGCGTCATGGATTCTTATCACTCCGATTGAGCCTGTCGCGAAAAAACGAAAGCCAGCCCTAGGGCTGGCTCACGCATTGCTTGAATGGATGACGAGTATTACTCGTCAGCACCAGCCTCGGCCTTGTCAGCTTCTTCAAGTTGCGCTGACTGCGCGGGCTTCACAGCATCTTCATAGGCGACCTTCTTGTCGGTCACCTGAGCCTTTTGCAAAACAGTATCCACCACTTGCTCTTCAAGCACAACCGACTGAATTTCTGCTAATTGTTGCTCGTTCTGGTAATACCAGTTAATCACCTGCTCGGGCTCCTGGTAGGCAGAAGCGAGATCTTCAACCATCGCACGCACACGGTCATTGTCAGGCTTGATCTCGTTCTGCTTGACTACTTCGGCAACGATCAGGCCAAGGCTGACGCGGCGCTTGGCCTGCTCTTCGAACAGCTCGGCGGGCAGCTGGCTGGGGTCGATATTGGCGCCACCAAACTGCTGCACGGCCTGCTGACGCAGACGATCAATCTCGCTGCTGACCAGCGCCTTGGGTACATCGATGCTGTTGGTAGCAAGCAGACCATCCATGACCTGAGTCTTGACCTTGGTCTTGATCGCCTGACGAAGCTCACGCTCCATATTCTTGCGCACCTCGGCACGGAAGCCTTCGATGCCGCCTTCTTCTACACCAAACTTGGCAAAGAACTCATCATCCAGCTCTGGCAGAACCGGCGCCGCGACGCTGTGCACAGTGACATCGAACTCGGCTGCTTTACCGGCCAGATCAAGATTCTGGTATTCCTCAGGGAAAACCACCTTGAGCACGACGGTATCAGAAGCCTTGGCACCCAACAGGCCTTCTTCAAAGCCGGGAATCATACGGCCGGAACCCAGAACCAGCGTGGTATTGGTCGCGGAACCGCCCTGGAAGGCTTCACCGTCTACCTTGCCGACAAAATCAAGGGTCAGCTGGTCGCCGTTTTCTGCTGCACGCTCAACCGTTTCGAAACGGGTGTTCTGACCGCGCAAGGTCTCGAGCATCTTGTCCAGATCAGCATCAGTCACCTCGGACTCGATACGCTGAACCTTGATGCCGGCGAAATCACCCAGAGCAACCTCGGGGTAAACCTCGAAGGTAGCGGTATATTCAAAATCCTTGCCTTCAGCCAGCTCCTTAGGCTCAACAGTCGGGGCACCAGCAGGATTGAGTTTTTCCTGCATGACGGCTTCATAGAAGGATGACTGAATGACTTCACCAATGACTTCCTGACGGGCGGAGCCGCCAAAACGCTTGCGGATGACGCTCATTGGTACCTTGCCAGGACGGAAACCATCGACACGGGCACGGCTGGCAGTCTGCTGCAGACGCTTGTTAACCTCTGATTCGATGCGGTCAGCAGGAATGCCAACTGTCATGCGGCGCTCAAGGCCGGAGATGGTTTCAACCGAAACTTGCATGGAGAGTCCTCGTTGAACTAGCTGTTTATTGGTGAATTCGTAAAAGGCCGACATTCTAATCGCTTAAGGAAAAGAAGTCATCACTGGGCTGCCGTGAAGAAAGCGGGGGATAAACTGAGAAAAAATGGTGCGGACGGAGAGACTCGAACTCTCACACCTTGCGGCGCCAGAACCTAAATCTGGTGTGTCTACCAATTCCACCACGTCCGCAAAACAGACTTCAATGAAAAACGCCAGGCTGCTGGCCTGGCGTCTTCTGAAAAATGGGGTGGACGATGGGTTTCGAACCCACGACACCAGGAGCCACAATCCTGTGCTCTACCAACTGAGCTACGCCCACCATTACTTCAGTACTAATTGCTTCACCATCCAACCGAGGTTCGTTGGTACGCCCGGCAGGACTCGAACCTGCGACCATCCGCTTAGAAGGCGGATGCTCTATCCAGCTGAGCTACGGGCGCATTATGCACCTACAGATACGGAGAGTATCCGAAAATGCCTGCCACGACAGCCAAAACTGAATCAGCAGTGGTGCTTTGTTGCCATGCAAACCGCTTTCGCTGTGTTTGTGAAGCGGGGCGAATCATACTCAGCCACCTTTTCGGCGTCAACGGCTGAAATGCTCTTTTTTTAATTATTTTAGGTGCTTAAGGCTTGCAAACCGGTTTTGCGTGCCCGGTATCACTTCACCCTTTGCCGCCATCACTGGGCATGCGACAATTGATCATCTTTTTTGTCTGCCCCAGGAAGCCCATGAACGCCAAACTCATAGACGGCAAGGAGATTGCCGCGCACATCCGCCAGGACATTGCCCGCCGTGTAACCACGCGCCGCGAACAAGGCCTTCGCCTCCCCGGTCTTGCGGTCATTCTGGTCGGTCAGGACCCCGCCTCACAGGTCTATGTCAGCCACAAACGCAAGGATTGCGAAGAAGTTGGCTTCATTTCCCGCTCCCATGATCTGCCTGCCAACACCAGCCAGCAGACCCTGCTGGAACTGATTGACGCTTTGAATGATGACGCCGAAATCGATGGCATTCTTGTTCAGTTGCCACTGCCTGCCCACCTGGACGCCTCGCTGTTACTTGAGCGTATTCGCCCGGACAAGGATGTCGATGGCTTTCATCCTTTCAATATCGGCCGTCTGGCGCAACGCGTGCCCTTGCTGCGCCCCTGCACGCCCTTTGGCGTGATGCGCCTGCTGCAGAGCACCGGCGTTGATCTGTATGGCATGAATGCTGTCGTGGTCGGCGCCTCCAACATTGTTGGCAGGCCCATGGCTCTGGAACTGCTGCTGGCCGGCTGCACCACCACCGTAACGCATCGCTTTACCAAGGATCTGGCCGAACATGTGGGTCGCGCCGACCTGCTGGTCGTTGCCGTAGGCAAGCCGGGTATTGTCAAAGGTGAATGGGTCAAGCCCGGCGCCATCGTGATTGATGTCGGTATCAACCGCACCGATGACGGACGCTTGACTGGCGATGTAGAGTTTCAACCGGCTGCCGAGCGTGCCAGCTGGATTACCCCGGTACCCGGGGGCGTTGGCCCGATGACCCGCGCCTGCCTGCTGGAAAATACCCTCTACGCCTGCGAGCACCTGCACAGTTAAAGCAATGCCCGGAGCCTCTGCTGGCGACGGGCATACTCAAACAAGCACGGCTTGAGTTACAGACTGGCCGTACTGCCGCCATCAACCGGCACGTTGATCCCGTTAATGTAGGCCGCTGCGGGCGAGGCGAGAAAGCCGACGGCATTGGCAAACTCGGCCGACTCGGCAAAACGTCGCGCTGGAATGGTCGCCAACATGCCCTCGGTCACAGCTTCAATCGTGCGCTGACTAGTACTGGCAAGATGCGCGATCAGGCTATCGAGACGTGCCGTGCGGGTAAGACCAGGGAGTACGTTGTTGACCGTAATACCCTGACTGGCCAACTCACCAGCCAGGGTCTTGGCCCAGTTGGCCATGGCCGCACGGATACTGTTGGACACCCCGAGATTCGCAATCGGCGCCTTCACTGAAGTCGAAAGCACATTGAGGATACGGCCGTATCCAGCCTCCCGCATGCCCGGCAAAAGCACCTGCAACAACGACTGGGCGCTGACCAGATGCTGTGAAAAGGCACCCGCATAGGCCTGCGGATCAGCCAGATGCGCCGGACCCGGCGCCGGACCCCCAGTATTGTTGACCCAGATATGCAGCGCACCGCCCTGCTCAATCTGTTGCGACACCGCAGCAACCAGAGCAGCCGTGTCAGTTGCATCAACGGCAACCATGCCATGGCGCTGCCCCTGGGTCGTAGCCAGCCGCTGTACCACCCCCTGCAACTTGCTCTCATTGCGCGCCAGCACGATCACTTCAGCGCCCTGTGCCGCCAGCTGAACAGCGCAGGCCTCACCCAGCCCCTGGCTGCCACCGCACACCAGCGCCCGCTTACCCGTAAGATCCAGATTCATACCAACACCTCCAAAGCCTTAAGCTTCAAGCCAAATTCTCACGGACCAGCGGATCAGAAACAACCATCCGGCACCCTGACCCACCCTTCCATCAACACCCGCGCACTACGACTCATGATGGCTTTCTTGACCTGCCATTGACCGTCGATCTCAAGGGCTTCGGCACCAACACGCAAGGTGCCGGATGGATGACCAAAGACCACCGCCGTGCGCTTACCACCACCGGCGGCCTGGCTTACCAACGTACCCGGGATAGCTGCGGCGGTGCCAATGGCCACAGCCGCCGTGCCCATCATCGCATGGTGCAATTTCCCCATGGACAAGGCACGCACCAGCAGATCAACCTCGCTGGCGTTGACTGCCTTGCCGCTCGAAGATTGGTAATCGGCTGCAGGCGCAACAAAGGCTACCTTGGGCGTATGCTGGCGACCAGCGGCCTCGCTGATATCCTTGATCAAACCCATTTTCAGCGCACCCTGGGCACGAATGCTCTCGAACATGGCCAGGGCCTTGGTGTCGCTGTTAATGGCATCCTGCAACTCGGTGCCGGCATAGCCAACAGCGGCTGCATTGATAAAAATGGTCGGAATGCCGGCATTGATCAGCGTGGCCTCAAGGGTGCCTACACCCGGCACCACCAGATCATCGACCAGATTGCCGGTGGGGAACATGGCCCCACCGTTGCCATCTTCACCTTCCTCGGCCGGATCGAGAAACTCCAGCTGGATCTCGGCGGCCGGAAAGGTCACGCCATCCAGCTCGAAATCCCCGCTCTCCTGAACCAGCCCGTCACGAATCGGCACATGGGCGATGATGCTCTTGCCGATATTCGCCTGCCAGATACGCACGGTACAAACCCCCTGCTCAGGGATGCGTGCGGCAGCTACCAACCCGGCGCTGATGGCGAAGGCGCCGACTGCCGCTGACAGATTGCCGCAATTCCCGCTCCAGTCAACGAAGGCTCGATCGATGGCAACCTGACCGAACAGGTAATCAACATCGTGATCCGGCTGACTGCTCTTGGCCAGGATCACCGTCTTTGAGGTCGAACTGGTCGCCCCACCCATACCATCGATCTGCTTGCCATACGGATCAGGGCTGCCGATCACCCGTAACAACAGATTGTCACGGGCCGGACCAGGCACGCGGGCCGCCTCAGGAAGATCCTCCAGACGAAAGAACACCCCCTTGCTGGTGCCGCCACGCATGTAAGTAGCAGGAAGCTTGATCTGTGGTTTGAAGACTCTCATCAGACCGTCGCCTCAAGAAAGTCCTGGGCAAAACGCTGCAGCACACCACCGGCCTGATAAATCAGTACTTCCTCGTTACTGTCCAGACGGCAGGTCACCGGCACAGTCAGTGTCTCGCCATTGCGCCTGCGCACCAGCAACTGCAACTCGGCAGCCGTGGCGGCGTCACCCAGCACATCAAAGGTCTCGGTGCCGTCCAGCTCCAGTGTCAGGCGCGTGGTACCCGGCTTGAATTCCAGTGGCAGAACGCCCATACCGACCAGGTTGGTGCGGTGAATACGCTCGAAGCCTTCAGCCACGATAGCCTCAACCCCGGCCAACCTGACTCCCTTGGCCGCCCAGTCGCGGGACGAACCCTGACCGTAGTCGGCGCCCGCGATGATAATCAACGGCTGCTTGCGGTTCATGTAGGTTTCAATCGCCTCCCACATGCGCATGACCTGACCCTCAGGCTCAACCCTGGCCAGGGAGCCCTGCTTTACGCTGCCATCGGCATTAGGCACCATTTCATTGAACAGTTTGGGATTGGCAAAGGTGGCGCGCTGCGCAGTGAGATGATCGCCTCGGTGGGTCGCATAGGAGTTGAAGTCCTCCTCGGGCAGACCCATCTTGTGCAGGTACTCCCCTGCCGCACTGTCGAGCAGAATGGCATTGGAGGGCGACAGGTGATCGGTGGTGATATTATCCGGCAGTATCGCCAACGGACGCATGCCCTTGAGCGAACGCTCACCGGCCAGTGCACCTTCCCAATAAGGTGGACGACGGATATAGGTGGACATGGGGCGCCAGTCATACAGCGGGCTCGCTGCCTGCTCAATGGTGCCCAGATCAAACATCGGAATGTACACCTGGCGGAACTGTTCAGGCTTGACGCTGCTGGCCACCAGCGCATCGATTTCCTCGTCACTTGGCCACAGGTCCTTGAGGGTGACCGGATTACCCTGCTGGTCATGCCCCAGCACATCACGTTCGATATCAAAGCGCACGGTACCGGCAATGGCATAGGCCACCACCAGCGGCGGCGAAGCGAGGAACGCCTGCTTGGCATAGGGATGAATGCGCCCGTCAAAATTGCGATTACCGGACAGCACCGCCGTGGCATACAGGTCACGCTCAATGATTTCCTGCTGAATGGCCGGATCCAGCGCCCCGGACATGCCGTTGCAGGTGGTGCAGGCATAGGCCACGATACCGAAGCCAAGCTTTTCCAGCTCCGTCAACAGCCCCGCTTCTTCAAGATACAGCTTGGCCACCTTGGAGCCGGGAGCAAAGGAGGTCTTGACCCAGGGCTTGCGCAGCAATCCCAGTTCATTGGCTTTCTTGGCCAGCAAGCCAGCCGCGACTACGTTGCGCGGGTTGGAGGTATTGGTGCAACTGGTAATGGCGGCGATGATCACCGCGCCGTCGGGCATCAAGCCCTCCGCTTCCTGGGCCAGCGCTTGGTCCAGGCCCACGGCAATGCCACGCTCATGCAGCGTTGAGGTCGCTACCCGGGCATGCGGATTGGACGGACCTGCGACATTGCGTACCACCGAGGACAGATCAAAGCTCAGCACCCGCTCGTACTCGGCAGCGGTCAGCGCATCGGCCCACAAACCCGTGGTCTTGGCATAATTTTCGACCAGTGCGACCTGCTCCGGCTCTCGTCCGGTCAGTTTCAGATAATCAATGGTTTGCTGATCGATGTAGAACATCGCCGCGGTGGCACCGTATTCCGGGCACATATTGGAAATGGTCGCACGGTCACCGATAGTCAGGCTGTCTGCACCCTCACCAAAAAACTCGACCCAGGCGCCAACCACACGCTGCTTGCGCAAGAACTCGGTCAGCGCCAGCACGATGTCGGTCGCGGTAATGCCCGGCTGTCGTTTGCCGGTCAGCTTGACCCCGACAATATCGGGCAGGCGCATCATGGAGGCGCGTCCGAGCATCACGGTTTCCGCCTCCAGACCGCCAACGCCGACGGCAATAACGCCCAGGGCATCAACATGCGGGGTATGCGAATCGGTCCCTACACAGGTATCGGGAAAGGCGACACCCTCGCGCGCCTGGATCACCGGCGACATCTTTTCCAGATTGATCTGGTGCATGATGCCGTTGCCCGCCGGAATCACATCGACGTTCTTGAACGCCGTCTTGGTCCACTCGATAAAGTGAAAGCGATCCTCATTGCGACGGTCTTCAACAGCACGATTCTTCTCGAAAGCGTCCGGATCAAAACCGGCATGCTCAACAGCCAGCGAATGGTCAACAATCAGCTGGGTTGGTACCACCGGGTTGACCAGCGCCGGATCACCGCCCTTCTCGGCAATGGCGTCGCGCAAGCCGGCCAGATCAACCAGCGCGGTCTGACCCAGGATGTCGTGACAGACTACTCGCGCGGGGTACCAGGGGAAATCCAGATCGCGCTTGCGCTCGATCAACTGGCTCAGAGCCGGATTAAGCAGCTCAGCATCACAGCGGCGCACCAACTGCTCGGCCAGTACCCGTGAGGTATAGGGCAGATGCGCGTAGGCACCAGGCTTGATCGCCTCCACGGCGGCGCGGGTATCGAAGTAATCCAGCCCGGTGCCAGGCAGCGCTTTACGGTATTGAGTATTCATGGGCGATCCTTGAGGGGCACAAAAGCAAGATCTTCGGGGCCTACATAATTGGCGCTGGGGCGAATGATCTTGCCGTCGATGCGCTGCTCGATAACATGACTGGACCAACCCGAGGTGCGGGCAATAACGAAGAGTGGCGTGAACATCGCCGTGGGCACGCCCATCATGTGATAACTCACGGCGCTGAACCAATCCAGGTTGGGGAACATTTTCTTGATTTCCCACATCGTCGTCTCCAGCCGCTCGGCAATGTCATACATCTTGCTATTGCCCTGCTCCAACGACAACTCGCGAGCCACTTCCTTGATCACCTTGTTGCGCGGATCGCTGACGGTATAGACCGGATGGCCGAAACCGATGACCACTTCCTTCTTCTCCACTCGGGCGCGGATATCAGCCTCGGCCTCGTCTGGGTTGTCGTAGCGCTTCTGGATCTCAAAGGCGACTTCATTGGCGCCGCCATGCTTGGGTCCGCGCAGGGCGCCGATACCCCCGGCAATGCAGGAAAACAGATCCGACCCGGTACCGGCAATGACCCGGCTGGTAAAGGTCGAGGCGTTGAACTCGTGTTCAGCGTAAAGAATCAGCGAGGTATGCATGGCGCGCACCCAGGAGGCGCGGGGCGCCTGACCATGCAGCAGATGCAGGAAATGCCCGCCGATCGAGTCATCATCGGTTTCTACTTCGATGCGCTTGCCATTGTGGCTGAAGTGATACCAGTACAGCAGCATAGAGCCCAGACTGGCCATCAGCTTATCCGCAATATCACGAGCGCCGGGATGGTTGTGATCCTCCTTTTCCGGCTGCAGACAACCCAATACCGATACACCCGTGCGCATCACATCCATAGGATGGGCTGAAGGCGGCAACTGCTCCAATGCCGTTTTCAACGCAGCAGGCAGGCCGCGCAGGGTTTTCAGCTTGGCCTTGTAACCCGCCAGTTCAGCCTGATTCGGCAGTTTGCCGTGCACCAGCAAATGGGCAATTTCTTCGAACTCGCAGGTGGTGGCCACATCAAGGATGTCATAACCACGGTAGTGCAGATCGTTGCCGCTGCGGCCAACGGTACACAGGGCGGTGTTACCGGCAGCCGTACCACTCAGGGCAACGGATTTCTTCGGTTTGAAAGCAGGTGCAGGGTTCTCGGGTGTCACGGTCATGGCGTCGCTCTCCTCAAGGGTCGGACGGGGCGCCATGGCCCCGGTCGCAGGCAGTAAATAGGGTGCGTGGCTTACTTCTTGCCAGCCGCAAACAGGGCATCGAGATGCTGTTCAAAATCGTGATAGTTGATCCGCTCATAGAGCTCCATGCGCGTCTGCATGCTGTCAATCACATTCGCCTGAGTACCATCGCGGCGGATCGAGGTATAGACGTTCTCGGCAGCCTTGTTCATGGCGCGGAAGGCGGATAACGGATACAGCACCAGCGACACGTCCACCGAGGCCAACTCCTCAGTAGTATAGAGCGGCGTGGCGCCAAACTCGGTGATATTGGCCAGAATCGGAGCCTGGATACGATCGGCAAAGGTCTTGTACATGGCCAGTTCGGTGATGGCTTCCGGGAAGACCATATCCGCACCCGCTTCCACACAAGCGGCGGCGCGGTCTAGCGCCGCATTCAGACCTTCCACGGCGAGCGCATCGGTGCGTGCCATGATCACAAAGCTGGGATCGGTACGGGCATCAACAGCCGCCTTGATACGATCGACCATCTCCTGTTGGCTGACAATTTCCTTGTTCGGACGGTGGCCGCAGCGCTTGGCGCCGACCTGATCCTCGATATGGATGGCGGCGGCACCAAACTTGATCATCGACTTGACCGTGCGCGCCACATTAAAGGCACTTGAACCAAAACCGGTATCCACATCCACCAGCAGCGGCAGGTCACAGACATCGGTAATGCGCCGCACATCGGTGAGCACATCGTCCAGGCCGGTAATGCCCAGGTCCGGCAAGCCCAGCGAGCCAGCCGCCACACCACCACCGGACAGGTAGATGGCCTTGAAACCGGCGCGCTTGGCCAGCAGTGCATGATTGGCATTGATGGCACCCACTACCTGCAAAGGATGCTCTGCGGCTACCGCATCGCGGAAAGCTTGACCCGGTGTTGTCGACATTACTTGATCCCTCCTGAGGATGTGTCTGCGTCGCGCTGAGCTTGCATGCGGCGCTCGATGTTGCGGCGTGAGGCGCTGATATGACGGCGCATCAGCATTTCCGCGAGTTCGCCATCACGATCAGCGATGGCCTCAATGATGCGGTGGTGCTCGGCAAAGGCCTGCTGCGGCCGTTTTGGCGTGGTTGAGTAGCGATAGCGGTACATGCGTACCAGGTGATACAGGTCACCACAGAGCATGTCGCTGAGGGTGCGGTTCTTGCTGCCCTGGATGATCAGATAATGAATATCCAGATCACCCTCTTGCTGATAGTAGGATTCGTTGGCTTTCAGTCCACTGTGTTTCTCATGGGTAGCCAGGACATCGCGTAAACCGGCGATCTCGTCATCACTCATATGCTCGGCTGCCAGGCGGCAGGCCATGCCTTCGAGGGCTTCACGTACGTGATAAAGCTCTATCAGCTCTTCATAACTGAGCGAGACCACCCTGACGCCTGCATGGGGTATGCGCACCACCAGACGACGGCCCTCCAGCCGCCGGATCGCCTCGCGAACAGGACCTCGGCTAATGGCAAAGGTAGTGGAGAGATACTGCTCACTGATGCGGGTCCCAGGCGGAATTTCGCCCTTGACGATAGCCGTCTGGATGCGCTGAAAAGCACCATCAGACAGCGTCAGCGCGGGGGCATCTTGCAGCTCTTCGGACAAAGCAGTCACCTTGTATACAATCCATCGAATAAAATTGATTTCAGGCGGAATATTGCGCCCACTAACACAAGATTGTCAACAATCCGAAAATATCCATTCTGGTCTATGCTGAAAAGAATGCATGCAAAGCACTCTACGAGGGACTGCCCGAGCGTGCTAACATGCCGCACTGTTGCGCCCGCGCCGCTTTATGTCGGTGCAACCGCCCTTCACTGCCGTTGAGACAACTATGCAATCGATCAATCTGCACCTGAAAATCCTCATCGCTATCCTGGTCAGCCTTGGCCTGGCCATCACGGCCTACCAGATTTACGTATTGGAAATTCCCGTCACCGAAGATGAAACCGATGACATCTGGAGTCTCGATGCGCGGTTCGAGTTTCAGGCCAGCCCCGGCGTACCGGTCAAGGCGCAGATGTATATTCCGCAATTGAATCAGGACTACATCAGCCTCAACGAAAGCTTTATCTCCAATAACTACGGCGTCAGCATCAATCAGCAGCAGGAAAACCGCAGGGTAACCTGGTCGGCGCGGCGCGCTTCAGGCTCACAGGCGCTGTATTACCGTCTGGTTCTGACCAAGCGCTTCAGCAATGAGGACGTCGCGCTAGCTGCACCTGCGCCGCGTCAGCCCGTTGTTCTTGAGGGCGCAGAACAGATTGCCGCTGATGCCCTGCTCAGCCCTATTCGTCAAACCTCCGCAGATGTTGAAACCTTTGTCAGCGAAGCCATTCGACGGGTCAACGACATCACCGATGACAACGTCAAGCTGCTGCTTGGTGGCAGCAACAGTGCATTGGACAAGGCCAGGGTCATCGACACACTGCTATCCCTGGCACGCATCCCGATGGAAATGGTCCACACCATTCGTCTGGACAATCTGCCAAGCCAGGAGCCAGAGCTCTGGTTGCGCAGTTATAACGGCGAACGCTGGCTGTATTTCCATCCGGAAACAGGGCAGCAGGGCATTCCGGACAATCGTTTGATCTGGTGGACCGGTCCAGCACCACTCTTCAGCCTTGAAGGTGGCCGTCAGGGCCGCGTCAGCATCACCATCAACAACAGCGAAATGAATGCGCTGCGCCTGGCCGAGATGACCACAGAAAATGCCTCCTCAGCGCTGCTGGAATATTCGCTGTATGGCCTGCCACTGCATGCACAACAGGTCTATCGGGTAATGATCATGATCCCGGTTGGGGTATTAGTGATTCTGTTGCTGCGCAATATCGTCGGCATTCAGACCCTGGGTACCTTCACGCCCGTACTGATTTCCCTGGCCTTCCGCGAAACCCAGATCGGCTGGGGCATCGTACTCTTTACCCTGATTACCGCACTGGGCCTGTCCCTGCGCTCGTACCTGGAACACTTGAAGCTGCAGATGCTACCCAGACTATCGATCGTTCTGACTTTTGTGGTGGTGGTCATTGCCATCATCAGCCTGCTCAGCCACAAACTAGGACTGGAACGCGCACTGGCCGTGTCGCTGTTCCCAATGGTGATTCTGACCATGACCATCGAACGTCTGTCGATTACCTGGGAAGAACGCGGCGGTGGGCACTCCTTCAAGGTCGCACTGGGCACCCTGGTTGCGGCCACGCTGGCGCACCTGCTGATGAGCATCCCTGAGCTGGCGTATTTCTTCTTCACCTTCCCGGCCATTCTGCTGGTGCTGGTAGGCTTCATGCTGGCCATGGGGCGCTATCGCGGCTACCGCCTAACCGAACTGGTGCGTTTCAAAGCACTGACCAGTAAAGGCTGAGGAGAGAGCATGTTTTTCTGGCAAACCTGGAAAACCCTCAAAGCCAACGGCGTGATGGGGATCAATCGGCGCAATGCGGACTATGTGCTGAAGTACAACAAGCGGCACCTGTATCCGGTGGTTGATGACAAGATCCTGACCAAGGAACGCGCCATCGCGGCCAATATCAATGTGCCTGAACTGTACGGCATCATTTCCACGGAAAAGGAAATCGACAAATTCGACGAGATCATCAAGGACCGCCGCGATTTTGTGATCAAACCGGCCCAAGGGGCCGGTGGTGACGGCATCATTGTCATCGCCGATCGCTTTGAGGGCATGTTCAAGACAGTGTCAGGCAAGATCATCAGCCGCGATGAGATCGGCCACCACATTTCCAGCATCCTCTCAGGACTCTACTCACTGGGCGGCCATCGTGACCGGGTTCTGATCGAATACCGCGTCAGCCCTGATCCGCTGTTCAAAAGCATCAGTTACGAAGGGGTTCCGGATATCCGTATCATCCTGCTCATGGGCTATCCGGTCATGGGCATGGTGCGGCTGCCAACCCGTCAGTCCGGCGGCAAGGCCAACCTGCACCAGGGTGCCATTGGCGTCGGCGTCGATCTGGCCACCGGCATTACCCTCAAGGGCACCTGGCTGAACAAGAAAATCAACAAGCATCCCGACACCACCAACCCGGTGGATGGTGTGCAGCTGCCTGACTGGGACGGCTTCATGCAACTGGCCGCGTCCTGCTATGAACTCTCGGGACTCGGCTACATCGGTGTCGATCTGGTTCTCGACGAAGAAAAAGGCCCCCTGATTCTGGAGTTGAATGCCCGCCCCGGCCTGAATATTCAGATTGCCAATGATACCGGTCTGACAACCCGCTGCCATATGGTCGAGCGCCATCTGGCAGCTCTGAAGAAACTGGGTCGCGAGGAAAGCGCCGCAGAGCGTGTTGCCTATGCGCAAAAGCACTTCCGCCAACCGGTGTCTGTGAGCGACCTTACCGAGAAGCCAGCGGAGGCCGCGGATACCCCGGCATGAAACCCGCTGTCCAGCCGTATCAGCTTATCGAACTGGCGTACCAGTCGGACCCCCTACCCCGACTGAGTCGCTTACGCCAGTTGGGCCACCCGGTATTGCTGGATTCGGCTGCCGGCACAAACCGTTTTGCCCGCTACAGCGTCCTGGCAGCCGGCCCACGCATGATCATCAGCCCCGAAGCAGGCGAATCAGGATTGGAAACACTGGGGCGTCTGAGGCAGGCGCTTGCAACCCTGCCTGCAGCCAGTTGGCCAGAGGGTTCACCCGGGCTACCCTTTGGCGCCGGCGCACTGGGCTTTCTGAGCTATGACTTTGGTCGTCGACTGGAAAGTCTCCCGGAGTTCGCCCTGGCCGACGTTCAACTGCCTGACCTGCAAATGGGCATCTATGCCTGGAGCCTGGTCAGCGACCATATCGACCAAGGCTGCTGGCTGGTTTGCCATCCCTGCCTGACCGAGGCAGAACGTCAGAGCTTACTAAAAATACTCGATTCACCAGCCCCGCAGGCAGGCGATTTTGCTCTGTGCGGCAGCTTTGAGGCCGAACAGTCGCGTGAAGATTATCAGGCCTCCTTTGACCGCGTACAAAGCTACATCAGTGCCGGCGACTGCTATCAGATCAACCTCGCGCAGCGCTTGCGGGCAGACTGCTCAGGTGATCCGTTAAATGCCTACGCTCGCTTGCGACGCGCCTGCCCTACCCCCTTCTCAGCCTATATCGAAGATCCCTCTTTCAGACTGCTGTGCCTGTCACCCGAGCGTTTTCTCAGCGTCCGCGAGCAGCAGGTGGAAACCCGTCCAATCAAGGGCACACGGGCCAGAGGCGCTACCCCGGAGCAGGACAAAGCGCTGTCCGATGATCTGCAGAGCTGCCTCAAGGATCGGGCAGAAAACCTGATGATCGTTGACCTGCTGAGAAATGACCTGAGTCGCAGCTGCGCCCTAGGCAGCGTCAGAGTGCCCGAGCTGTTCAAGCTCGAAACCTATCCCAATGTGCACCACCTGGTCAGCAGCGTTACCGGTACGCTGGCTGAAGGTCAGGATGCCATTGCCTTGCTGGCTGCCGCCTTCCCCGGCGGCTCGATCACCGGTGCGCCAAAGATTCGCGCGATGCAGATCATCGAGGAACTGGAGCCGGTCAGACGCAGCCTGTATTGCGGCAGCATCGGCTATATCGGCTGTGAAGGCCAGATGGACATGAACATCGCCATCCGCAGCCTGGTGCACCAGCACGACACCCTGTACTGCTGGGGCGGCGGCGGCATTGTCGCAGACTCCGAGGGTGAGTCGGAGTATCAGGAAAGCCTGACCAAGGTGAGAGTGTTGATGGAGGCGTTGGGGGCTTAAGCTGCAAGCTGCAAGCTGCAAGCTGCAAGCTGCAAGCTGCAAGCTGCAAGCTGCAAGCTGCAAGCTGCAAGCTGCAAGCTGCAAGCTGCAAGCTGCAAGCTGCAAGCTGCAAGCTGCAAGCTGCAAGCGTGATCAAAAAGGATCCAGAGACAGCATGTCAAGCAATACTGTCTGTGAATATAATCCTTAGTGGCCTCATAAAACGGCTTGCAGCTTGAGGCTTGCCACTTGTCGCTTTAAAGACTGAGCGTGCGATTCGAGGCCTTGATAAATTCCTTTTTCAAATCCTCAAAACTGTGCACGGCCGGGAACTGCGGGAATTCGGCGATGACGTTGTCCGGGGCGTGAAACAGGATGCCGGCATGGGCTTCCGAGAGCATGGTGGTGTCATTGTAAGAGTCACCGGCGGCAATCACCCGGTAGTACAGGCTCTTGAAGGCCAGCACCGATTGACGCTTGGGATCCTTCTGGCGCAACTGGTAATCCACCACGCGGTCATTCTCGTCGGTAATCAGGCGGTGACACAGTAGGGTTGGAAAGCCAAGCTGACGCATCAACGGCTGGGAGAATTCATAGAAGGTGTCCGACAGGATCACCACCTGAAAACGCTCGCGCAACCAATCGACAAACTCCGGAGCGCCATCAAGTGGCTTCAGAGTACCGATCACTTCCTGAATATCGCCCAGCTTCAGGCCGTGCTGATCGAGGATGCGCAAGCGCTGCTTCATCAGCACATCATAATCAGGGATATCCCGGGTGGTCGCCCGCAACTCGGCGATACCGGTTTTCTCGGCAAAGGCGATCCAGATCTCCGGGACCAAAACGCCTTCAAGGTCTAGGCAAGCGATTTCCACAGGTCTCTCCTGAACAGGGGTAGGTGTTATTCGCGCCACAATCTACCGGCAAGCCTGCCCTGGCGCAATGCCCAGCGATCAATGCCGGCCTGGCTTCATATCAATAAGGCATAAAAGTATAACCAAATAAAAGCAGATGGACTAAAAAGCCTTTGCTAGACTGCACACCAATTGTTATGCCCCGAACAGCCACGGAACATCAGACGTGAATCGCAATATCCCGTTTGAGTCCTGCCCGGGGCGGGCCATCCCTGGAGAAACCCATGCCACACAACCATCTCGACATCAGCGCGCTGGCCGAATCCCATGCCAGCAAGACCCCGCAGCAGATTCTCGGTCTGGCCTTTGAGCATTTCGATAACTTATGGCTGTCCTTCAGTGGTGCCGACGATATCGTCGTGCTGGATATGGCCTGGAAGATCAACAAGGACATCAAGGTATTCACCCTCGACACTGGTCGCCTGCACCCTGAGACCTACCGCTTCCTTGAGCAGGTGCGCAAGCACTACGGCATCGCCCTTGAGGTCATGTCGCCTGACCAGCAGGCGCTGGAGGCCTATGTCAAGAACAAGGGCCTGTTCGACTTTTACGAGAGTGGCCATGGCGAGTGCTGCGGCATTCGCAAAATCGCGCCCCTGCGCCGCAAGCTGGCTACGGTTGATGCCTGGATCACCGGACAACGCCGGGACCAGAGCCCGGGTACCCGCAGTCATGTACCGGTGATCGAACTGGACACGACTTTCGGTAATGCCGAGCACCCGCTGGTCAAATTCAATCCGTTGGCGAATGTCAGCAGTGAAGATATCTGGGCCTATATCCGCATGCTTGAAGTACCCTATAACCCGCTGCACGAACGCGGTTTTGCCAGCATCGGCTGCGAACCCTGCACCCGCCCGACCCTGCCCAACCAGCACGAACGCGAAGGCCGCTGGTGGTGGGAGGAAGCCACCCAGAAAGAATGCGGGTTGCACGCCGGGAATGTGATTGCAAAAGGCTGAAAGCCTTAAGCTGCAAGCTGCAAGTTTATAGAATGGCGGCTTGCTTGAAGCTTGTGGCTTGAAGCTGATGCCGCCCTTGGCGGCATCAGTGCACCGGCAACTCTACTCCGTCAAACAACTCGTCCAATTCCGCCTTGCTGTGACACTGCAGCGCCTGCTCTACCCGTTCGCGGGTCAGGTGCGGGGCGAAGGCTTCCATGAAGTCGTACATGAATCCACGTAGAAAAGTCCCACGGCGAAAGCCTATCTTGGTAATGCTCGACTCAAACAGATGGGCCGCATCAATCACCACCAGATCGTTATCCAGCTCAGGATCAACCGCCATTTTGGCGACGATACCGACTCCCAACCCGAGCCGCACGTATGTCTTGATCACATCGGCATCAGCGGCAGTAAAGACCACCTTTGGCGACAGACCTCGGTCACTGAAGGCCTCATCGAGTTTTGAACGACCAGTAAAACCGAACACATAGGTCACCAACGGGTGCTCGGCCAGTGCTTCAAGGCTGAGCTTGTCCAGCCGAGTCAGGGGGTGCCCCTTGGGTACGATGACGCAACGATTCCAACGGTAGCAGGGCATCATCACCAGGTCCGAAAACAGCTCCAGGGCCTCGGTGGCAATGGCAAAGTCGGCCGTACCATCCACCGTCATCTCACAGATCTGGATCGGCGTACCCTGGTGCATATGCAGTGACACGTCTGGGTAACGCTGAATAAAGCGACTGATGATGGGCGGTAGGGCATAGCGTGCCTGGGTATGGGTGGTCGCCAGCGTCAAATTACCCTTGCGCTCGTTACTGAACTCCTGGGCAATCTGCTTGATGCTATCGACCTTGCGCAGGATCTCGCCGGCCGTCTGGATAATACGTTCACCGGCAGGCGTTACCCGCGTCAGATGTTTGCCACTGCGGGAGAATACTTCAACCCCAAGCTCGTCTTCGAGCAAGCGGATCTGCTTGCTGATGCCGGGCTGGGATGTATACAGGCTTTGCGCCGTGGCCGAGACGTTAAGGTCATGGTGGGCCACTTCCCAGATATAACGCAGTTGCTGAAGCTTCATTACCAATGTCCCCAAGGTTAATCATCGCCACGATGCAAGGCTGCCATATAACCACAATAGCCTTTTTTTTCTTAAGCTTAGACGATAATTTCAGAAGCAGAGCCGAAATACCTAGCCAATCTACCTCATGCCTATCAGGTCTTTTTAGCTCGGTTGCTGATGCCATGCGGCACGTGTCCAGTGGGTACCACGCCGACAGCACTGCGGCAGTGGCCTTCCTGGTCATCAAAGAACAGGTCGGCACCAAAGGCGCGGAGAAACTCGGATTTATCCATACCCCCTAGAAACAACGATTCATCCAGACGGATATCCCACTCGCGCAGGGTACGAATAACCCGCTCATGGGCCGGTGCACTTCGGGCGGTGAAGAGTGCTGTGCGTATCGGGCAATCGGCACCGGCAAACTCGGTCTGGATGCGGCTCAAGGCCGCAAGAAAAGCCTTGAACGGCCCGCCACCCAGCGGCTCGCGGGCCGCAGCCAATTCATTCGCCTGAAAGGCTTCGAGACCGTCTCGTTGAAAGACCTGCTCGGACTCATCGGAAAACAGTACGGCATCGCCATCGAAGGCAATACGCAATTCATCACGCGCTTCTCGGGGGTGCTTGGAGGGCAATATGGTCGCTGCGGCGAAGCCCGCTTCAAGCGTACTACGAACGTCTTCGGCATGGGTTGAGAGGAACAATTGACTGCCAAAGGCCGGAATATAGACAAAGGGGCTACGGCCGCCGGCAAAGGCAGCACGGGTAATGCCGAGCCCGTAGTGCTGGATCGAGTTGAACACGCGTAAACCGGTGTCGGCACTGTTACGTGACAGCAGCACGACTTCAACCCGACTGTCGCCTTCCAGCATGCTGTTGATACGCAACAGCTTCTGCACCAGAGCGAATGCTTCACCGGGCTCTAGGGGCGAATCCTCGCGAGCAATCTGATACTGCCGGTAGGCTTCCAGGCCCTCCTGCTCATAGACCTGGTGACTGTCATCCAGATCAAACAGCGCTCTGGAGGAAATGGCAATGACCAGCTTGTCACCCAGCCTGACCGGCATCGTGCATCCTTATTCGGTTTGCAGGTATGCGTCCTGTACATACCTCAGCATGTACAACAATGCCTCGGTTTTCGGCATGCTGCAACCAGCAGCCGCAGCTAGGTTGAGGGCTTCCTGATACAGACTCTCCAGCTCCATCGGGCGCTTGTGCAACCAATCGTGATACATGCTTGGATAGTAGTCCGGCATATGCCGCGTCGCCTTGAGCAGTTTGGCCGCATAATCCTCCGGCATCTGATGTCCGCAGGCACTGGCGGCTGCAACCACCTCACCCATCAGACTCTCAATCAACTGACGGCTCGAGGCATTGCCCAGAAGCGCATCGGTACCGGCGTCAAGCAACACCGACACACCATTGAATGCCGCGTTCCAGACCAGCTTTTGCCAACGCGCCGCATCAATATTGGCCATTTCACGCGCCTCGATATTCGAGCTGCGAAACAGCTCGGCCGCCGTGGCGATAATATCCTGCCCTTCCTGCTGATTGGCCGGGCCGGAGTGGTAGCCAAGATCGACCAGCCCGTTGGACTGATGCTTGATCTGCCCGGGGCCTTCACGGAAAAGGCAGACATAGCAAAGGCCACCGATCAGGTGAATATGCTCAGGTAACAGGGGACGCAGGTAGGTTTCATTGTTGAGCCCGTTCTGAAACAGGATGACCTTGGCATTCTGCGCAGCTGCAGCGGCAATGATCGGTGCCAGCTCCGCATTGCCAGTTGCCTTGGTACCCACCAACAACCAATCACAGGCTGGCATATCGGCCACATCACGGTAGGCCTGAACCGGGTTCAAAGCCATTTCGCCATGCACCAGGCTGTCAACGCGGATGCCATGCTCGGCAACCGCGGCATACTCGCTGCGCAACAAAAAGTGCACATCATGTCCGGCCCTGGCCAACATCAAGCCGTAAAATCCACCGATTGCACCGGTGCCAATGACGCCTATGCGTGGTTTTGTCTGTTGCATGCGAGACCTCGATTATTCAGCTTGTGACGTGTACGTACTTCAATACCAGGCAAGGATACGCGACAGTCCGGGCCAAGACCGTCAGCAAGGTGACAAAGTCGATTGACTGCGTATATCAGATCAATACCACAGAACGGGCTAGCCTAGCCCGTCATCCTTGATTAAGCTGTCAGCCAATCAAAAGGCAGCCCGATTGGCGGCCTGGCAGACTGTTAGGATTAATGATGGCCGAATTACCTATTAATGACCTGAATATTGCCTCCAACGAGGTTCTCATCACACCTGCCCAGCTCAAGGCCAAAATCCCGATGAGCCAGGCGTCCCATGACACCATAGTCGCCAGCCGTCAGGTTATCCGCGACATTCTGGACGGCCGGGATCACCGCTTGTTCATCGTCATCGGTCCCTGCTCCATCCATGATCTGGATGCCGCCAAGGATTACGCTGCCCGGCTGAAAAAGCTCGCCGAAGAAGTCGGCGATACCCTGTATCTGGTCATGCGCGTGTACTTTGAAAAGCCGCGTACCACGGTCGGCTGGAAAGGCTTGATTAACGACCCCTACCTGGATGACTCGTTCAAAGTAGAGGATGGCTTACATATCGGCCGGCAATTGCTCAGCGACCTTACAGCCATGGGCCTGCCCACCGCGACTGAAGCATTGGACCCGATTTCACCCCAATATCTGCAGGACCTGATTTCCTGGTCTGCCATTGGCGCACGCACTACTGAATCCCAGACCCACCGGGAAATGTCATCGGGCCTGTCTTCAGCTGTCGGCTTCAAAAACGGTACCGACGGCAGCCTGACCGTAGCCATCAATGCTCTGCAGTCAGTTTCCAGCCCACACCGCTTCCTGGGTATCAACCAGGATGGCCAGGTCAGCATTGTGACCACCAAGGGCAACCAGTACGGCCATGTGGTGCTGCGTGGTGGCAATGGCAAGCCGAACTATGACTCGGTCAGCGTCGCCCTGTGTGAGAAGGACCTGGAGAAGGCCGGTATCAAGCCGAACATCATGGTTGACTGCAGTCATGCCAATTCCAACAAGGACCCGGGCCTGCAACCACTGGTGATGGATAACGTCGCCAACCAGATCATTGAGGGCAACAATTCCATTATTGGCCTGATGGTGGAAAGTCATATTGGCTGGGGCAGTCAATCGATACCTAAAGACCTATCGCAACTGCAGTATGGCGTCTCCGTAACCGATGCCTGTATTGACTGGGATACCACCGTCACCAGCATTCGCAGCATGCACGCCAAGCTCAAGGATGTACTACCCCAGCGCTCTCGTTAAAACATGCCCGGCACGGGTTTAACCCAATCTGTGCCGGTCATTACCCCCATACGCCCCACCATACTACCGCTTGCCCCGCCCATGGCCGGAACCATCATCAGCCTGCCCCACGGCAAACTCTGCACTGGACCAGTCAACCCCGCCATCACTTTTTTCAACACATGAGATCGCGTCTCGAGCGCAAGCCTCTCATCTCTCAAAGTTGCAAAAAAGAGTCAAAAAATTATATCCGAATCAAACTGTCAAAAGACCTGTTTCAACTCAAGTAATTGATGGTACGCGTTACCCCAATATTAACTTTGAGCAATGTTCTTTACGCAAGTAAGTTAGCCGCTAAGTTATTTATATAAAACCAATTAAAATACTGGTTCATCGAGCATTATAAGGCGTAAAGCAAAAAACCAAGAACCAACAGATCATCGCTATGAGCCAGAGCTTACGGCGTATTTGCCGAAGAAAAGAAAATAAAGCAATCACCCGCTTGGGTGATCAAGATAGTCTTTTTAATGATATCCGGTCTCACTCTTTGGAAGACGTATTAATACTGAAAAAGGTGCATTAACCGCAAACAATAAACCATGTCACCCATACAGGTGAAATTGCACTAACTGCATTGACAAGACTATGTAAAGGATAAAAACTCAGCGCCAGGTTGATAGTAACTTTTTGTAGCCGGGCACTTTCAACCACGGAAGTAGCAATAATAAATCAAACAATAGCTCCCTGGAGTTCCAATGAAAAACCACTCTTTCGCAAAAACCGTTCTGTCCGCTTTGGCTGCCGGTGCGTTGCTGTTTTCAGCTGTGACCATGGCGTCAAACCCGACACCGACACCCACACCTACACCCACTCCAACCCCAACACCAGGTAACAATCCGTTCCAACGCGGACCGAACCCTTCACTGTCATTTGTTGAAGCCAACAGCGGCCCGTACTCCGTTCGCACCAGCCGCGTATCCAGCTTTACCAGTGGCTTTGGCGGCGGCACCATTCATTACCCGACAGGTCAGAGTGGCACCATGGGCGCCATCGTCGTCATTCCAGGCTTCGTCTCTGCCGAGTCTTCGATTGAATGGTGGGGTCCTAAGCTGGCGTCCCACGGCTTCGTGGTCATGACCATTGACACCAACAGTGGCTTTGATCAGCCACCGAGCCGCGCTCGCCAGATCAACGCAGCACTGGATTATCTGGTTGCCCAAAACCGTTCCAGCCGGAGCCCGGTTCGCGGCATGATCGATACTAACCGCTTGGGTGTAGTGGGCTGGTCAATGGGTGGTGGCGGCACGCTGCGTGTGGCCTCAGAAGGTCGCATCAAGGCAGCTATTCCTCTGGCTCCCTGGGATACCACCAGTTTCCGCAACGTGAAGGCCCCAACGCTGATTTTCGCCTGCGAGTCTGATGTCATTGCACCTGTTGGTCAGCACGCCTCGCCGTTCTACAACGAGCTGCCCAACAACATCTCCAAGGCCTTCGTTGAGCTCAATGGTGGCAGCCACTACTGCGGTAACGGCGGCAACTCCTATAACGACGTACTGAGCCGATTCGGCGTATCCTGGATGAAACGCTTCCTCGATAACGATACCCGTTACAGCCAGTTCCTCTGCGGCCCGAACCACACCTCAGATCGTGACATTTCCGCGTACCGTGGAAACTGCAACTATTGATGGGTCGATGTGGCGCTGATCCAGTGCCGCATCTGCAATAAAAAACCCCGAGCAATCGGGGTTTTTTATTGCACTGAATAACGTTACTGGAGCTTGGCCTGGGTCAACCGCGACTGCCGAGCCATGTAGCGCTCAACATAGGAACAAGAAGGGATGACCGTGTAGCCCTCGCCTTCAGCATACTCCAGCGCGTGTGCCGTAAGCCGCGCCGCCAGACCTTTGCCACGCAGCGCGTTGGGAACGTAGGTACGGTAAATATCCAGGGTCTTCTTGCCCAGATCCATGTAAGCCAGATACGCCCGCGTACCTTCCAGAGCAACATAAAACTGCTTGCCCTGAACGTCATGCTGAATTGTTGTTGACTCCATGTCACCGTCCCCTGAGGCTGATCAAACTGTCACTGACAACAGTTGACCACCCACAGCGGGAAAAATTCACCGCTGGAGTGGCTCATTTCCTTAACCGACCGGGTTCACACCGATACCCAACGCCATCAGTAGGCCAATTGAGGCCAGGCAGGCAATGACCGGAATTGCCACTGTGACCATAAACATGTCCTTGTAAGCTTCCCTGTGAGTCAGCCCCATGATCATGAAGGTGGCAATCACCGCGCCACAATGCGGCAGCGAGTCCAGACCACCCGAGGCGATGGCGGCTATACGGTGCAGTATCTCGGGTTCCACACCCATTTCCAGATAATGCGGCGCCAGACTTTGCATGAAAATCTGCAAACCGCCGGAAGAAGAGCCGACAATGGCCGAGACCACACTAGCCGAGGCAAAAACCGATAACAAAGGCGGCAGGTTGGCACCAAGTATCCACTCAGCAAACTGGCCAAAACCGGCTGTCTGAGTCACGACCCCACCAAAACCGATAACCGCAGCGGTATTGATCAGCGGCATGATGGAATCCTCGGCACCCTGACCAAAGACCTCCATGGTCTTGCGGCGCATGCTCGGAAACAGCACAACACAGGTCAATGATCCGAGTATCAGTGCCATGGACGGCCAGATGATGGGTTGCGTCTGGCTGAAGCGCAGCATATCGGCAAACCAGCCCTGGACCTCAGTCCAGTCACCCAGCCCGATGATCAGCCTGGGCAGCATGATCACGCCCAGCACCACCACCATAGGTATGATCGCCAATTTCCAGGAAGGGGCATCTGCCGGATCACCGGCCAACTGCTCCATTCGACGGTCCTGGGTATTTTCCACAAAACCTTCGCCGCTTGCCCGAGCCAGACGCCAGCCACGCTCGACATACCACATGCCCAGACCGACCATGATCAAGGCAGCAAAGAGTCCAATCCAGCCGCCGGCAAACAGGTCTGTACCCAGCGAACTGGCTGAAATCACGTTATGGATTGAGGGAGAGCCCGGCAGCGCCGTCATGGTGAAGGTACCCGCTCCCACCGAGGTCGCCGCCGCCCACAGGCGTTTGGGCAGATTGGCTTCACGCATCAGGGTGATGCCCAGCGGATACATGGTAAAGACCACAACAAAGACCACCACGCCGCCATAGGTCAACAAGGCACACACCAGCATGCCGACCAGCAGGGTCTGCTTGACCCCCAGACTGCGGGTAATGGCCAAAGCAATACTTTTCGCGGCCTGGCTGGTAGCCATGGCTTTACCAAAGATGGCGCCGCAGAGAAACAGCAGAAAAAAGCGCCCGGCAAAACTGAAGGCACCCAATTGACCCGCCGGATAATGCTCCAGCAACGTGCGCGGAATCAGCATACCGTTGGTCACGGCGACCACCAGCGAGCAGACCAATGAAGCGACGAAGATATTGATGCCGCGCATGGCCATGTAGATCAGCAGCGCGAGGCCCACCAGCAGTCCCAGGTTTCCCAGCATAGGATGCAGTCCTTTTAATTGTTGGATTTGACCGCGACACAATACCGCAGCTGCTGGACAATACAAGGCTGTAACTTGTCCTGCGACAGGCTGAATACCTGATGTGCCCGATAATTTATGACGCAAGTCAGTTCCGTATTGTGCCAGCGCTGCTAGACTGTAATGCGCCAACTGACTGGCAAGGACTTTTACACAAGGTGAACGTTATGACTAACACGCTAAAACTCTCGGCCGTTGCACTGGCCGCGCTGTTGGCTGTCGGCTGCAGCAATACCCAGCAATTCCAGGAAACCAGCGCACGCCTGTCGGCGAATGAAACGGCCACTGCGCGCGCTCAAGCCCGCGCTGACGAAGCCTACCGCAAGGCTGAAGAAGCCTTGGCTGCTGCCCAACGCGCGCAGCAAAGCGCTGATGAAGCCAATGAGCGCGCCCTGCGCATGCTGGAAAGCGCCAGCCGCAAATAAGCCAGGCACTCAGGGTGGCCGCCGGCTCGTGCCGGCGCTCACCCTGGTTAATTGTTCAAGCTGCCGATCCTGACCGGCACACCCTCTTCAGCAAAAACCGCATCACGGATAACCGCCCAGTCCAACCGATAGCCCGCCAGACTCTCCTGCTGCACGCTCAGCAACTGCTGGATAGCCGCCTGACGATCAAGTGTTGATGGCAAACCGTGCTCATCCAGAGGCGCATGCACCTCGAGATAGAGATCACCGTCCCTGCGACCCAGCTTGAAAGGCTGATTGATAATGGACACAGGCGTGCCAATTGGAATCTGCGGAAAGAGTGCCGTTATATCTTCATTGCGCATTCGGAAGCAGCCATGGCTGACGCGCATGCCAATACCGAACTTCTTGTTGGTGCCATGGATGACATAGCCGCTCATGGCCAGATTCATCTTGAACGGGCCCATGGGATTGTCGGGGCCCGGTGGCACCACAGCAGGGAGAATATCGCCTTGCGCGGCATGCTCATCCCGGATTGACTGGGGTGGATACCAGGACGGGTTGGCTTCCTTGCGTGCGACGCGGGTATCGCCAATGGGCGATGACCAGCCCTCTCGCCCTATACCAACTGGATAAGTGACAACGGTTCCGCCTTCCGGTGGAAAATAATACAACCTGAATTCTGGCAAATTGATCACGATTCCCTGTTGAGGCGCGCTTGGCAGGATTCTTTGTGCCGGCAACAGAATGACTGTTCCCTCACCCGGCAACCAGGGATCGACCGCCGGATTAGCCGCTATCAACTCCAGGTAACCGAAACCGTATTGCTTGCCCAGGTCAGCAAAGGTGTCTTCATATCGCGCCGTGTACTGCAGGTTGTCGCCGATCAACTGTTGCTCAGGCTGCAATATATAGTCAAAGCCCCATGAAGGTGCCATGTACAAACACAGCAGCAGCCACAGGCCGCTCGCCCGACCAATGACCGACCAGTTGGCGCTGGTGAGCCTTTTCCGCACATCAATACTGTTCATGAATATCCATCTGTTGCTGGGGATACGCTGCTTCTTTTGCCGGGCCAGCCCCGAGAACAGGTCCGACTGTCGAGCGCCTGGCCGGTACCAGCAGGGCCTTGGCCTGCGACAGACACTGAGGGCACAAGGCACCCAGTGCGGCACGGGTCAGCTCGCGGTAAACCGGCCTGAACGGCAGCAGGTCGCCACAAAGCGTGCGCTCAAGGGGCACATCCAACTGTAGATTGATCTCGACCAGGTGGGCATGCAAACGATCGCCGACAAACAAATCGTGCTGTTCATCAAGAGCCACCATGCACCAGCGCTTGCTCAGACGCTTCAGCATCAGCGGCTAGCCCGCTGTTTTTCAACCAGCCATTGCTCGAACAGGGGCCAGACGTTTTCCAAAATACGCGGCTGTGCTTCAGCCGTCGGATGGATGCCATCCTGCTGCATCAGGCTCTCATCCAGCTCCCCGGCAATGCCGTCAAGAATAAACGGGATCAAGGGAATATCCTGTTCTTCGCTGGTCTCAACAAAAGCCTGCTCAAAGGCTTGGGTGTAACGCCTGCCGTAGTTGGGTGGAATTTTGATACCGAGCAGCATCACCTCTGCACCCTCACCCTTGGCCAGCGCGACCATGGAAGAAAGATTCTGTTGCACATTAGCCGGAGACAAACCACGCAGGCCGTCATTACCCCCCAATTCAATCACTACCAGCGCCGGCGAATACTGCTCAAGCAGCCGTGGCAGGCGGGCCAGCCCCCCTGCAGTGGTGTCTCCACTGACGGACGCATTGACCACGTCAATCGCCTGATCCCGGGCCTGCAAACGCTGTTCCAGCAGATTGACCCAGCCCTGATCGATTTCCAGACCGAAAGCGGCACTGATACTATCGCCGACAATCAGTACCGTCTGCGCGCTGACCGGCAGCACTATAAGCCACAGCAGCACAGCGGCCAGGCCATTTCTCAAAAAACTCATCAAGGGCATGCCCCATGTCAGACAACGTGATTGTTGCCAACCACCTTAGCAAAGTCGTCCACAGCTCGGAAGCTGCGCTGACCATTCTTGACGACGTCAGTCTGATAATTGAACGCGGCAGCAGCGTTGCGATCGTTGGCGCCTCAGGATCCGGCAAGTCCACCTTGTTGAGTCTGCTAGCCGGTCTGGACTTGCCGAGTGACGGTGAAGTCGAGCTGGCCGGGCAGCGCCTGAGCAGCCTCAATGAAGATCAGCGCGCCGCCCTGCGTGCTGATCACGTGGGCTTTGTGTTCCAGTCATTTCAGTTACTCGACAGCCTGACAGCGCTGGAAAATGTCATGCTGCCCCTTGAGCTGCATGGCCGCCGTGATGCCAGAACCGCTGCCAGCCAATTACTCGAGCGGGTGGGACTCGGTCAACGGCTGAGTCACTACCCCCGTCAGCTGTCCGGTGGCGAGCAACAGCGCGTCGCCATCGCCCGCGCCTTTGCCAGCGAGCCCGACATTCTGTTTGCCGATGAGCCGACCGGGAACCTTGATGCCGTGACCGGCCAGAAAATTACTGACCTGCTGTTTGACATGAACCGCGAACAGGGCACCACTCTGATCATGGTCACCCACGACCAGCGGCTGGCCGGACGCTGCCAGTCCGCGTTGCAACTGGACGCCGGGAGACTGGTGGAGAGCACGCCATGAATCCGACAGCCTGGCCACTGGCTTTCCGCCTGCTGGCGCGTGAGTGGCGCGCCGGTGAACTAAGGGTACTGGTATTGGCGCTGATCATCGCGGTACTGGTCAGCACCGCGATCAGTTTTTTTACTGATCGACTGCAACGCGGCATGGTCAGCCGGGCTGCCGAGTTTCTGGGTGCCGATATGGTCCTGTCATCGCGGGCACCCCTGGCCGACGAACTGGTGGAGAAAGCCACGGAGCTGGGCTTGAATCATGTCAGGGTTGTGGAGTTCAACAGCGTCATGGCCAGTGACCGCGACATGCAGCTGTCAAGTGTCAAGGCCGTCGGACCCGGTTATCCGTTGCGCGGCCAGGTTCGGATTGCCGATACAGCACTGGGCGAAGAACGTATCGTCGACCAGGTTCCTGGGGCCGGACAGGTGTGGATCGAGCCAAGACTCTCGGCACAACTGGCGCTTGAACGCGGCAGTCCCCTTGAAGTGGGTCGTATCGAACTGAACATAGCCGCCCTGCTGACCCATGAACCGGATCGTGCCGGCGATTTCTACAGTCTTACGCCGCGCGTATTGATGAATCTGGTGGACCTGGATGCAACCGGCGTTATTCAGCCAGGTAGCCGGGTACGCTATCGGCTGTTGTTCAGTGGTGAAGAGCAAGCCTTGCAGACCTACAGTCAATGGCTTCAACCACGTCTGGAAGCTAACCAGCGCCTGACCACGGTAGCCGATGATAACCAGCAGATCGGCAGCGCGCTGGATCGTGCAGCCCAGTTTCTCGGGCTGGCCAGCATCGCTGCCGTGGTCCTCGCCGGGGTGGCCGTGGCCCTGTCCGCCAGTCGCTTCGCCCAACGGCATTTCGATACCAGCGCGCTGTTGCGTTGCATGGGAGCGAGCCGACGACGGGTCATGGGCCTGTTCATAACGCAGTTGGCCTGTCTTGGCCTGGTCGCCACCCTGATAGGCCTGACCTTGGGCTGGGCGATGCAGTGGGGGCTGGTTATCCTGCTGCAGGATCTGCTGCCACCGGATCTACCCGGTGTCGGCCTCAAACCCCTGCTGGTCGGCGCAGCAACCGGCCTGATTGCCCTGGCGGGCTTTGCTCTGCCACCGTTGCTTCGGTTAGGCGAGGTGGCACCGCTGCGCGTATTGCGCCGTGACCTGGCGCCGCTGCCCAGCAGTGGCTGGTTAATCTATGGCCTGGCCCTGACCAGCCTCTGTCTGCTGATGTGGCAGTTCACCGGCAACCTGCGCATTACTCTGGCCGTGGTGCTTGGCGGCGCTTTTGCAGCGCTAATACTCGGCCTGGTTGCACTTCTGCTGCTCAAGGTCAGTGGCAACCGTCTCCGCCATGCCAGCCTGGCCTGGCGCTTGGGCAGTGGTCAGCTACTGAAGCAGCCGACGACAGCAGCGGGCCAGATTCTGGCCTTTGGCCTGATTCTGATGTCCATGGTGGTGGTGCTGATTTTGCGTACCGAATTGCTGGATACCTGGCAACAGCAACTACCGCAGGACACGCCCAATCACTTTGCCCTGAATATTCTACCCAGCGAGCAACAGGCCTTCACAGAAGCACTTGCGCGCATTGGTGCGGTTAGCGCACCGCTGTACCCCGTCACCCCGGGGCGACTGACAGAGATCAACGGCCAGCCGGTACGTGATCTGGTAACCAAGGAAAGCCAGGGCGATCGGGCCATCAGCCGGGATTTGAGTCTGACCTGGTCAGCGCAGCTGGCAGCAGACAACCAGTTGCTTGAGGGCAATTGGTGGCCGGACGACATTGCCACCGATGCCGCGCTGGTCTCGGTGGAGTCTGAATTGGCTGACAGCCTGGGCCTGAAACTGGGAGATGAGCTGGGCTTTGTCATCAGCGGCCAGACGCTGGAGGCCACGGTCAGCAATATTCGCCAGGTCAACTGGGACAACTTCACCCCGAATTTCTACATGATCTTTTCCCCTGGCACCCTGGATGAGCTGCCGAGCACCCTGCTCACCAGTTTCAGGCTGCCCAGCGAGGAAAGACACAAGCTCCGGGAACTGACCCAGGCCTTTCCGGCCATGACCTTGCTGGAGGTCGAGGCCATTCTCAAGCAGATTCGCGAGATCCTTGCGCAAGTCACGCTGGCGGTGGAGTACGTGCTGATCTTTGTGCTGTTGGCGGGCTTTACCGTGCTGTTTGCAGCACTGCAATCCACCCTGGACAACCGTCTTTACGAGGGCGCGCTGCTGCGCACACTGGGCGCCCGCAAAGCACTGCTGCGCAGCGCCAACCGCATGGAGTTTGCCCTGCTGGGCGGGCTGGCCGGGACCATGGCGATTGTCGCCGCCGAGTTAATTACCTGGCTGCTGTACCGCTACGCCTTGAACCTGGACTGGCAACCGCATTACCTGCTGTGGCTGCTGATCCCCCTTGGCGGCGCCCTGCTGATTGGCACGGCAGGTGCGCTGGGTACCCGCGCCGTGGTCCGCGAAAGCCCCATGCGCTTGATCAACCGAGGCACCTGAGTGAGCCGCTATCGGCCGCCGAGAGCGGCCAGCACGCCACTGATCAGCCCGCAGGGCATGCAACGACTGCGCGACGAACTGCATGAGCTCTGGCATGTACAACGCCCGGAAGTAACCCAGGCAGTAAGTGACGCCGCCGCACTGGGCGACCGTTCGGAAAATGCAGAATATATCTACGGCAAAAAGAGGCTGCGCGAAATCGACGGGCGCGTGCGTTTTCTACGCAAACGCCTGGAGCAGCTCAAGGTCGTCGATCAGCCCCCTGCCGATCTCAGCCGGGTATTCTTTGGCGCCCGTGTGGAGCTGGAAGACGATCAGGGTACGATAATGAGCGTACGCATCGTCGGAGCCGACGAAATCGATCCAGCTAAACGTCATATCAGTATTGATAGCCCCATGGCTCGTGCGCTGCTGGGCAAAACCCGCGACGACGAGATCACCGTCATCTCACCTTCAGGAGAAAGACAATACTGGGTAAGTGATATCTGCTATACCTGACGACTCATAAGCGGACAGTGTCACAGTTCCGATATATGAGTGATAGCATGCCTTTCAAATGAGCCATTTTTGCGTACTATGGTACGAAATAACTATATGGCTTTATGCCATACTCCGACCTCATCATAATAAAAATGGATATCGGCATGGATAATCCGGATATCAGCAAAGAACCTGCAGCCGTCGCTCGGGCAAAAAACCCTGAAACCCTTGCCAACCAGCAAGCGCTGCGCAAGCGCCGCGTACTGATGTCCTTCGCATCCTACTCGGTGACGGTGATTGTCATAGTGATCTTTCATCTGCAGGGCATGATCCCGCTGGATCTTGTTGTGCACTTTGCCTTATTTGCTCTCTTGGCCAGCGTGACATTCTGGCTGCTGATCCACTTCAATATCAATTTACGACTACGCGATCCCAGCATGACCGCCCCTCAGATTATTGCCTGCCAGTGGCCTGCGTTGTGGGTCATGTATGCGCTTGAGCCTGGGCAAGCACGTGCGGTATTCCTGCTGCTCACGATAGTGCCCATGCTGTATGGCATTCTCGGCCTGAGTGTGCGGCATTACATTCTGGTCTGCGTGGTCTTTTTCATCCAGTACAGCCTGCTGATGCTGGCGCTCTGGCTATTCAAACCGACCTCAATCAATACCTCACTGGAACTCATTCAAGCCTTGGCCTACGTACTGGTTCTGGCCGAGCTGGCCTTGATTGGCGGTTTTATCAGCGGCCTGCGCGGGAAGCTGCGATTACGCAACAATGAACTCAAAACCGCCATGGCACGGATTCAGGAGCTGGTCAACATCGATGAGTTGACCGGCGTATTCAATCGCCGGCGAATATTTCAGGTGCTGAGCGAGGAATCCAATCGTTACAAGCGTGCACCCGGCGCCTTCAGTCTTGGCATCCTCGACGTGGACTACTTTAAACAGATTAACGATACCCACGGCCACCAGGCCGGGGATGAGATTCTACGCAACTTGGCCGCGGCTATAGCCAATGATTTAAGGGTGATCGACAGCTTCGGCCGTTATGGTGGTGAGGAGTTTCTGCTGGTCATGCCACAAACCGGACTGGCAGGCGCCCTGATCAAGACAGAGCGTATCCGCAAGTCAATCGAACAACTATCCTTTGCCGCCCTTCCGCCCGGCGCCCGAATCACGGTATCGATTGGCGTTGCCGAGTTTCAGGCTGGCGAAACCACCGATGACACGCTGGCGCGTGCCGACAAGGCGCTGTATCAAGCCAAGGAGGCCGGGCGCAATCGCGTGATCTGCGCCGAAAACCCGACCCAAAGCGGATTGGAAGACTGACGCTCAACCGCGCCCATGGGCCAGCGTCAAATCCATGCCCTGGCCCAGGGGCACGATCCGGGTTGGATTGATCGTGTCGTGACTGTAGTAGTAATGCTGCTTGATCTGCTCAAAATTCACCGTCTCGGCAATACCCGGCCATTGATACAACTCGCGCAAATACCCCGACAGCTGCGGGTAATCCTCAATCCGTCTGATATTGCACTTGAAGTGACCATGATAAACCGGGTCAAAACGCACCAGCGTAGTAAAGAGACGCCAATCCGCTTCGGTTAGCTGCTCACCCAGGAGATAGCGTCGCTGCGACAACAGTGATTCAACCCAGTCCAATGCCTTGAAAAGGGCCTGGCAGGCCTCTGCGTAAACCTCTTGCGAGGTGGCAAAGCCAGCCTTGTAGACGCCATTGTTGATCTCGTCGTAAACCCGCTGATTGATCTGGTCAATCTCGGCACGCAGATGCTCTGGATAAAAATCCAGGGTGTTGCCCGTCAGATCATCAAAGGCGCTATTGAAAAGCCGGATGATCTCGGCGGACTCGTTATTGACAATGGTCTGCAACTGTTTGTCCCAGAGTACCGGCACTGTTACCCGGCCAGTGTAATCGGCCTTGGCATGGGTATAGAGCTGGTGATGCCGGGTATAGCCATAGAGTGGCTCGGGGGGATCGTAGGTCCAGCCCTGCTCCAGCATGTGCGGCTCCACTGCAGTCACCTCAATATGATTATCGAGCCCTTTCAAATGACGCATGATCAGCGTTCTGTGCGCCCAGGGACAGGCCAGCGATACATATAAATGATAGCGGCCTGACTCCGCGGCAAAGCGCCCATCCTGAGAAATGGATTCGCGAAATCCGGCATGTTCCCTGACAAAGGCCCCACCGTTACTCTCGGTGTCGTACCATTCGTCATGCCAGTTGCCCTCGACCAGCCTGCCCATAAGCTCACCTATAAACTCTGAATGTTCGGAAAGCCTGACAGCTACAGCAATTCATAGCCAGACACTGAAAAACCTTGCGGCAATTTCCCGCAAATGCGCGTATACTCTTTGATCAATTTTTCCCCCAAGGTTTACTCCAAGTATGTCCGATACCGCTCCGGCGGCACCGCAGTTTGCCGATCTCGGCTTGCCTGCACCGCTCCTTGAGGCTCTGACCAGCCTCGGTTATGAAACACCCTCCGCTATCCAGGCCGAGGCTATACCCACTCTTTTGGCTGGCGACGACCTGCTTGGCCTGGCCCAAACCGGCACCGGCAAGACGGCTGCCTTTGCTTTGCCAGTACTGGCTGGCATTGACGTCAGCATTCGCGCGACCCAGGCTTTGATCCTGACGCCCACCCGTGAACTGGCCCTGCAAGTTGCCGAGGCCTTTCAGCGCTATGCACAGAACATGCGCGGCTTCTCGGTATTGGCCCTGTATGGCGGTTCCGCCTTTGCACCGCAGTTCAAGGCCCTTGAGCGCGGCGCCCACGTAGTGGTGGCGACGCCTGGTCGCCTGACCGATCACATGCGTCGTGGCAGCATCAAATTCGACAACATGCGCTTCCTGGTGCTGGATGAAGCGGATGAAATGCTCAAGATGGGCTTTGCCGACGACCTCGACGCGGTTTTCGAGAAAGTGCCGGATACCACCCAGAAAGCCCTGTTCTCGGCCACCATGCCCCCAGGCGTGCGCACAGTGGCACGCAAGCACATGCGCGACCCCAAGGAAATTCGTCTGCACAGCAGTGCGACCAGTAGCCTTGACACCATTACCCAGATTGTCTGGGAAGTCTCCAATCACCACAAACTGGATGCCATGACTCGCCTGCTTGAAGTCGAGCCAGTCGAGGCGATGATTGTCTTTGTTCGGACCAAGACTGCCAGCATGGAAATTGCCGAACGTCTTGAGGCCCGTGGCTTTGCCGCGGCCGCACTGAACGGTGATCTTAGCCAGCAACTGCGCGAACAGGTGGTTGATCGTCTGAAACGCGGCCTGCTGGACATCGTCGTTGCCACCGATGTGGCTGCGCGCGGTCTGGACGTTGAGCGCATATCCCACGTCTTGAACTACGACGTGCCGCATGACAGCGAGTCCTATGTTCACCGCATCGGTCGTACTGGTCGTGCCGGTCGTTCCGGCACCGCGATTCTGTTCGCCACGCCACGCGAGCGTCGTCTGCTGCACCTGCTGGAAAAGGCCACCGGTCAGAAGATTCAGACCCAATCGCTGCCCAGTGCCGATGCTGTTCGCAGCGGCCGCCTGAGCAAGCTGGCTACGCGCATCAATACGGCCCGCGAAAACACCGGCGCACTGCACGAGAAACTGGTTTGTGACCTACTGGAACTGACCAGCCTGCAGCCCGATGAACTGGCCGCCACCTTGCTGTCCTTGCTGCCCAGCGCCAAGGCACTGGTTGAACCCGTCAAGGATCTGCCGGTAGCCCCGGCCGCCAACAGTCGCGAAACCGGCTTTGCCGAACGTGACAGCGGCCTGTTGCGCTACAAGGTCAAGGGTGGGCGCAGTAATGGCTTGATGCCCAAGCCGCTGGTCGATGCCCTGTGCCGCTTTGGCGGTCTGAAGCGCCCGGAAATCGGTCATATCAAGATGTTTACCGAGCATACAGGTGTCTATCTGCCGGAACTCAGCGAGGCCACCTTGGCCAAGCTCGCCAGCGTCGAGATCAACGGCGTGGCTCTGCAGATTCGCGCCTGGCCCTTGCCAGCCGGTGAAACCGAGCGCCCTGCGCGTCCCAAGCCGCGCAAGGAATTCCCGAGCAAACCCCGCGCAGCTAAACCTCGCCCAGCCAACTGATAACAGCTTGGCATGGACTGGATTGATATCGGCGTCAACCTGACCGACAGGGCCTTCGATCACGATCGTGAGGCCGTGTTGGAACGGGCCTGGGACGCCGGCATCAGCCAGATGGTCTTGACCGCAACCTCACTACCCGTCAGTCACCAGGTACAAGGTTTGTGTGCGGCATCGCCAGCACGGCTTTTTTGTACCGCAGGTGTCCACCCGCATCAGGCCAAGGACTGGAATACTGAACTGGCTGCCGAGCTTCGCCAACTGACCAGCAGCGACTGCGTGCGCGCCATCGGTGAGTGCGGATTGGACTTCAATCGCGACTTTTCCCCTCGACCTGCCCAACTTCTGGCGCTGGAAGAACAGTTAGGCATGGCCATAGAACGGGGTCTGCCGGTCTTTCTCCACGAACGCGATGCCAGCGAGACCCTGGTCGACCTTCTCAAAGACTATCGTGACCAGCTAGGCAACGCCGTGGTCCATTGTTTCACGGCTGACCGCAAGGCACTCTACGGCTATCTCGATCTGGATCTGCATATTGGCATCACCGGCTGGATCTGCGATGAGCGCCGTGGCACGCATCTACAGGAACTGGTCGGTGAGATACCCGTCGGACGCCTGATGCTTGAAACCGATGCCCCCTGGTTGCTACCCCGCAGCCTGAGGCCAAAACCCAAAAAAGGCCGCAACGAGCCGGCCTTCATTACAGAGGTTGCCGCCACCGTCGCACACTGCCGCGGTGAATCCCTGGCACACCTGGCAACACATAGCAGTGCTACCGCACGCGATTTTTTCCAACTGCCTGAGCAAAAAGCCTGAAAGCCACTAAGCTGGAAACAGACAGGCTCTGACAGGACGCTGCCATGCCCAAGGCAACTGCCCCACACCATCGCAATGAACCGCCCCTCTGGGCCATGTTACTGATCAGCACAACCTTGCTGCTGTTATTGGGTGTCGGACAGGCTATCTTTCAGTATCAGCAACACAGCCGCGTGATCCTCAGCACCGGCGACGCCTTGTTCCAACGCATAACCCATCAGGTAGAGCAGGATCTGGTCAATCTGTTCACCCCCCCGATCCAGGCCTTGAACCTGCTGGCCCTGACAGAGCTACCTGACACCCAGACTATTGATGCTCGCCTGTCCCATCTCCCCAAATTGGCACGTATTCTGGAAGACAATCCGCAACTCAATTCGCTGTACCAGGGCTGGTCAACCGGCGACTATCTGATGCTGCGTCCACTCAGCAGCCCTGCTCTGCGAAATCGTTTTGCTGCGCCGGAAGAGGCCTTCTGGATGGTCTGGCATATTGACGCTACGGCCGAGCAACGCGAGGTACAACATCTATTTCTCGACCAGCAGCTGACGCTGATCGAACGTCGCAGGGTGGCCGATGACGGTTTTGATCCGCGCAGCCGGCCCTGGTATGTACTGGCTCATGACTCCGATGCGCAGATAATTACCACCCCGTATATTTTTTTCTCCACCAGCGAGTTTGGTACCACCCTCGCTCGGCCAGCCGGTCGCGACACGGTTATTGGCGCGGATCTGACTCTGACCCAGCTATCAAACACCTTGAACACACAACAGATCACCCCATCGACCGAACTACTGATGTATGACAGTAGCGGCGTGGTCATTGCCTACCAGGATATTTACCGCATTCTCAATCCGGCCCATGGGGGCTCCCTACGGCTAAAGCATTTCAACGAGCTGGGCAGCACGCTATTGGCGCGACTGGCTGAAGACGGCTATCAACAGGAGCGTAGAACCAGCCTAAGACTCGAGGGTGCGCACTGGATCATTTCGCAAAGCCGTATCGACATGCAGGGAATACCAGACGTCTTCATGGCCATTCTGATTCCTGAAGCAGAGCTGCTGGAAGAGGCCTATCGCATACGTCGCCAGAGCGTCTGGTTTACCCTGCTAGCCAGCCTGGTTCTTCTGCCCGTACTCTGGGTAAGCGCAAGACTGCTTTTTCGTCTGAGCCCTAGAAGGTCCTTTAGCAGGCAAAATTGAACAGGCCTTGGACTTTGCTAGAAATTGGGTGATGATGGCCTCATAAGGTCAAGAAAGCGCTTGTCATGCGCCTTGCCAGTCCGTTACCGGAGTACCCTATCATCATGCTGTATTCTCTGCGCCGCACCTGCCATTTACTGCTGACAGCGCCGGCATTGCTGATGACGCTCAGCCTGTCCGCAGCCGACATCGGTGGTTTGCCCGAGTCTGTTCAGCGCTCGCTGGATTCGGCTCGCATTCCGGCCGAAGCCATGTCGCTGGCTATCATTCCTTTGGAAGGCCAGGGTATTGCCCAATTCGTTAATGCCGAGCAGGTCGTCAACCCGGCCTCGACCATGAAGCTGCTGACCACCTATGCCGCCCTCGAATTGCTTGGCCCTACCCACCAATGGCGGACCGAGCTGTATACCAGCGGGCAGATCAATAACGGCGTACTGGACGGCGACCTGATCTACCGCAGTGGCGGTGACCCGAACCTGACGATGGAACGCATGTGGCGGCTGATGCGTGAACTGCGTGCTGCCGGCGTACGTGAAGTCAGGGGCGATCTGGTTCTGGTTCCGGCCGATTTGCGCTTGCCTGTCAATGCTCAACCCTTTCCGGATGACGGCAACGACCCTACCCGCCCCTTTCTGGTTGAGCCTGATCCACTGCTGAGCAATCTCAAATTATTGACCCTGCGCAGCAACGCCGAGTCAGATGGCGTGCGTATCCAATTGGAACCGGCACTGGCAGAAGTCAACATCGACAACCAGTTGACGCTACTGCCACCGGTCACATCCTGCCCCTGGCCGAATGTGACCTATGGCGTACAGGACCGCGGCAACTCAGCCACCATTACCCTGACCGGCGCACTGCATCAGGGATGCTCGGCACAGCGCTATCTTTCCGTACTGGACGCGGCCACTTACACGGGCAGCACACTGCGCAGTTTGTGGCAGGACATGGGTGGACGTATCAGCGGCACAACACGCATTGGCCGCATGCCACCCAACGCCCGCTCACTGGCTGTCAGTGACTCTCCGGATCTGGTACACCTGATTCGCGAGATCAACAAGTTCAGTAACAACACCCTGGCACGTCAGCTGTTTCTCAGCATCGGCCGTGAACAACGCAGCGCCACGGATGCCGATGACTACCAGGCCGCCGTACGCAGCATCAATCTGTGGTTACGGGACAAGGGCATTCAGACCGACAGCCTGGTACTGGATAATGGCTCTGGCCTCTCGCGGATCGAACGCATGACCGCCCGCGATATGTCCAGATTGCTGGAACAAGCCTGGAACAGCCCCTATTCCGCCGAATTTATCGCCTCAATGCCACTCGCGGCCATGGATGGCACCATGCGCCGTCGGCTACGCAATACCCCGGTTGCCGGGCAAGCTCACATCAAAACCGGCACCCTGCGTAATGTTCGCGCGATTGCCGGCATCACCCGTGATGCCAACGGCCAAAGCTGGGCGGTTACAGCCATCGTCAACCACCCCTCAGCGGGTGGCAGCCGAGAGGCGCTGGACCGTGTGCTGACTGAAGTACACCGCCGCACCCAGTCCACGGTGGCATCAGGTAACTGATGCCGCCTGAGCTGGTTCAATGCGCCAGGTTCGGTGGATCTTAGTGTTGCGCTGAAAGTCACGATCCAGGGTTTGCGCTGAGATGTCAGTTATCCGGTAGCGCTCGCTCAGCTCTGGATCCAGCTTGAAACGCCGGAAGTTGTTCGAGAAGTACAACACCCCCCCCGCAGTCAGGCGCGCCATGGCCATCTCGATCAAGTGCAGATGATCGCGCTGAATATCAAAAACATCGTCCAGCCGCTTGGAGTTGGAAAAGGTCGGCGGATCAATGAAGATCAAGTCGTATTCTCCGGTATCCGCCGCTAACCACTGCATGACATCCGCCTGCACCAGCTTGTGCAGATCCGACAACCCGTTCAATGACAGGTTGCGCCGCGCCCAATCCAGATAGGTCTTCGACAGGTCGACACTGGTGGTACTGCGTGCCCCGGCAACAGCCGCATGCACAGTCGCACTGGCGGTATAACAGAACAGGTTGAGAAAGCGCTTGCCCCGGGCCTCTGCTGCCAGTTTCAGGCGCAGGGGACGGTGATCAAGGAACAGGCCTGTATCCAGATAATCGGTCAAATTAACCAGCAACTTGACCTGCCCCTCAGTTACGGTATGGAACTCGCCCTTGCGGTCCATGCGCTGATACTGGCTGGTGCCACTCTGGCGCTGACGCTGCTTGAGCACAATATGACTGGCTGGCAGACCCAGTACCGTGGGCAAGGCGGCCAGCACGTCCTGCAAACGGGCGCGGGCCTTGTCCTCGGGGATGCTGTCGGGCGCCTGATATTCCTGCACATGCACCCAATCGGCGTACAAATCGATGGCCACGGCAAACTCTGGCATATCGGCGTCGTACACCCGATAGCAACTGATGTCATTCTGTCGCGCCCATTTACCCAGGGTCTTGAGGTTCTTCTTCAAGCGGTTGGCGAACATCTGCGCTGACTCACTCAGGCGCGCGCCCTGAACCTCGCTACTACTCGGCGCGGTCTGCGGCTGCTCACCCTCGACCGCACGCGGGCTGGCCGTACCGGTCACGTAGCGTTCGGGTTGCAACTCCATCAGCAACAGCTTGCACGGCAAGGCGCCGTTGAAAAAGGCGTATTGCTTGTGGCTGCGAATGCCCATGCGCTTGCCCAGATCCGGGTTACCGGTGAACACTGCCGCGTGCCAGCCGCTGCACTGTTCACGCAATACATCACCGAGCTTCTGATACAGATAGACCAGACTGGCAGCATCACCCAGACGCTCACCATAGGGCGGGTTACAGACGATCAGACCGGTCTGGCCGCGATCCGGATGCGGCGCAAAGGTCGCCAGCTCGCCCTGATAGACCTTGATCCAGTTACCCAATCCGGCACGCTGAATATTATTGCGCAACGGCTGCAACAGACGTGGATCAGCCTCATAACCACGGATCCACAGTGGCTCGCGGGCCAGACCCTGTTCAGCACGCTGCTGCGCAGCGCTCAGTACGCCCTGCCAAACAGCCGGACGGTGCTGCAACCAGCGACTGAAGCCCCAGTGCTCGCGCTGCAGATTGGGTGCCATGTCGGTAGCCATCATGGCCGCCTCAACCAGAAAGGTACCCGAGCCACACATGGGATCAGCCAGTGCCTGCCCGGCGGCGGCCATCTGCGGCCAGCCGGCACGCATCAGAATGGCAGCGGCCAGATTCTCCTTCAAGGGCGCTGCGCCCTGCTGCAAACGGTAGCCACGTTGGTGCAAGCTATTACCAGAGATATCCAGAGCCAATTGCACTTCACCACTGCGGCAATGCACATTGATGCGCAGATCCGGTTGTTGCTTGTCGACGCCCGGCCTCGTACCGTCGGCCTGCCGCAGCTGGTCAACCACTGCATCCTTGACCTTGAGCGCGCCAAAGTGGGTATTGTCGACTGCCGCCAGGGTTCCGCTGAAATCCACACTCAGGCTGCCACTGGGTTGCATGTGTTCAGCCCAGTCAATCGCCGACACGCCGTCATACAGCGACTGGGCATCCTCTGCCGGAAAGCGCGAGAGGATCAAGAGTACGCGGTTGGCCAGACGCGACCACAAACAGATGCGATAGCCCAACTCCAGATCACCCTGAACACTGACGCCCGCCAGGGTTTCACGCGGCGATTGTGCTCCCAACCCGGTTAATTCATCGAGTAAAAGGCCTTCAAGGCCCTTCGGGCAGGTGACAAAAAATTCAAGAGTTTCGCGCATCTATTTGATTTCCGGATAACGGTGACAGTTTTATTGCATACACGGCTAAAGGATAGCCCAGGTATGCCAAATCGATCTTTGGGTAGGCGCTGTTGGTAGGGTACAACAAGCTATGCCTTGAGTAAGCGCAACCCTTCGGGCGGTCAGTCGGTTGAGCTGACTGCCCTGGTACGGCAACGCAGTCTGTGCTGTGCCTCTTTGCCCCGTTCGTGCTCTGCGAATCGGGTTTGTTTTGAAACATGAGGGATCTACTGTATGAGAAGACTCAAGCGTGACCCGATGGAACGTGCCTTTTTGCGCGGTTATCAACAGGGTGTTCATGGCAAGTCCCAGGATGCCTGCCCTTTCAACACCCCGTCAGCCCGACAGAACTGGATCAATGGTTGGCGTGAGGGAAGAGCAGATCACTGGGCCGGCTTCACCGGTATTTCTGGCGTACATCGACTTAACGAGATGCACGCGGTAGGTTAATTCCCCTTTTTACGATTTCTCCCATGGCGCTTCCCTAAAGCGCCGGGCCTTCAAGGCCCATCCGGCCCCCGCTATGCGGGGGCCTCTCATTTCTGCAGCAAACCTCAGGCCGCAGAAGCTTGCATGGCGGCGATGGCATCCACCGAAGCCCTGATCAATTCTGGTCCGCGATAGATAAAACCACTGTAAAGCTGTACCAGACTGGCGCCGGCAGCGATCTTATCAGCCGCATCGTTGCCCTCAAGAATGCCGCCCACACCGATAATCGGCATACGGCCCTTGAGCTCGTCCGCCAGAAGGCGGATTACCTCGGTAGACACATCGGTCAAGGGGCCACCCGATAATCCGCCGGACTCATCAGCGTGTTCCAGACCAATAACCGCCGTGCGCTCCAGGGTTGTGTTGGTGGCAATCACCGCATCCATGCCCTGCTCCAGTAGGGTATTGGCTACCAGTATCAAGTCCTCTGGCAACATGTCGGGCGCAATCTTGATGGCAATCGGCACATAGCGGCCATGCTGGGCATGCAGTTCAGACTGGCAGTCCTTGATCTGCTGCAACAACAGCTTCAAGGTGTCGCCATACTGCAAGGTACGCAAGCCCGGGGTATTCGGGGAGGACAGGTTGACCGTCACATAGCTGGCCCGAGAGTAGACCTTGCGCAGGCAGATCAGATAGTCTTCTACCGCCTGCTCAACGGGCGTTACCGCGTTCTTGCCGATATTGATTCCCAGCACACCGCGATAACGCACCGAGTCCAGACGTTGCAACAGAGCATCGACGCCCAGATTGTTGAAGCCCATGCGATTGATGATTGCACTCTGCTCCGGCAGACGGAACATGCGCGGCTTGGAGTTGCCCGGCTGCGGTTTGGGTGTGACAGTGCCGACCTCAATAAACCCGAAGCCCATGGCAGCAAAGCCATCCACTGCCAGAGCGTTTTTATCCAGACCGGCCGCCAGCCCCACCGGGTTATCGAAGGTCAGGCCCATGACCTGCACCGGTTGCGGGGCAACCGGCCGGGCCAACTTGCCGGCCAGCCCCAGACGGCCTGCGGCGCCAATCATATCCAGAGCCAGGTCATGGGAGGTTTCGGCAGGCAGCCTGAACAACAATGAGCGCATCATGGAATACATTGGCGGGACCCCTTGGAAAAATCAGCGCAGAGTATACCTGTTCCTGCCAGGTTAGGCTGCGTTCAAAGACGTTCAAGCGACAGCAACTTGCCATCGCTGGTAAAGCGCATCAGAAAACTGCCGTAAACCCCTTCATGGCTGAGAAAGGGTCGCAGGTGATGCGCTGGCAAACTGACCTTGCGCCCGTCTCGGCTGGTCATCAACACCCGACCGGCCTGGCCCCGATACCAGGCCAGGTAACGCTCCGCTGGCAGGGCAATATCGACAATCAGCTTTTCCTGCGTCAATCCATCCGCTCCTCATGGCTCGTCCACACTCGCTGCATCAGCCTTGCTGTGCCGGGCGGCCTGCGCCAGATCAAGCAACTCGCGCATGGCCACCGCGACCATGGGATAGTCACCCATGCCGGCACTTTTCAGTTCGCCGAGCATGACACGCCAGCGCTGCACAAGAAAAGGGTTGAGCTGCAGCCACTGCTCAATCATCGGCGCTACTGAAGCATGCTTGCCCGCCAATTGCAGGACCGATTCGGTCATGGTTCGGGTCTGCCAATCCAGGTCATCTCGGTAGCTTTCCCGGGCCAGCGCCTGCCAGTGGTTTTCGACCGGGAGATTATTGATCTGCGCAGCAAACCAGGGTAATTGCAGCTCGCTTCCTAGCGCAAAGAACAGCTGTGCTACCAGTTCAGCGGGCTGCCCGGTGGCATCGGCGGCCTCGATAATACCCAACAGGGTGTAGAAATGCCCGGTCCCGGCAACCAGACGAGCAATAGCCTCCGGCACACCGGACTCAACATAGGTCTCGTAGCGTGCTTCCCACTGCGTGCGGACAGGCCCTTCGAACAGGCTGTCGAACTGCTCTGCCAAAGCCTGGATACGCGGAGCAAAACAGGCTACTTCAGCTTCCGGGCTCAGCTGACTGCGGCGATTACGCAAAAACCAGCGTGTCGCCCGCCGCCCCAGTCGCATCAAGTCGGTCATCAGTTCCATTTGCACCCGGGCCGGAACCTTATGATCCAGCGCCTCGACGGCGGCAAAATGACTGCGCAGTTTGAAGACGTCGCGCGCCACGACATAAGCGCGGGCAATATCACAAGGTAAAGCCCCGGTGGATTGCTCCAACCTGCGCAAAAAGGTAATACCCATATGATTGACCAGATCATTGGCCAACTGGGTTGCGATGATTTCCCGCTTGAGCCTGTGGCTGCTCAAGGCCTGCCGGTGCTTTTTGACCAATATGGCCGGGAAAGCGGTGTCCAGCTCCCTGGCCAGATAGGCATCCTCCGGCACGTGTGAAGCGGCCAGCGCCTGCTTGAGGTCACCCTTAGAGTAGGAAATCAGGATCGACAGCTCCGGACGAGTCAGCCCCATACCCTGGGCCGAGCGCTCGGCCAACTGGTCATCTTCGGGAATGAACTCCAGAGAGCGACTCAACTTGCCGACACTCTCCATGGCGCTGATGAAGCGCCGATACTCGGCCATGGATCGAGCTGCCTGATGCTGCGCCAGACTGATCGCCTGGGTCTGTTTGTAGTTGTTGGCCAGAACCAGTTCGGAGACGGCATCGGTCATGCTGGCCAACAAGGTATTGCGCTGCTTGTGGGTCATATCCCCAGCGGCCACCACCTCGTTGAGGAGAATCTTGATGTTGACCTCATGATCAGAGCAATCCACGCCACCGGCGTTGTCGATAAAGTCGGTATTGGCGGCGCCACCATGCAGGCAATACTCGACACGGCCCAGTTGGGTCATGCCCAGGTTACCGCCCTCCCCTATGACCTTGCAGCGCAGGTCGCGTCCGTTGACCCGCAAGGTATCGTTGGCCTTGTCACCCACATCAGCATGACTCTCTGTGCTGGCTTTGACGTAGGTGCCAATGCCGCCGTTCCAGATCAGGTCGACGGGTGCACGCAGCAGGTAACTGATGAGTTCTGCCGGTGTCAGATGCTCGACCTGAATATCGAAAAGGGCCTTCATTGGCTCACTCAGTCTGATTTGCTTCAGGCTGCGTTCGAATAGCCCACCCCCCTCAGAAACCAGGCTTTGGTCATAGTCGGCCCAACTTGAGCGCGGCAAATTGAACAACCTTTGCCGCTCAACAAAACTGAGCTCGGGGTCAGGATTCGGGTCAATGAAAATATGCTGATGGTTGAAGGCCGCCACCAGCTTGATACTGCGCGACTGCAGCAGGCCATTACCGAAGACATCCCCGGCCATGTCGCCAATCCCGATCACAGTGACCGGATCGGTCTGCACATTGACACCCAGTTCACGGAAATGCCGCTGAACGGACACCCAGGCGCCACGGGCCGTAATCCCCATCTTTTTATGGTCGTAACCCGCCGAGCCACCCGACGCAAAGGCATCACCAAGCCAAAAGCCATAGTCCGCCGCAATACCATTGGCAATATCCGAGAAGGTCGCCGTACCCTTGTCAGCGGCGACCACCAGATAGGGGTCATCATCGTCATAGCGCACCACCTGGGCAGGCGGTATCAACTTGCCGTCTTGCAGGTTGTCGGTCAGGTCAAGCAGCCCCATGATAAACAAGCGATAGCAGGCGATGGCTTCCTGCTGTATCTCATCGCGACTGCCATTGACTGGCAAACGCCGCGGAACGAAACCGCCCTTGGCACCGACTGGCACAATCACCGCATTCTTGACCTGCTGGGCCTTGACCAGGCCAAGCACCTCGGTTCGGTAATCCTCCTCGCGGTCAGACCAGCGCAATCCGCCCCGCGCCACCTTGCCACCGCGTAAATGGACACCCTCGAAGCGCGGAGAATAGACGAAGATCTCGTACATGGGCCGTGGAAGCGGCAAATCCGGAATGACCTGCGGATCAAATTTCAGGCTGATGTAGTCGCGCATCTGGCCGTCGCTGCCCGGCGCGAAGAAGTTGGTTCTCAGGGTCGCCTTGATCAGATCCAGATAGCGCCTGAGAATCCTGTCTTCATTGAGTACCGCCACCTTCTCCAGTGCACTCAGAATCGCCTGATCGAGACGTTGCTGCTTGTCCTGCAAGTCCTCAGCGGACAGCTTGCGCGCCAGGTAGAAGCGGGTACGGAACAACCGCACCAGTTCCCGGGCAATATCAGCATGGGCAACCAGGGTATTGGCAATGTAGGGCAGTTCAAAACCCATGCGAATCTGTTTCAGGTAACGCGCATAGGCTCGCAGCAGAGAGACGTCACGCCAGGAAAGTCGAGCCAGCAATACCAGACGGTTGAATCCGTCATTTTCTGCCTGACCCCGCCACACCTGCTCAAATGCCTCCTGAAACAGGGTATTGACCTCCTGGATGTCCAGGCCGGCATCCAGGGCATAGGTGAACTCAAAATCGTGTATCCAGTATTGCCTGCCATCCTCTCGGGAAAAACAGAAGGGAAACTCACCCAGCACGCGCAGGCCGAGGTTTTCCAGAATCGGCATGATGTCGGACAGTGGCAGAGGCTCATGCAGGTGATACAACTTGCAGTGCAGCACCCCCGGACGCTGCGCCAGCGGCTGATAAAAGCTCATGGCCAGGTTTTTTTCATCACTCAGGGATAACAAATGCTGCATGTCGACAACGCCACTGGCAGCGGTAAAACGTTCAGTGTATCCAGCGGGAAAGCCCGCCGAAAAAGCATCCAGGGCAGCCGTCGCCTGGGCCTCACCGAGGGTTTCAAGTAGTCGATCACGAAAATCATCCTGCCAGCTACGGCAAACCTGGATCACATCCTGTTCAATCTTCACCGGATCCACGAGCAGTTCCTGTTTGGGGTCAACACTGAGAATAAATTGGGTGCGCGCCAGAACCGACTCGGAGAAATAGGTCCAGAACTCGCAGTCGGTTGCCTGCAGCCGACTCATAAGCACCTGTTGAACTTTCTCACGGATGGCCGTCGAGTATATGTCCCTCGGAATAAAGGTCAGAACGTAGTAAAAGCGTCCATAATTGCCACTGCGCAGAAATACCCTGATCTGATTGCGCTCCTGCATCTGCACCACGCTCAGGGCCGTCTGGCCGAGTTCGTCTTCAGACATCTGAAACAGATCATCCCTTGGCAAGACCTGCAATACCTGGTCAAGCTCCTTGCCAAGATGGCTATGCGCATTCAAACCCGAGGCTTTTCTGACAGCAGCTACCTTACTGCGCAGGTAGGGTATGGCATCAACACTGCCGGTATAAACCCGCGAGGTATACAGGCCCATGAAGCGGTGCTCAAGCACCACTTGCCCCTCTTTATCCACCTCGCGAATCGACACATAGTCCGGATAGGCTGGGCGATGTACCTGACTGAACGAAGACGCCTTGGCAAAGGACAGCAAATGGGGCGCCTGTAAATAGTCCAGAACACGTTGCGGCAATCCGGCAATCGACTCGTCCCGCGGCAGCAACCTGGGTATGCCCAGGCTATCCGAGTTGCGAAGACCCAGACGCCGCTCAGGCAGGCCCTGCACAATACTGAAGCATTCATAGCCAAGAAAGGTAAAGTGGTCATTCAGCAGCCACTGCAAAAAGGCCTGCCCCTCTTCGCGCTCGGCCTTGGCAAAATAGCTGAAGCCCTTACCCGCAATGGACTTGATCAAGGCCTGTGCCTGAGCGGTCATGGCCGGAAAATCCGCAACGGAAACCCGCACCTGAGCCAATACGGACTGCAGCTGAGCCTCGAGCGATTTCAGCTCGGCCGTGTTGGCGCAGCGATCAATCTCGATATACATCACCGACTCAAGGGCCGCTGGCCGCTGCTCAGCGCGGGAGTACAACTGCTGCAGTCGACCCGCAGCATCACGCTCGACAGCCATGACACTGTTTTGCAGCGTGTGGATCGCATACCCTTGCCGGTTGAGTTCCATGCGCACCGAGTCAACCAGAAAAGGGCAGTCCGGGTGGATGATTTCGACAACCGAGTGAGTCGATTGCCAGCCATGCTGCTGGGTGTCTGGATTGAATACGCGAATCTTTTCAGCGCCACCGGCAACGGTCTGGAGAAAGCGCCAGAAAGAGAGGGTACAACCCAGCAGATCGGCATCCTGCCTGGTAAGCAATTCGCTGAGCGGCACAATGCCAAAGAACTGCTCGCAAAACAGGGCCAACCTGTCCCTGTCATCCGGTTCGACGAGATCCCTCAGACGTGACTGCAAAATGGCAATAAACTCTGCCCTGCTACTTGCCAGAATAAATGCCATAGGTCCTCCAACCTTTCCCTCGGCCCAGTGTGGCAAGGGTTCACCGTATTCAGTAAAAAAGAACCTGCACGCCGTGCTTAAATAATCTGCGTTTTCAGGTTACTGTCAGTCTAGACCATTGGGCATCGAAGACTGCTACAGATTCATGCCAGGACATTTTCGGGGGTTGTTGACAGGGCTATGAAACACCATGAAGCGCTGCTGGCATTACGCAGCTGGATGGGCCGACAGATTATTGGCCAGGAACAACTGATTGATCGCATGCTCATCTGCCTGCTCGCTGGCGGGCATGTGCTGGTTGAAGGGGCTCCGGGACTGGCGAAAACCAAGGCCATCAAGGCCTTGTCCGAGGCCATCGAGGCCGATTTTCACCGTATTCAATTTACCCCTGACCTGCTGCCGGCCGACATCACCGGCACGGAAATCTATCGACCGGAAACCGCCAGTTTCAGCTTCCAGCAGGGACCGATTTTTCACCACCTGGTACTGGCCGACGAAATCAACCGGGCGCCAGCCAAGGTCCAGTCCGCCCTGCTTGAGGCCATGGCCGAACAGCAAGTCAGTATCGGCCGGGAAACCTATTCCCTGCCCGAGTTGTTCATGGTCATGGCGACCCAGAACCCGATCGAACAGGAAGGCACCTACCCGCTGCCGGAAGCCCAGCTCGACCGTTTCCTCATGCACGTGCGGATCGGCTTCCCCGATGCCGCACTGGAACGTCAGATACTGCATCTGGCGCGCGGCGAGGCACAGGGAATAAACAGCAGGATCGAACGCCGTATCAGCCAGCAGAATATCCTCGGCGCCCGTCAGGAGGTACTGGAGCTCTTCATGGCCGATGCCGTAGAGGAATACCTGATCCAACTGATCATGGCCACCCGACGTCCCGAACTCTATAACCCGCAGCTCGCCGAGTGGCTGCAACTGGGCGCCAGTCCGCGCGGCACCATCGCCCTGGACCGCTGCGCACGTGCCCATGCCTGGCTAGCCGGGCGTGATTTCGTCAGCCCTGAGGATGTTCAGGCTATTGCCCACGATGTATTGCGCCACCGCATCATTCTCAGTTTCGAAGCCGAGGCGGTTGGCATAGACGCGGACCGGGCCATCACCCTGTTACTTGAATCTGTTGCGGTTGTCTGATCTTGATGGCAGAGCACATTGACAACCGTCTGTTCATCACCCTTGAACACCTGCTCGAGAGCCGCCAGCACTGTCAGCGTCTGACGCGCGGACGCGGCCCGGCCAAGGCCAGCCGGCAACTTGGCCAACAGTTCACTCGGTTGCGTGGTCGTGGTGTGGACTTTGATCAGGTTCGCACCTATCAACCGGGCGATGATATACGCAGCATTGACTGGCGCGTCACCGCACGAACCGGCAAGGTTCACACCAAGGTGTTCAATGAGGAACGCGAACGCCCGGTTTTCATCCTCTGCGAGCAAAGCAGTCGACTGTTCTTCGGCAGCCAGACCTGTTTTAAATCGGTGATTGCCGCTGAAGCCTGCAGCATGATTGCCTGGACGGCACTGGCCAACAACGACCGGGTTGGCGGCATGATCTTTGGCAGCGCCTGCCATGAGGTCAGACCGCAGCGCAGCCGGCAGGCAATCCTGCGTCTTTTCAATCTGCTGCTGGCCGCCAATCATGCACTGAGCCCGGCCTTACAGAGCATATCGGACAGTCAGGCAGAACCACTGAACATGGCCCTGCATCACAGTCGCGAGATTCTCAGACCTGGCAGCATCCTGTATGTCATCTGCGATCACAGTGCCATTGAACACCTGAATCAAAGCCTGCTTGTGCCCTTGGCCGCGCACAATGATCTGGTTCTGTTACCGCTATTTGATCCACTGGAAGCGGCTCTGCCGGCGCACCATCAGTTGGCCTTTGTTCAAGGTCAGGACTACCTGAGCATCAATACCGCCAGCCGTGAATTACGCCAGGTCTATGCCAGCCAGTTCGACAGCCTGCAACTGGGCTGGCAAAAGCTGTCCAGACGCCTTAACTGTTCATTGTTCACCCTGGATACCCGCCAATCGGCAGTGCATCAGCTACGGCATGTCCTTGGCCGACACAGACAGGCTGGACAGTCTTGAGCAGCACGCTGCAGGCCGCATTGATCCACCCGGTGGCACCGCCACCGGTCCCATGGTGGCCGCCTGCACCCGGCTGGTGGTTGCTGTTTGCACTGATATTGATCAGCTTTGGGCTGATGCCCTGGTTACGCAGCACATTGCGCCGGCGTACCCAGCGCGGCCAGCAGGCACAACGCATATTGGAACACATTCCTTATCAACTTAATGACCAGCAATGGCTCAGCGCAATCAATCTTCAATTGAAACGCCTTTGCAAGAGCAAGGGACATGAAGCAGCAACCCGACTGTACGGATCAGCCTGGCTTGATTATCTCTGCCAGCACTACCCCAGGCCGCAGCGCGGCCCGCTGGAGCCACTGGCGAGTGATCTCTATCGGCCGGCACCTGATTTATCCAGCCAGCAGCGACAGGCATTACTGCGCGAACTAAGGCGCTGGCTGAGGTATAACCATGTTTGAGTTCGCCTGGCCAGCCACCCTGCTGCTGTTCCCTCTGCCCTGGGTTTTTCGCTGGTTACTACCTCCGGCAAAGACGCACGCCGCCGCGCTGCAAGTCAGCTTTCTTGCCCGCCTCACTCTTCTGTTGAATCACGCACCCCTGACCCGCTCAACTCGGTTGGGCTGGCCCTTTGTGCTGATCTGGAGCCTGCTGATCCTCGCCGCCTGTCGCCCACAATGGCTTGGCGAGCCCCTGCCGATGGAGGTAAGCGGTCGTGACATGATGCTGGCTATTGACCTGTCAGGCAGCATGGAATACCGCGACATGACCCTGGACAATGAGCAAGTTGACCGGCTGACGCTGATCAAATCCTTGATGGGTGAGTTTATCGAACAGCGCCGGGGCGATCGTGTGGGGCTTATTCTGTTTGGTACCGAAGCCTATGTTCAAGCGCCACTAAGCCATGATCTTTCCAGCATCGGCACCTGGCTCAACGAAGCCTTTGTCGGCCTTGCCGGACGCCAGACGGCGATTGGCAACGCCCTGGGCCTGTCCGTCAAACGACTGAGTAGCGAGCCAGCACAGAGCCGTGTACTGATTCTGGTTACCGACGGTGCCAACAATGCCGGGCAGCTCAGTCCGATGCAGGCGGCTCGCCTGGCCGCCGATCAAGGCATCCGCATCTTTACCGTCGGCATCGGCACTGATCAGCCGCAAGCTCCGCCTCCCGGTGCTTTCAGCCGGGAAGCCGACCCCTCCATTGAACTGGATGAAGGTCTGCTGACAGATATTGCACTGCTGACCGGCGGCGACTATTTCCGCGCGCGGGATGACAAGGACTTCAGGGCAATTTACCAACGTATTGCCACCCTGGAGCCTGCCCTGCGCAGTGGCAGAGCATTGAGACAAAGCCACCCACTGTATGGCTGGCCCCTGGGGTTTGCTCTGCTAGCAAGTTTTGCGCTGGCCGGACGCCATGTCATCAGGAGCCAGGATGTTACCTGAAGCCCTTTCCAGCATAAGCCTGGCGCGCCCCTGGCTGCTTCTGCTGCTGCTTCCGGCCGCCGGACTCAGCTACCTGCTGTATCGCCGCTCGCGGCACTTTGGCAGCTGGGATAATCTACTTCCCCTTGCCATGCGCAAAGCACTGCTGTCCGGCAAACCGGAACAAGGTATGGCTGGACGCCATATCCTGCTTGCCCTGGTCTGGTTCCTGAGCATCGTCACGCTAGCCGGCCCGGAGTGGGAGTCAGGCCCCGCCCCTCTGCAGCTTGAGCAAAGCGCCATTGTCATCGTCTGGGACATGTCGCGCGATATGCTGGCCAACGACCTGACGCCGAATCGACTGGAAAGAGCCAGACTGAAAATCCGTGATCTGATGCAGCTCCGTGCTGACAGCCAGCTCGCCCTGATCACCTTTGCCGGCAGCGCACATCCGGTCACGCCTCTGAGCACCGACATGGCCACCCTGGAAAACCTGCTCCAGGCGCTTGAGCCTGGCTTGATGCCGGTTGAGGGCCAGAATATCGATGCCGCCCTGCGCATGGCCACCGGGATGATTGCTGACCTGCCCAGCAACAGTGCGCGCATATTATTGATCACCAGTGGTGTCGAACCAGCGCAACTGACTGTGCTGGAGCGTCATGCCGCCGAGCTGGGTCCGCAGTTATCCATTTTGGGTGTGGGCTCTGCCGGTGGGTCACCTGTACCGTTGCCAGAGGGTGGCTTCATGCGTGATGATCAGGGGCGTATCGTTCTTGCCCGCCTCGATGTTCAAGCGCTTTCAGCCCTGGCCCAGCGCAATGCCAACCGCTATCGAACCATTCAATTGAACGACAGCGATATCGAGTCGCTGCTGCCGCTACAAAGCCGTCTGCAGCAGCAAGCCAGCGACGAGCAAGCTGCCCGGCAATCGCAGGGCCATTGGCTGCTGCTGTTGCTATTGCCGCTGGTCGCGCTGGGGGCCCGACGCGGCTGGCTTGGCATGCTATTGCTGTGCGCGCTAGCCCTGCCCAGCGAAAGCCAGGCGATTGAATGGTCAGATCTATGGAAGACGCCAGACCAACAGGCAATGCAATTGCTCTTGGCTGAGCAACCGGCATCAGCCGCTCAGCGCTTTCGTGACCCGCTGTGGCAAGCCTGGTCCCATTATCAGGCCGGTAACTTCAGCGCCGCCGTATCCATTTATCAGGCACTGATCGCGCTCGAGCCGGATAATGCCGAGCTGCACTTCAATCACGGCACAGCACTGGCCATGGCAACGCGCTATGAAGAGGCGCTGGAAGCCTATGAGCAGACCCTGACACGCGCACCCGAGCATCAGGCGGCACGCCACAACCGCAGCCGCGTCGAAGCACACCTGAAAGCCCTCAAGGAGAAGCAACAGGCTGAGCAGGATGCGCAGCAAAGCAGCACCGATACCGAGGATGAAGGAAATTCGGACAACCTGAACGACACAGCCGAGAATTCGCAAATCGACGATGCTGTTGAACAAGAATCAGCATCCGCGCTTGAGACACAAGCAGGGACCCCTGCTGATAGCGGAGAGGCACAAGGCAGTGACCCGGCTGCGCAGACTGGGCAGGGGCAAAACACCCTTACGGATAACGTCGACACAGGCGAACAGGCTGTAACTGGCGAGTCAGGATCAGAGGCAGCAGGTGACAACCTGCTGTTGCAGGGCAACAATGAGCGTCAGGCGGCTCTGCAACTCTGGCTGGAAGAGCTGCCCGATGATCCCGCGGAACTTCTGCGCCGCAAGTTCCTCTACCAGCGACTGCAGCAAATGGACACACCATGAGCCTGACCCGACGCCTGCTTTACGGTTTCCTCCTGACATTGGTTTGCAGTCAGACACTGGCTGCATTGGAAGCCAGTATTGACCGTACACGGCTAGTCGAAGGCGAAACCCTGGAACTGACGCTGGAAAGCAGCTCTGCGAATCGCTTCAGCCGGCTTGATCTGGACGCGCTAGAGGAGCACTTTGTGATTCAGGGCACTCGCCAGTTAAGCCTTGTGACCCAGCTTGATGGTCGTAGTCAACCCGTGACACGCTGGGTCATCACGCTGATCCCAAAACGAACCGGCTTTGTGGTTATCCCGCCCATCAAACTTAATGACCAGCAGAGTGAGCCGATCAGCCTGCATGTCATCTCACTTGATGAAGCCGCCAATGACAACAGCATTAAACTGGCACCGGTATTCATCGACAGCGAAGTGGATAATCCGTCGCCCTATGTGCAAGCTCAAACACTGCTGACGCTGCGCATTTACCATTCGGTCCCCCTGTTCGATGACGCCCACCTGACCGAGCTGGTTATCAACGATGCCAAGGTTGAGCGGCTTGGGCCACCACGCAACTACGAGCGGGTAATCAACGGGGTGCGTCATGGCGTACGCGAGGAACGCTATGCCATCTTTGCACAGGTCAGTGGCAACCTGGAAATCCCATCCCAGCTGTTCAGCGCCACTACCATGCCGCAACGTGATCAGAACAGCGCCATTCCCCGTAACGGGCGCCTGGTCCAACTTCGATCACCAAGCATCAATCTTGATGTCCAGCCCATACCCGCCGCCTATCCCAGCAATGCCCCCTGGATTCCGGCACGACAATTGAGTGTCGAGCAGAACTGGCAACCCGATCCGACGCTGGACCTGCTGACCGGTGAATCGCTGACCCGTTCAATGCGCATACAGGCCGAAGGGCTTCCAGCTGCCCTGCTCCCGGACCTGGCTGTGATCAACAACAACCGAATCAAAGGTGTGCGGCAATATGCTGATCAACCCAGACTGGACAACATCATTCACGAAGATGGCCTGCGCAGTCTGCGCCAGGACAGCGCCGCATTGTTGGTTCAGGAAGCCGGCCGCTTCGAGCTGCCTGCCCAGAACCTGTTCTGGTGGAACACGGTCGAAGACAGCCTGCAGGTCATAGAACTGCCGGCTGTTACCTTGACGGTGATCAATAGTGACAGCTTTGTCTCTTCCCAGGCACCTATACAGTCCGGCGCCGACCCCGACCAGGTTGATACAACATTGCTCTGGCCCTGGCAACTTGCCAGCGCCCTGCTCAGTCTGGCATTGCTAGCCAGTCTGTATGCCCTTTATCACACTCGACAAAACCTGTTGCGCTTGCTCAAGCCGGATCAGGATGAAGAAATTTTTGATACCAGCGTCGTGCAGGGAAACCCACTGGGCGACTTGCAATCCGCCTGCCGCAGCAACCAGCCTGCCGAGGCGCGCAAGGCACTGGAGTTGTGGGCCCGCCAACAGGACCCGGAAGGACTGATTGGCCTGGCCCAACGTCACATAGAAATAGCCGATGCCCTGGAGGGTCTGAACACCTGTCTGTTCGGCCAAAATGAATATCCCTGGCGCGGCAAACCTTTGTGGCGTGCCGTGCGCATGGTCATACAGAGTCAAAAACAGGTAGCGACACCCGACAGTCCGGTCAACGAAGGTCTGTATCCAGAGGTTTAAGCTGGAAGCTGGAAGCTGGAAGCTGGAAGCTGGAAGCTGGAAGCTGGAAGCTGGAAGCTGG
>NZ_BAAJMD010000005.1:0-234404 GCF_057548395.1 Halopseudomonas sp. 4NH20-0008
CCTCCTCCGAGGCGCCAGGGAGATGGGTCAGTGTTTATGCCGTGCCGAAAATGGACTGTCCATCAGAAGAACGAATGATTCGCCTAGCCCTGAACGGCTTTGAGGAGATTCGGGCGCTGTCCTTCGACTTGTCGAACCGCCGGCTGAAGGTCGTGCATGACGGCGAGGTCGAGCCCGTCACCTCGAAACTGAAGACCTTGGGGCTAGGCGCCTCGCTTCAGGAAACCGTCGCTGCAAATCCGGAGACCATCAAGGCCGCCGAGTTTTCGGCAGCTTCTGCTAAGCAAGAATCCGGGACCCTGCGCTGGTTGCTCGGCATCAATGCACTTCTGTTCGTGGTGGAAATGACTGCCGGTCTGATCGCCCGGTCCACCGGCCTGATTGGAGAATCCCTGGACAATTTTGCCGATGCGGCGGTGTACGGGCTTGCCCTTTATGCGGTTGGACATAGCGTGAAAATGCAGGTACGTGCCGCGCATCTTGCTGGTGTACTGCAACTGATCTTGGCTGTGGGCGTGCTCGTAGAGGTGGTGAGACGCTTTGTATTCGGTAGTGAGCCTGAATCGCTGGTGATGATGGCTATCGCATTCGTCGCATTGATTGCCAATACCAGTTGTCTGCTGCTCATATCCAAACATCGGGAAGGCGGGGCGCACATGAAGGCAAGCTGGATATTCTCGGCCAACGACGTGGTGATCAACCTGGGGGTCATCACCGCCGGCGCCCTGGTCGCGTGGACCGGTTCCAATTATCCGGATCTGATTATCGGCACCATCGCGGGGGGCATTGTACTTAACGGTGCCAGACGCATTTTGGCGTTGAAGGGTTAAATAATGCTCATTATTGGCAAAAAGCTCTCGCCGTATGCCCTATTGTCCATATCTGGCCTGCTGGCAGCGTCTGATCAGGCTGTAAAGTGGCTGGTGCAGCAATCAATGGCCTATGGCGAGTATGTTTCGGTGACCCCGTTCTTTAACTGGGTGCACCTATGGAACACCGGTGCCGCATTCAGTCTTTTTGAGAATGGTGGAGGCTGGCAGCGCTACTTTTTTATCGGAATCGCGGTAGTGGTCTCGATTTTTCTGATCAAGCTGATCCTTGAAAATCGTCATAAAGGAGAAGCCATCGCTTACAGTCTTATCCTCGGTGGCGCCATGGGCAACCTGATTGACCGGGTCTTTCGCGGCTATGTTGTGGATTCCTTTGATTTCTATTGGCGAGACTGGCATTGGCCGGCCTTCAACCTGGCTGATATTGCAATTGTCCTCGGTGCCTTACTTTTCGTTTCCAGCAGCTTGTTGGGTAAAAAAGCAAACACCAATGCCGAGTCGGATGGATCTGACTGACACCTACGCCTATACAACACCATGACCGAACTTCCCGACAACATCCTTCACCTGCCGCAATACCAAGTACTGGGCTGCAAATCAACCGACGACGAAATGCACTTCCAGGTGGACGTGCCCGATCCCATCGCCTGCGAGGAATGCGGCGTGCAGGGTGAGTTCGTACGGTTCGGCAAGCGTGACGTTCCCTATCGTGATCTGCCCATCCACGGCAAGCGGGTCACTCTCTGGGTGGTCCGCCGCCGATACACCTGCCGGGCCTGCAAGACAACATTCAGGCCCCAGCTACCGGAGATGGTGGACGGATTCCGTATGACACTGCGGCTGCATGAGTACGTGGAGAAGGAATCCTTCAACCACCCCTACACCTTTGTGGCGGCACAGACCGGCCTGGACGAGAAGACGGTGCGCGACATCTTCAACGCCCGCGCCGAGTTCCTGGGGCGCTGGCACCGCTTCGAGACGCCCCGCATCCTGGGCATTGACGAGCTATACCTGAACAAGCGCTACCGCTGCATTCTGACCAACATTGAGGAGCGAACCCTGCTCGACCTGCTGGCCACCCGCCGCCAGGACGTGGTGACCAACTACCTGATGAAGCTGAAAGACCGGCAGAAGGTCGAGATCGTCAGCATGGACATGTGGAACCCCTACCGGGCAGCGGTCAAGGCTGTGCTGCCCCAGGCCCGTATCGTGGTCGATAAGTTCCATGTGGTGCGCATGGCCAACGATGCCCTAGAGAGAGTGCGCAAGGGCCTCAGAAAGGAGCTGAAACCGTCCCAGAGCCGGACTCTCAAGGGAGACCGGAAAATCCTGCTGAAACGCGCTCACGAAGTCTCAGACCGGGAGCGCCTCATCATGGAGACCTGGACAGGCGCGTTCCCGCAACTGCTGGCCGCCTACGAGCACAAGGAGCGCTTCTACGGCATCTGGGACGCCACCACACGGCTCCAGGCAGAAGCCGCCCTGGACGAGTGGATAGCCACCATCCCGAAGGGCCAAAAGGAAGTCTGGAGCGATCTGGTCAGGGCAGTGGGAAACTGGCGCGAAGAGACCATGACCTACTTCGAGACGGACATGCCCGTCACCAACGCTTACACGGAGTCCATCAACCGACTGGCCAAGGACAAGAACCGTGAAGGGCGCGGTTACTCCTTCGAGGTGATGCGGGCACGAATGCTCTACACCACGAAGCACAAGAAGAAGGCACCGACTGCGAAGGTCTCTCCTTTCTACAAGAAAACCATCGGTTACGGACTGCCGGACTTCGCAGAGGAACTCAACTACGGAGTCGATCTATCAACCATCTGAGGGTGGTATCAGATTGATGGGGTGAAGGTGCCCCATCAACCATTAAATCCGTATACCCGTTTTTTCCTGGTTGCTCCGCCGCTGTGGCAGCAATAGGCGTTAACAATAGCATCGCTATACTTACAGATATGTGTCTCATCAATCTTCTCCAAATTTACTGGTCGGTGGTGTTGTTAAAAGCCTTGAGCGCCTGCGGTGCATAAGCAAATAAGCTGCTGGCAATACAAACAGGGATAGTAGAGGGGCGGTGATCATTCCACCCACCATGGGTGCGGCAATACGGCTCATGATTTCGCTGCCAGTGCCGCTTCCCAGGAGTATGGGCAATAACCCAGCGATAATAACCGCAACTGTCATAGCCTTCGGGCGTACCCGTTGTACGGCCCCTTCATGAATAGCATCAAGTAGATCGCCTTCGCCCTGAGCGCCTTTTTCCAGCCTTTCAACCCAGGCGTTTTTCAAATACAAGAGCATGATCACTCCGAATTCTGCCGAGACGCCTGCCAACGCAATAAAGCCGACGCCAGTAGGGATAGAGAAGTGATAGCCCAACAGGTACAAGAACCAGACGCCACCCGTGAGCGCAAAAGGCAAGGTCACCATGATCAGCATTGCTTCGCCAATACGTGAAAATATCAGGTAGAGCAGTACAAAGATGATCAGCATCGTGGCAGGTACGACAAGCTTCAGCTTGGCATTAGCGCGCTCCATGAATTCGAACTGGCCCGAATAGTTGATACTCATACCCGCTCCGATCTCAACGCTCTCGCTGACCCTTTCTTTCAGGTCGTTAACAACCGCAGCCATGTCCCGGCCGCGCGCGTCAATATAAACCACGCCTGATAATCTGGCGTTTTCACTATTGAGCATCGGTGGCCCATCAACCACCTGGATTTTAGCAACGGTACCCAAGGTAATCTGCGCGCCTTGCGGCGTAAATATCGGAAGTTCACGCAACGTCCCCAATGAGTCGCGCCATTCGCGTCCATAACGCAGGTTGATGGGGTATCTAGCGAGCCCCTCGACGGTTTCACCAATGGTCTGGCCACCGATAGCGCCTGCTACTATGGCCTGCACATCAGCGATATTCAGGCCGTAACGTGCTGCCGTCTGCCGATCAATATCCACGTCAATGTAGCGCCCGCCGGTCAGTCTTTCCGCCAACGACATGGTGACGCCTGGTATCGTTTTTGCTATGTCCTCAATTGCTTTGGTGGTTTTTTCAATCTGCGCAAGGTCGGTGCCATAAACCCTTACGCCTATCGGGCTTTTGATACCCGTTGCGAGCATATCGATGCGGTTACGTATCGGTGGTATCCAGAGGTTAGCCAAGCCGGGTACTTGTACTGTCTGGTCCAGCTCCTCCACCAGCTTTTCAGCTGTCATGCCTGGCCGCCACTCTTCCTTGGGCTTGAACTGGATAGTTGTTTCAAACATCTCCAACGGCGCCGGGTCGGTGGCAGTGTCGGCGCGGCCCGCTTTGCCGAATACATGCGCAACTTCCGGAACTGTTTTGATAAGCCGATTCGTCTGCTGCAATAACTCCGATGCTTTGTTTGCGGATAACCCGGGGAGCGCTGTAGGCATGTACAGCAGGTCTCCCTCGTCCATGGGTGGCAGGAATTCACCACCCAGCTGAGATGCAGGCCATAAGCCGGTTAGAAAAACCAGAACTGCCACCATCAAGGTTGTTTTTGGCCAACGTAGGACTGCGTCGAGAACGGGCTCATACATTTTGATGAGGCCTCGATTAAGCGGGTTGCGGTGTTCGTTTGGAATTTTTCCTCGAATCCAATACCCCATCAGCACCGGCACCAAGGTGACAGATAAGCCAGCGGCCGCTGCCATGGCATAGGTTTTGGTGAAAGCCAGCGGGCCAAACAACCGGCCTTCCTGAGCTTCGAGAGTGAACACCGGGATGAATGAAAGGGTAATGATCAACAGGCAGAAAAACAGCGCAGGCCCAACCTCGACGGCCGCATCGGTGATCACCTTCCAGTGCGCCTCGCCTTTCAAGGTGGAGTCAGGATGCTCTCGGTGCCAGCTTTCGATATGTTTGTGCGCGTTTTCAACCATGACGATGGCCGCATCCACCATCGCCCCAATCGCAATGGCGATGCCGCCCAAGGACATGATGTTGGCGTTGATGCCCTGGCGCTGCATGATGATAAAAGCAATCAGGATGCCGATGGGCAAGGAAACAATCGCCACCAGGGATGATCGCAAATGCCACAAGAAAAGCGCACATACCAGTGCCACGATGATGAATTCTAGAATGAGTTTGGAGCTGAGGTTTTTGACCGCACTATCAATCAGCTTACTGCGGTCATAGGTCGTGACGATTTCGACCCCCTCAGGGAGGCTGGCCTTAAGCTCATCAAGTTTGCTCTGGACTGCGGCGATGGTTTCCCGTGCGTTCTTGCCGCTACGCAAGATAACAACTCCTCCCACCACCTCACCTTCGCCATCAAGCTCGGCTATCCCGCGACGCATCTCTGGGCCGAGTTGGATATGTGCTACGTCCCCCAGGGTCACGGGAACTCCGCTGTCGAGACGCAGGGGGATGGCGCGAAAGTCGTTCAAGGTTTGCAGATATCCCGTCGCACGCACCATGAATTCCGTTTCCGCGAGCTCCAGGACACTACCGCCTGTCTCCCGGTTGGCTTCGTCGATAGCCTGGGCGATCTGTTGCTGAGTTATCCCTCTGCTAGCCATACGCACCGGATCTAGGACAACCTGGTACTGTTTAACCATTCCACCTATGGGGGCTACTTCCGCAACATTGGGCAGAGTCTTGAGCTCGTAGCGCAGGAACCAGTCTTGCAACGAGCGCAATTGGGCGAGGTCATGATTTCCCGTGCGGTCTACCAGCGCATATTGGTAAATCCAGCCCACCCCTGTAGCGTCGGGCCCCAGGGCCGGCTTGGCAGTAGCCGGAAGGCGGCTTTGAACCTGGCTCAGATACTCCAGTACACGTGAGCGAGCCCAATAGAGATCAGTGCCGTCCTCGAACAGGACGTAGACGAAGCTATCGCCGAAGAAGGAGTAACCGCGAACGGTCTTGGCCCCGGGCACGGACAGCATGGTTGTCGTCAGCGGGTAGGTCACCTGGTTCTCGACAATCTGAGGCGCCTGCCCAGGGAAGGGGGTGCGGATGATGACCTGAACATCGGACAGATCAGGCAGCGCATCCATTGCAGTATTCTTGACCGACCACACGCCCCAGGCCACTGCAAACAAGGTGGCCAGCAGAATCAAGAAACGGTTGGCTACCGACCACCGGATAATGACAGCAATCATTCTGGGGCCTCCAGTGTTTCGATGTGTTCAATGATCAGTCCCTCGTCGCTCTCGCGTACGGCAACACGAACCCGACTGCCCACTTGCACGCCTGCAAGCAGGGATGGGTCCGCGACCGGAAAAGCCATAGTCATCCCGGGCATATGCAGTGTTTTGAACGGCCCATGCGACAGGCCCACCATGCCATCTTCCAGGCCGACGATTGTGCCTTCGGCCTCATGCAGGACTGGCCCATGAGCATGATCAACATCTTCCAGAGTTTGCGCTGTCAAACCGCGCAGGCTTGCCTCGGAGTCCAGCAGAAACTGGCCAGAGGCGACGATTGTCTGGCCAGCCTCCAGGCCGTCGAGTATCTCGGTCTTGTCGCCGAACTCGCGCCCGGTACGCACCTCGATGGGGCGGTAACGTCCCTCTGCTTCCGCCAGCATGACCAAGGCACGCCGACCGGTGCGAATAACCGCTTCCGCAGGAACGACCAGCGCATGCTCTATGTTCCGGTTCAGTGTCACTTCGGCGGTCATGCCCGGGCGAAGTCGTTGCTCGGGATTGGGCAGCTCAGCACGAACGCGCACCGTTCTGCTGTCCAGATTGGCCTGCGACAACAGCGCCTGAATGGTTGCTTCAAGCGGTTCGCCTGCAAAGGCGGGCAGGTGCACGGTGATGCTTTGTCCCGGAGCCAGGTTTGTAACCTGCGCCTCGGGTACCGCAATTTCCAGCCAGACGGTGTCCAGCCCATTGACGCTGGCCAAAGAGTCACCCGCTTGTACTGTCATACCCTGGCGCACATCCAGTGTCTTCACTGTCCCGCCTATTGGGCTTGTTACTGTCCAGACCGGGTGTGCTTTATGACTTCTTTCCAGTTGGCCGATTGCTTCTGTCGGCATACCCGTAAGCCGTAACCTTTGTTTCGCGGCTGCGAGCAGCTGTGCATCGCCTACCTTACTGATAGCCAGGTACTCTTCCTGAGCCGCTGCCCAGGCAGGCACGAAGATATCCACCAGGGGGGCGCCTTTGGCGATGACATCCTCTGGGGCAAGGTCGTAAACGCGCTCGACAAAGCCACTGCTGCGTGCCTGCACTATCGCCACATCCCTGTCATTGAACGCCAATGTGGCTGCTGCCCTGAATGACTGGTTCATCGACTCACGCTGTACAGTGGCCAGTCGCATACCGAGGTTCTGCGTGATACCTGGATCAATGCTCATGGTTGCACCATTACCGGCTTCGTCTGCATATCGAGGCACGAGATCCATGTCCATAAAAGGGGATTTGCCGGGCTTATCGAACTTGTGTTGCGGCATCATCGGGTCGTACCAGTACAGCACCTCCTTGTCTGCCATTTCAGAAGCAAAGCCTGCTGCAGGCAGGCCGGCCATAGTTGCGACCAGGATGATCAGGGAAGAGCTGAGACTGAAAGCAATGCGCTTAAATGGGGTGGTCATGGTTGGGTATCTCCAGAGGCGAAGTGCAGACGAGCGTTGCTGAGCGATCTGTCGCGCGCTGTATCCACGCGGCGCAGACGTGTGTCGACCAGTTGGCGTCGTGCATCGATCACCGAGGTAAGCTCACCGGTACCGGCGCTGTAGTCAGCCAGAGAAAGGCGAACCTTCTCCTCGGCCAAAGGTAATAACGTCTGATCAAGGCGCGCCAGAGCGCGGTCGAGGCGCTGGTACTCAGCCAGATCGGCGGCAAGTTGCTGGGTGTGTATACGGAGGGCTACTTCACGTTCCGCCTCTAACTGGCTGAGTTTTGCGCGCTCGGCCGCAATTTTGGGGGTCTGACGGGAGCCGGTGAAAATAGGCAGGTCAAAGCTGACGCTGAGATTCACCATGTCGCTGAACTCATTGCCGCGGCGAAGATAATCGACGCCCCAGCTCCAATCCGGCGTTTTCTCGGCGATAGCCTGGCGCACCTTGGCCTCTGCTTCGCGTGTCATAGGTTCGTAGGCAAGTAAGGCAGGGCGGCGTTGCAGGTTCTGCTGATACGACGCCGGATCAGCTCGCCATTCGGGCCAGTCGCCGGTAAGACTCTGGCTTGCAGCATCACCTATCCAACGACGGAGCTCGGCTCGCGCAATTGTCCGCATGGTTAACAGCTCATCCTCTTTTTCGGCGAGCAAGGCGGCCTCTTGCTGGGGCAGGACGCTATCTGCTGTCTGGCCTGCCCCTCCGGCAATACGCGCTTTGATAGCTTGCGAGAAAAGCTGATTCTCATGGTAAAAACCATTGAAAAGAGTCAGCTTTTGCTCGATTGCGAAGGCGGCAAGCCATGCTTCGGCAGTTTGCTGGCGGACATTTAAAAGCTCCGCAAACTGCTGGACACCACGGGCCTCAATGCCGGCTTGTGCTGCTTCAGTTCGCGCCCGTCTTTTGGCACGGTTTGGAACCTCTTGCATCACTCCGATCATCTGCATGGTCATGGCGTCCCTGTCTGCCCGCCAGCGTGACTCGCCTTCGATAGGCACACTTTGCAACCCGAGCGTCAGTTTCGGGTCGGGGAGTTCGCCAGCAAAGACCGCCGAGCTTTGCGCAGCTTGCACATCTGCTGCCCTGGCCTCCAGCGAAGGAGCCGTCTGTTCAGCTAACTGCAAAGCTTGTTCCAGCGTTAATGCCGCCGCGAATGTTGGGTATAACAGCACACCCGCGATCAAGGCTACCGCGCAGAGCGGAGCCCTAGGTTTATTAGATCTCATGTTAAATTCCTGATCATCCATGCGAGTCAAAGGCGCGCAGTAACCAGCCCGGGGTATTAAATCCAGGCGGAGACTGTTGTGTACGGGGTGGATGCCAGACGCTGTCTGGGCTTCGAACGAGGAGTGAGCGGACGTATGGAATAGGTATGGGCTTTGCCAAGGGGATCGCCTGTGCTTTTCCCGCAAGGACTTGAAGAAGGCTAGCTAGGTTGCATTGGTGTTCTGCTTTGCAGACGGGGGGCTTGTCCTGCTGCGCCTGCGCGCCATGACATTCAGATTCACCATCAAGCGTGGCGTGATGCATTGACGGCCATGTTGACATATACAGTTGCGCGATCCCATTAATGGGAAACGTAAGCGCTAATAGCAGGAGCAAGAGTCGCATAATCGCCTTCATAGCTAATCCATAAGCAGCTAAACCACGATGTAACCTTCCTATGGTTCTTGCCGTATTTACACAGAGTATATGGAAAATAACCTGACTTGAGCCTGACCTGAAAATGACATTTATGTCAGAGATCGGGGTTGGGCCATCCGTCACTACAAAACGCACCGAGATACTTCTGAAATAAAAGCGAAGGGTTATGTTCCTTACAGAATTGTAATGAAGATCGCCTGAACGGGGTCAGTTCATGTCGGTCGTATTTCATGTGGGCGACTCTTGAAGGAGCTCTCAAGCAACTATGTTTAACGATGGAACAACGATTCCGGAGAACGCAATGACTAATTCCATGTATCAGTCCTGTATCCAGGCATGTTGGACATGTGCTCAGGCATGCGAAATGTGCGCTTCCGCGTGTCTGCGTGAGGAAGACGTGAAAGCGATGGCTCGTTGCATTGAGCTTGATCGGGACTGCGCAGATATTTGTTCGCTGGCGGCCGTATTAATGAGCCGTGATAGTGAGCTGGCCAAGGAGTTTTGTGCGCTGTGTGCGAAGGTGTGCCGGGCCTGTGCAGAGGAATGCGGGAAACATCAGATGGATCACTGTCAAGAATGCGCGGAAGCTTGCAAGAAATGTGCAGAGGAATGCGAGCGGATGGCAGCGTAATTCCTGGCCGCTGCCCTGTGGTTGCCGAGCTCCAGGGCAGCAATGTCGTCATCTACTCCATTTTTAGAGGTAATTGAACCTCAAACGTGGTTGCCTCCGTTGTGGAGAACGCTCTGATCTTCCCGCCGTGGGCTTCGATAATCGATTTCGTGATGGCCAAGCCCAGCCCGGCACCTTCGCTGCTACGTTGGCGGGATGCGTCGAGCCTGTAGAATCGTTCAAAAATATGATTCAAATGCTCTTCAGGTATAGGTGGCCCTGGGTTCTGTATGCGGATTCTTACGTTACCGGAGTTCACTTGAAGGGTTGTGGTTACGCTCTGCCCCTCTGGCGTATGCCGGACTGCATTGGACAGCAAGTTACTCAAGGCGCGACGGATCATTAGTCGGTCGCCAAGGACATGAACTTGCTCTCCGGTATTTTCTAACAGCACCTCCCGCTCTTCTGCCCAGGCGCTGAAATAATCGAACAGGTTTCTCAGCTCTGACTGAAGATCGATATCGACCAGTTCCGGTTTCAGCAGCTGATTATCAGCCTGAGCCAGGAAAAGCATGTCACCGACCATCTTGGCCATGCGATCATATTCTTCGAGGTTTGAATACAGCACTTCCCGGTACTGCTCCACGCTGCGCGCCTGGGTTAGCGCTACCTCAGTATGGGTTCTCAAATTGGTAATGGGTGTGCGCAGTTCGTGCGCGATGTCACCGGAAAAATCCGATAGGCGTCGGAATACATCTTCAAGCCTGCCAATCATTTCATTGAAGGAAATCGTCAGCTCTACCAACTCGGCGGGGACGGATCGCGGTTCAAGGCGAAAATCCATCTGATCAGACCTGATGCGTCTCATCTCTCGGCTGATACGTCGAATAGGAGCGTGTCCCTGGTAAACCGCGAACCAGGTTGCCAGAAGAGCTATCAAGCACGCGGCAAGGGTGACAATCCGAAGGTGGTTCCGAAAGCCGTCCAGGTAATGCAGATGAAAGTCGATACCTGTGGCGACCGCGAGTCTGAACTTGGCTGTGCCTTCAAGCCTGTCTGATTCAATCCACAAGACCGCACCACGAAAGGCTTCCTGATGATCATTCCAGTTCTCAACCGTATCGATAGTGATTTCTTCTACAGGTCGGGCAGTGCGGGCGAACGTGTCCAGATTGAAACCCGGTGTTGAGTAGATCAATGACCCGCTATCGGTACTGATTCGGTATTGGGCGTTACGATGGCCTGTTACCACGCTAGCGAGACGCTGATGCAGCTCGTCGGCGGGTATATCGGCCGGTACGGTCGCGAGGAGGTATTGCAACGCCTGAACTACTGAATTGAGCTCATCCACATCCTGCTGGACGAAATGATTATTGATAGAGCGCTCCATCATCCAGCCAAAGGTGAGGAGAACAGCGGTTATCACAGCGCCAATGGAGACGGTGAGTCTAACGACCAGAGATAGCGGGCGTCTTTTCATGGGCTAGCCTGGCTGTGTCACGTCAAGCATATAACCCATGCCGCGTACGGTATGAATCAGCTTTGGTTCAAAATCATCATCGATCTTCGCGCGCAGCCGCCGGATAGCAACATCGATGACATTGGTGTCACTGTCAAAATTCATGTCCCACACCTGGGAAGCGATCAATGAGCGTGGTAACACTTCCCCTTGGCGCCGCACAAGGAGTTCAAGTAGGGTGAACTCCTTGTTGGTCAAGTTGATCCTCACGCCATGTCGCTGTGCGCGACGGCGAGGTATATCCAGCATCAGGTCAGCCACCTGGAGTTGATCCTGAAAAACCGGCGCAGCACCGCGCCGTAACAATGTACGTACTCGTGCCAGCAGCTCCGAAAAAGCAAAAGGCTTGACCAGATAGTCGTCCGCTCCCAATTCCAGACCCTTGACCCGGTCTTCTACACTGTCCCTTGCGGTGAGAAATAACACAGGCGTGGTGGATCTGGCCTCTCTCAATGACTGCATAATTCGCCAGCCATCCACATCAGGCAGCATTACATCAAGGACAATCAAGTCATACGAGCCGGTAAGCGCCAGGTGGTGACCATCGAGCCCGGTCCGGGCGAGATCTACCACAAAGCCGGATTCCATGAGGCCCTGCTGGATATAATCCCCAGTTTTTACTTCATCTTCTACGATGAGAATCTTCATCGTTCCACTCCGCTCTACAGTTCAGGCCAAGGAAGCCAGTCCATTTCATTGTCGTCAATATCAATTTTATAGTCTGAAATCTGCCCACAACATGACCAGAAAATGACAAATATGTAATGTTGGTGGCCGGAAGCTAGGTTATATCGGTGAGAAAAGCGTTGTTCGCATAACATGACTAAAATGTAATGCTTGCGGGAGCAGCCTGGTCATCTTTAACTAATAAGCTTATGGCATCATGATTCATGTAATCTCCTCCTTTAAGAAACCGCTTAATACGCGGTGCAAACTGCCTGCTTATTTGAAAAGGTGCTTATCCATGGCGCACGATAATTCTGATTCTCATTGTCATCATCATGCTCCCTCCAACACGGGCTCAGGGCTTACAGACCCGGTCTGCGGCATGCGTGTAACGGCAGACTCTACCCACCATGTTGAGCATGCGGGTAAAACTCACTATTTCTGCAGCACCAAGTGCATGGATAGATTCGAGCATGATCCTGAGAAGTTTCTATCGCCAGCCTCAGAGCCACCTCCGGAAGCGGCCAAAGGCACAATCTATACCTGCCCGATGCATCCGGAAATACGGCAGGATCATGCCGGCATCTGCCCAAAATGCGGCATGGCTCTTGAGCCCCTGATGCCCAGTTTGGAAGACGACAATCCTGAGCTGGACGATTTTTCGAGACGATTCTGGTGGACATTACCGTTTTCCGTCATTGTCACTGTGCTCGCTATGTTTGGACCACAGCTTGGCTGGTTCGAGATGGCGACGCAAACGTGGATAGAGCTGATACTGTCACTTCCGGTTGTGCTCTGGGCCGGACAGCCATTCTTCGTCCGGGGCTGGCAGTCCGTGGTCAACCGCAGTCCCAACATGTGGACGCTCATCGGTTTGGGTACTGGTGCTGCTTTCGTCTACAGCACGCTGGCAACGGTCGCTCCGGGAATATTTCCGGAAACCTTCATGTCCATGGGGCGTGTGGCGGTTTACTTTGAAGCTGCCGTGGTGATCATATCCCTTACGTTATTCGGCCAGGTTCTGGAGCTTCGCGCACGCTCCCAGACATCCGCTGCGATCCGATCATTGCTTGGTCTCGCGCCCAAGACTGCTCGCCGCATCAATGCAGACGGGACCGAGGAAGATGTACCCCTGACGCATGTGCATGAAGGTGACCGTCTGCGCGTACGGCCCGGTGAAAAAGTTCCGGTCGATGGCATTGTTGAGGAGGGTGCAAGTTCTCTCGATGAGTCCATGTTGACGGGTGAATCGTTACCCATCAGCAAGCGTCCCGGCGATAGGGTCATAGGGGCAACGATGAACACCTCTGGTGCACTTGTGATCCGGGCGGAGAAAGTCGGCTCGGCCACTGTGTTGTCACAAATTGTCCAGTTGGTGGCTCAGGCCCAACGCTCTCGGGCGCCGATGCAACGGATGGCTGATTTGGTGGCGGGTTACTTTGTCATGGCGGTGGTAGCCATCGCCATCCTCACCTTGGTCGTGTGGGGCATGTTCGGCCCGCAGCCAAGCTGGGTCTATGGCCTGATCAATGCGGTCGCTGTTCTGATCATCGCTTGCCCTTGTGCGCTGGGGCTCGCAACGCCCATGTCAGTCATGGTTGCTACCGGACGAGGCGCAACCCAGGGTGTTCTGTTTCGTGATGCAGCAGCAATAGAAAATCTGCGCAAAGTCGATACGCTCATCGTAGACAAGACCGGCACCTTGACAGAAGGCCGACCCGCATTCGATCAGGCTGTTTCCGCTGGCGAGTTGGACGCCGATGAAATCTTGCGCCTGGCTGCCAGCCTCGATCAAGGCAGCGAGCATCCTTTGGCTGACGCTATTGTCAGCGCTGCGCGCGAACGTAATTTGGTGCTCAGCCCAGTGGACGACTTTGACTCGGGTAGCGGCATAGGCGTACGGGGCAAGGTTGAAGGCAAAACACTGCTGTTGGGCAACACTGCGTTCATGCAGCAGGATAACGTCAATGTTGATGGCCTGGCTGCCACCGCTGAGGGATTGAGGACAAAGGGTGCGAGTGTGATGTACCTGGCGGTTGACGGCACACTGGTCGGCCTACTCGCCGTTTCCGACCCCATCAAACAGAGCACCCCAGAAGCGGTACAGGCGCTCAAAGCAGCAGGAATCAGGGTCATCATGGCCACCGGTGACGGTATCTCAACGGCCAAAGCGGTCGCCGCCCAGTTAGGCATTGATGAAATACATGGTGAAGTGAAGCCGGCCGATAAACTGGAGCTGGTGGACAAGCTGCAGTCCGAAGGCTGCATCGTTGCGATGGCGGGCGACGGCATCAATGATGCTCCGGCACTGGCCAAGGCGAATGTCGGTATTGCTATGGGAACCGGGACGGACGTAGCGATGAACAGTGCGCAAGTCACCTTGGTAAAAGGAGACCTGCGGGGTATCTCGATTGCCCGGGATCTGTCAAACAAGACTGTTCTTAATATGAAGCAGAACCTGGGTTTTGCGTTTATTTATAATGCGCTAGGCGTTCCGCTGGCCGCTGGCGTTCTGTACCCGTTTGCCGGGCTGCTTCTGTCACCGATGTTTGCAGCCCTGGCGATGAGTCTGAGTTCAGCGTCCGTTGTATTCAACTCGCTGCGGCTTCGTGGTTCTGTTTAAGCTGGATACGTCGAGGGGGTAGCGGAAAATGGCGAGTCTCTACTCGCCATTTTTCTTCGGTTTTCTAGCTATAAGAAAGTACCCCGTATCGCACACCCTGCGTCATTGCTGACGCAGGGTGGTTTGTTTCTGCGCGTGTAGAACCTCAGGTGGCCAGGTACTTTTAATGTAAGCCAGCACTGCAACAATATCCTCATCAACCAGAATATTCCGGTATGCAGGCATATCGCTTTCGTAGCCGGGCGGCGCAGTTCTGCCGGGAACCAGGCCATTTCTTACCATATCCACCAGCATGGCGTCCGAGTGGTGCCACGTATGTCCGGTTGGGTCATGGGGCGGCGCGGGTAATCTCCCATTGGGGAGACGCTGGCGCCAGTTTTCCTGCCCCTGCAGCGACTCCCCATGACAGACCGCGCAATGCGTTACGTAGATGGACTGACCAAGCATGACCAGATTCTGATCGGCAGGATCTATGAATTCTGGGCCAGACTCACGTGTGGCCGTATAAAGGAAGGCGACGACGCCAATTATCGCAACGCCGATCGCTCCTAATATTTTATTTCTTCCAGACATTTATGTGGCTCAGATGACTTCAACCTTGCCTACCATCCCAGCCTCGGTATGGCCTGGAATAAGGCAGGCAAAATCAACCATGCCTGGCTGATCAAACTGCCATACCAGACCACCTACCTTGCCTGGTTGCAATGTGATCATGTTGGGCTCTTCGTGTTCCATACCCGGCATTGCCAGCATTTCAGTGGCATGTGCTTTCAGTTCTTCTATTGAGCCGATCACCATTTCGTGCGGCACTTGCCCTACGTTCTTGATGAAAAATCGAACTGTTTCGCCAGCTTCCACTTGTATATTGCTGGGTGTGAAGCGCATGTTGTCGTCCATGGTGATTTCAATCGTCCGGGAGACGTTTGCTGGATCGCCAGGTTGACCCACCGCAGAGGCAGTCTGCGGCATGGATGACATATCATGACCCTGCATGCCGTGCCCTGAGTGATCAACAGCTGCGATAGCAAAGGCTGGCAGGAGGCTGAATGCGAGAATGGTAAAAGTCTTTTTCATATTGAATACTCTCCTAGAGTTAAATGGCGGGGGAGCTGATTGAGCTACCCCATTAAAAGCCACTGTCAGAAGCGGAAGCTCAGGCCGGTGACAAAACGGGTTTCCTGTCTGGACTCACCCGCCGCCCTGGCGTAATCCGCTGTTTTACTGAATTTGCTGGACCATTCCACGCCGACATAAGGAACGAACTGGCGGGTGATCTCATATTTGACACGCAAACCTGCAGTGCCGTCCGTCAGTCCGTTGCCGACTCCCCAGCGTTCATCGTCTTTGCCATGGAAATTCAATTCCACGCTTGGCTGGAGGTAGAGCTTCTGGGTAAGCCGTATGTCGTATTCCGCTTCCAGTGCCAAGGCCGTACGTCCGCTGGGGCCAACATAGGCGGTTGCATCCACTTCAAACCAGTACGGCGCCAATCCCTTGAAGCCAAATGCCAGCCACTCCCGGTTCGGCGCGCCGTTAGCATGGTCGAATCGAAAGCCAAGCTCCGTATCCCAGAATGTTGAAACCGCATGACGCCATAGCAGTTGCGTCTCGGACTCCTGTAGCTTACCGCCAGCCACGTCACCTTCTGCCTTGATCACAGCGCGGTTATAGGTGCTGCCATACCAGGCCTCGCCCTCATATGCCGCCCATTCCTCGCCTCGCGCCTTGACGTACTCCAACCGGTCGAAGTAAACGGAACCGAAGTTGTGCATATCCGACATGATGAGTGCATCTGATGGGGGTAGCGCATATTGACCCGCATTGCGCACATAGCCATCGGAGTAGACATCGGGGTCGCGGGCATCTGCCGGAGCCGAACCGCCTTGCATCTGCATATCGCCGTGATCCATTTCGCCACTGCCGTGATCCATACCCGACATATCCATGGCCCCATGATCCATACCTGACATGTCCATGGCCCCATGATTCATGCCAGAGGCCTCCACCGGTACGCTGGACTCCGGCGCGGCAGGCATGTGGTCTGCATGTCCTGCATGTCCTGCATGTTGGGTTTGCCCATAGGCAAACACGGGCAACACAGCTCCTGTAGCCATCGCTGCGGCAAGGAGTTTCTTTTTCAAGGGATTGTTCATGATCCGGATGCCTGAGCTGTTAAGTGTTGTTCTCATGCCACCACCACTTCACGAAACATTCCTGCGTCCATATGTAGCATCAGGTGGCAGTGCCATGCCCATCGCCCCAGAGCATCAGCCGTCACGAGGAAGCTGATGCGTTGAGCAGGTTGCACAGGAATTGTGTGGCGTCGTGCCAGAAATTGTCCGTCAGGCGATTCAAGTTCACTCCACATGCCGTGCAAATGCATGGGGTGCGTCATCATGGTGTCGTTGTGCAATATGACCCTGACCCGCTCGCCGTAATGAAAGCGCACCGGCGTCGATTTACCATACTCCACACCGTCGAACGACCAGGTATAGCGCTCCATATTTCCAGTCAGATGGAGCTCGATCTCACGCTCTGCACCGCGCGGATCCATCGGTCCACCGACGGTGCGCAAGTCGGCGAGCGTGAGCACGCGCCGCCCGTTATTGCGCAAACCAATACCAGGGTCGTCCAGGTTGGTACGCGGCATATCGACTCGCATATCAATACTGGCCCCGTATTCGGTCCTGGCGTGGCGTACTTCGGTACTGGCACCAGCCGCTGCCATTGCGCCATGATCCATGCCGGCGTGATTCATGCCCTGCATGCTGCCGTGATCCATTCCTGACATATCACCGTGGCTCATGCCGGCCATGGCGCCATGGTCCATGCCGGCGCCATGACTCATACCCGCCATGCCACTACCCATGGCACCCATCATGTCTCCCATGGTGAGCCATTCGACTGGGTCAAGCGCAGGAACTGGCGCCTCGAGACCGGCATGCGTGGCCAGCGTACCGCGCGCGTAACCTGTGCGATCCATGGCTTGGGCATAGATGGTGTAAGCGTCATCCTTTGGTTGCACCAGAACGTCGTAAGTTTCCCCGGGGCCAAACCGGAACTCATCTACGGTTACTGGCTCAACATTTACGCCATCGGCCTGAACAACGGTTAGCTCAAGACCCGGTATGCGGACATCGTAAAAGGTATTGGCGGCACCGTTGATGAAGCGCAAGCGGATGCGCTCACCGGGCCGAAACAGCCCCGTCCAGTTGCCTGCGGGAGTAGTGCCGTTCATTAAATAGGTGAGTACGTCCGCTGACAAGTCGGCCAGGTCCGTGGGGCTCATCCGCATTTCATTCCACATCTTGCGCTTATCAATGGCTGCTTTCAGTCCAATGCGTGAGGCGTCCTGAAAGAAATCCACTGCGGTAGGCTGGTTGTAGTTGTAGTAATCACCCTGCATTTTGAGCTTCGCCAGTACGCGCATCGGGTCTTCATCAGTCCAGTCAGACAACTGCACTACATAATCGCGGTCTGCACGAATAGGGTCGTCTTGAGCGGGATCGATAATGATCGCGCCGTAGACCCCGGTCGCCTCCTGCATTCCAGAATGCGAGTGGTACCAGTACGTACCGCTTTGCTGCACTTTGAACTGGTAGGTGAAGGTTTCGCCAGGCTGGATCCCCCGAAAGCTGATGCCTGGTACGCCATCCATTTCAAATGGCAGGATGATGCCGTGCCAATGAATAGATGTGGCTTCCTTCAGCCGGTTCGTCACTCGAATGGTGATGGTATCGCCTTCACGCCAGCGTAATGTTGGGGCTGGCAGTGAGCCGTTAATAGTCGTGGCTATGCGGGGGTTGCCCGTAAAGTTGACAGCGGACTCACCTATCTCTAGATCGAACTGGGTACCGCTCAGAATATTTGCCGTACCCGTTTTCGTGCCCGCAGCTGATAGCAAGCCTGTAGCGCGCGCCAATGGAGACAGACTCATCAATACACCACCGGCTGCCAGGCCTTGAACAAAACGGCGGCGAGACAAACCTGGGTTAAGAATGGGGAGTTCAGTTAAGTGTTTCACGCAATGAGAATCCTTTATCAGGTAGTTCGATGACTCAATGAGATACGCTGGGACTGGACCATCGGCAGCGGTTACTTGACTCTAGTCAAATCGAGCTGTCACGCGAGTGACGCCTGCATTACTTTTTTGTAATCCAAGCGTCAGGAGTACACGTCGCACTCAGAGAGGAATGGCGCTGTCGAGAGAGCTAATGAATTTTTTAGCCGATTGGAACCCAACTACCTGAAAGTCGATTTCTAAGCCTTCCTGATCAAAAAAGATGATGCCCGGCGGCCCAAAAAGCCCAAAACGTCGAAGCAAGGCTTTATCATCTAAATTATTGGCGGTCACATCAGCTTTCAGTAGCACCACATCCTTGAGACGTGTTTTGACCCGCTCATCGGCGAAAGTAAATCGCTCCATTTCATGGCAGGAGACACACCAGTCTGCCCAGAAATCGAGCATGACGTAACGCCCCTCAGCGCTTTTGATTTGCGAGTCAAGCTCAGCGAGACTGGCCACTTTTTCAAATTGCAGCTCGTTTGAGGCACTCGCCTCGGAGGGGTATTTGCTTCCAAAGCCATCCAGCGGTTGCAGGACGTCACGACCACCTGAGAGAACACCAATTAACAAGGCCAGGCCGTAAACCAAGGCTATGACGCCAAACCCCTTACCGAAGCGCCTAAAACCAGAGGCGTTGTCAGGAAGGGGGTCCAGTGCTTTTAAATACATTGCGGAGACAATGAGCAGAGCAGCCCATAGTCCCATGTGAATCACCGAAGGTATGATCGGGGAGATCATATAAATAGCAACGGCGAGCAGAGTTACGCCAAAAAAACGCTGGACTGATGACATCCATGGGCCGGCTTTTGGCAGCAACGTTCCAGCTGTAGTACCAAAGACCAACAAGGGGACCCCCATGCCTATGGCCATGGAGAAAAGCGCCACCCCGCCCAGAGCCACATCGCCTGTCTGGCCTATATACAACAAGGCACCAGCCAGCGGGGCAGCGACGCAGGGGCCCACAATGATCGCTGATAATGCTCCCATCAGGCCCACGCTGATCGTCTTGCCGCCTCTTGTACGGTTCGCCAACCCGAAGAGCTTGCCCTGAATGAAAGATGGCATCTGGAGTTGGTAAAAGCCGAACATGGACAAAGCAAGAAGTACAAAAATACCTGCAAAACTACCCAGCACCCATGGATTCTGCAGGTACGCCGTCAGCATCGTTCCGGCCAGACCAGCAGCGACCCCGGCCAGAGCGTACGTCAATGCCATCGCCAGAACATAAACCAGCGACAAACCAAAGGCATGCCTACGACTTAACGCAGGGCTGTGCCCTCCTATCAGCCCTGAAAGTATCGGAATCATCGGAAGCATGCAGGGTGTAAACGCTAGAATTAAGCCAAACCCGAAAAACGCAGCGATCAATGCCCAGGTGTTACCTTGACTGAACAGCTCACGGACAAGCGAGCTTTCTGATGTCCCAAGGCTTGTGGATTTTGTCGTACTGTTACTCCTGCCGGTTTCAAGATGTGCTTGAGTTGGCACATCGAGTGAAACGGACAAGGATTTTTGCTCGGGCGGATAGCACACGCCTACCGGATCGTTGCATCCCTGGTAGGCGATATCCAGGGTCAGCATATCGGAACTCGACCCAGGAGGAATGTCGAGCGTGATGGGCACCTGTGTGGCACCAAAGTAAACCGGCACACGACCAAAAAGAGGGTCATCTATCAGCTCGCTCGGTGGAAGCTCGACATGATCAATGACAGCATCGGCAGACTGAACATTGAACGCCAACTTCTCACGATACAGATAGTAGCCGTCTGCTGCGACTAATGTGGCTATCAACGAGTCAGGACTGCTTGCAGTCAAAGATACCTTAAAGGCCTCGTCTGGTGGCAGCAGCGCAGGGGCAGCCTCAGCGCCGCCAAGCCAGCCTTGAATCGAACCAAAAAAGCCGCTGTTACCTGAAATAGGAGATGACGATGTAGTGTCAGAAAAGGTAAACGGGGAGTTGCGTTCTTGCGCTGAACTGATGCTGGGTATGGACACCAGCATCAGTGCCATGAGTGATAAAATAATGCGTGTAAGTTTCACTTCACAAACTCGACAATAAAAACCTGATAGCGTGACGAGCGGCGTTAAGTCAGCTCTGGAGTTGAGTTGGCACGTTACCCATCAAAATGTTTTATCATCGTTAACGCTTCGCTGTTCATCCTTAATAGGATCAAAAGAAAATGTAACGTCATCCTTGTTATGTTTGTCCGCATGGCACGATTGCATGCTTTTCATCATGAAAATCATCATCAACGGACAAAGCAGCAAGAATAGAAAAGGACTCATTCCTAAAAGCCATCCGCGGGCGCTAGGAAAAACCAAATAAGCACCAGCAACAAGCGCTGCTAGCCAAATACCGGTCTTCAACATCGTTTTAATATCGCATTTCATATTTTCTCTCCTGACAGGGATTCTGGCATGGCGTGGCAGTATCAACATTACCCTGTAACGCCTGTCAGGAAAATTGCCCTTCTATTACAACTTTGTAATCTAGGGCGGCCTTCTGTTACCTCGCTGCGCTCCGGTTAGATGAAAAAACGGTAATCAACAAGTCATCCCCAGACAGAAGTTGCCAACTATAGTGTGCAAAGATATTTCAGTTTATCGAGGTTACCCAAAAAAGGGGCGTCGAACATGGGCATTTCGGTCGCAACGCGTTTGTACTTACCTTGAGGTTATGGCCGGTTACTCCCCAGAAACTGGACACATAGGGCGGTACTCAAACTCTGATATCCGTTTGATGTGTGAAAAATTGTATGGGCACAATGTGGGCACAGAATGGGCACACGGCCAAATTGGCCTGTTTTCAGCGGCTGAGGGCAGATGTCATTCCAGCAAGAGGTGAGAATCATGGATAAAAGCAAGCGAAGGTACAGAAAGACGAAGCAGCAGGCCTGAAATAGGTCGCTAGGCTTAGGTAAGATAATGAATTTACTGGAAAAATGGCGCACCCGACAGGATTCGAACCTGTGACCCCTGCCTTCGGAGGGCAGTACTCTATCCAGCTGAGCTACGGGTGCTGAGAGGTAAAACAAACACACTTTGACATCTAGCCTAATCCGGTCACAGGCTGATGAGTTCTGCCTTCGGAGGGCGGTACTCTATCCAGCTGAGCTACGGGTGCATGAGCGGCGCAATGATACGCATTGAAGGGCGCTTAGTCCATGCCCTGTAGCCGAGTAGTTGAGGTGTCGCTGATGTCGCAGGTTACAGATCCTGTTTTGTTGACGCCGGGTTTATCGGTATACTCGCCCACATTGTCCGGGCAATGCATCTGGACACGACCTGTTTGCCATGATGAGGATGTTAAAGCTGATGACTGTGAAAAAACTTCTGGCTGCCACGGCTGCCATGCTTGTTGTGGTTGCCGGCAGCGCCTTTGCGTCGCCTGTGAATGATGCCATTGCCGAGCGTATCAAGCCGGTGGGTTCCGTCTGCATGGCTGGCGATCCCTGTGCCTCCGAGTCCGGTGTAGCTGCAGCGGCCGTTGCCTCTGGCCCGCGTTCGGGTGAAGCGGTGTATAACCAGTTCTGTACCGCTTGCCACAGTATCGGCGTTCTGGGCGCGCCGAAGACCGGTGATGATGCGGCATGGCAGGAACGTCTGGCCGCTGCCGGCAGCATTGAGGCGCTGACTACCTCGGCCATCAACGGTGTTCGTGCGATGCCGGCCCGTGGTACCTGTGCCGATTGCTCCGACGAGGAAATCCTCGCTTCAATCAAGCACATGTCTGGTCTGTAAGCTCGGCGTTGCCTGAAAAAGCCACCTGCGGGTGGCTTTTTGCTGTCTGTCAGTCCGGCTTGTTACCGAGCAGGTTGCGGATGCCCGAGAGTGCACTGTTGCCGCGCGCCTGCTTTTGCTCGGGTGGCGTGTCTTCGGTGCCTTCCCATTCCAGGTCGTCTGAAGGCAGTTCATCAAGGAAGCGGCTGGGCAGGCAGTCAATGACCTCGCCGAACTGGCGGCGTTTGGCGGCGAAGGTAAAGGTCAGGGTCCGTTGCGCGCGGGTAATGCCGACGTAGGCCAGCCGTCGTTCTTCCTCGACGCTGTCGGCTTCGATACTGGAGCGGTGCGGGAGAATTTCCTCCTCCATGCCGACGATAAAGACATAGGGGTATTCCAGGCCCTTGGAGGCATGCAGGGTCATCAGCTGCACCCGGTCGCTGTCCTCCTCTTCTTCCTGGCGTTCAAGCATGTCGCGCAGCACCAGTCGGGCGATGGCATCTTCGATGTTGGTCTGACCGCTTTCATCCTTGTCGATGGTACTTTTCAGGGCTTCCACCAGAAACCAGACGTTGCCCATGCGCTTGGCGGCAATATCATCGCTGGAGCAGTTCTGCCGCAGCCAGTTTTCATAGTCCAGATCGTTGACCATTTTGCGGATGGCCTCGATGGGATCACCTTCACTGCAGGCCTTGCGGATGCCGTCAAGCCAACTGGTAAAGCGTTGCAGGCGCTCGCAGTAGCGTGGCTCCAGTTGCTCGCCCAGACCCATCTCACCGCAGGCGTTATACAGGCTGGTTTGCCGAGCGGTGGCATAGGTGCCAAGCTTTTCCAGGGTCGCCGGGCCGATTTCCCGGCGCGGCACATTGATCACCCGCAGCAGGGCGTTGTCGTCATCCGGATTGACCAGCAAGCGGAAGTAGGCCATCACGTCCTTGACCTCTTGGCGGCTGAAGAAGCTGGTGCCGCCGGACAGGTGATAGGGGATCTGATGGTGTTGCAGCTTGAGTTCCAGCAGGCGTGACTGGTGATTACCGCGATAGAGGATGGCAAAGTCCTTCCAGGCCCGTTGTTGCATCAGATGCTGGGTCTGGATCTCGGTGGCGACGCGTTCGCATTCGGTTTCTTCGTTGCGGCAGCGGATCACCCGTATCGGTTCGCCATAACCCAGTTCGCTCCATAGCTGTTTCTCGAATACGTGCGGGTTGTTGGCAATCAGCGTATTGGCGGCCTTGAGGATGCGGCTGGTGGAGCGGTAGTTCTGTTCCAACATGACCACCTTGAGCGCCGGGAAGTCCTCCTTGAGTTGCACCAGGTTTTCCGGCCGTGCGCCGCGCCAGGCGTAGATTGACTGGTCATCGTCACCGACCACGGTAAAGCGTGCGGCGCTGCCGACCAGCATCTTGACCAGCAGGTATTGGCTGGCATTGGTGTCCTGGTATTCATCCACCAGCATGTAGCGAATGCGGAACTGCCATTTCTCCAACACATCCGGGTGATCCTGAAACAGCCGCACTGGGACTAGAATCAGGTCATCAAAGTCCACCGCGTTATAGGCTTTGAGGGTGCGGTTGTAATGCATGTAGACGCTGGCGGCAGTTTGTTCCTGCGGGCTTTTGGCTTGTGCCAGCGCCTGCTCGGGCAGGATCAGGTCGTTCTTCCAGTTGGAGATCTGGGTCTGGATACCGGCGCTGTCTTCATCGGCGCCGTAGTCGCGGAACATCAGGTCGGTGATCAGTGCCTGGGCGTCCTGCTGGTCGAAGATCGAGAAACCGGGTTTGTAGCCCAGGCGCTTGTGCTCCTTGCGGATGATGTTCAGGCCCAGGTTATGGAAGGTGGACACGGTCAGCCCGCGGGCTTCGTTGCCACGGATCAGTTGGCTTACGCGTTCTTTCATCTCGCGCGCGGCTTTATTGGTAAAGGTTACCGCCACAATGTTCTGGGCCTTGATGCCGCATTCCTTCACCAGGTAGGCGATTTTGCGCGTAATCACGCTGGTTTTGCCGCTTCCAGCGCCGGCCAGCACCAGCAGTGGACCACTGATGTAATTGACGGCCTCCTGCTGACGGGGGTTAAGCCTTGCCACGGGGTTTGTCTCTCCTGAATAAGCTGGGCTGGAACGGGTAATGATAAAAAAAGCCGTAATGGCTCATAGCTAGTCTTGGTTATTTCAGGTTTTTTAGATATAACCTACATTACAAATATGATCTATATGCTTAATTTATATAGATCCTTGGGGGGAATTCTTTGACACTTCAGCGTCAGAAGCTGCGCATTGTCCTGCTGGACACGGATCAGGGTGCCTCGCTCCAGCTGGGGCGTCGTCTGATGTCGGTCAGGTCCAACCCCTATGAGTTAGTGCGTCTGGACAACTGGGCACAGGCTGCGGCCATGCTGGCCGAGGGTGAAGTCAAGGCGGTGCTGGCGCGCAGTGAGTTCCTCGGACAAAACACCGACATAGCCGTCCCTATGATCCATCTGGCCAACGAGCCGGAATTTGATCGTATCCCCGAGCAGGCAACCGACAGTATATGGGACCAGGCCAGCGCCAGCGAGCTGATCCGCTGTCTGAATTATGCCATTGAGCGCTTTACCCTGGTCAATGCCCTTGATCGCGCCTCCAGCTATGATCCGCTCACAGGCGTCTGCACCCGCTTCATGATCCACGACCGCCTCAAGCTGGGGATGCGTCGGGCGCTGCGCAATAACGAACCGTTGGCGGTGTTCTTTATCGATCTGGACAACTTCCGCCACGTCAACGACACCCTGGGTCAGACGGCGGGCGACCTGATCATTCAGGAAGTGGTCGTCAGATTGCGCCGGGTGCTGCGTAATACCGACACGGTCGGACGCATGGGCAGTGACGAGTTTGCGGTGATTGTCGAAGAGTACTCCAAGCCCAGCAACCTGCTGCAGATAGCCCAGAAGCTGACCAGTGAAATGGCCGAGCCCTTCAACGTCAATAACGAGAGCTTGCTGCTGGGTTGCAGTATCGGCATCGCCACCTACCCCGAGGCGGGCCAGACCGTCGACAGCCTGATGCTGCACGCCAATATGGCGATGTTGCAGGCGAAAAATCAGCGTGGCTGCAACTTCCACTTCTACGATGATCGCATCAACCTGCAGGCCAATAACCTGATCGAGTTTGAGGCGTCTCTGCGTCAGGCACTGCGCCGCAATCAGCTGGAACTGCATTACCAGCCGCGGGTGGATCTGAGCACCGGTAATATCGTCGGCCTTGAGGGGCTGATTCGCTGGCGCCACCCGGAACGTGGCCTGTTGGGCCCCAACGAGTTTATACCGTTGGCCGAGGAAACCGGGCTGATCATTCCCATGGGCTATTGGGTGGCCGCCCGTGCCTGCCATGATCTGGCGCAATTGCAGCGCCGCCGCATGCCGCCCATTCATATTGCCGTCAACGTGTCATTCCGGCAGTTTCAGGACAGCCAGTTGCTGCCGACCATCACCCGGCTGCTGGACAAGACCAGCATCGATCCGCGTTGGTTGGAATTCGAGCTGACTGAGACAGCGGTCATGCAGAACGCCGATCAGGTGTTGCTGACCATGCAGGGCATGACCGGGTTGGGTGTGCGCTTTTCCCTCGATGACTTTGGTACCGGCTTTTCCTCCTTCATGCATTTGCAGCGCCTGCCGATTGATCTGCTGAAAATCGACCGCAGCTTCGTCAAGGGGATTTCCGAGTCTGCCTCTGACCGCCAACTGGTAGCCGCCATGATTGATCTGGGCCACAGCCTGGGGCTGGAGGTGGTGGCTGAAGGCGTGGAAGATCGGCGCCAGCTTGAAGCCTTGCGGCAGATGGGCTGCGATCAGGTGCAGGGCTTTTTCATCAGCCCGGCCATGCCCTTTGAAGAGCTGTGTTACTTCATTGACGCCTACAGCATGGGCCGTAACGCCGAGCCCGCTGTGGCGACCAAACTGAAGTAGCCTTTGCACCTCGACTGAGCAAGTGCGGGCAATCCGCTGCGTTCATCAGTGTTTGCGATCCAGTTGGCGGTACTGCAGGGCCTCGGCCAGATGCGCCCGCCCAATCCGCTCTGCCCCCTCCAGATCGGCCAGTGTGCGCGCGACCTTGAGCGCTCTATGACTGGCTCGCCGTGACAGACCAAGTCGCTCGATGGCGACTTCCATCCAGCTGGCATCGGCCTGTTCAAGTACGCAGACATCGCGCATGGCGGTCAGACCCAGATGCGCATTCAGGCAGCCCTGGCGCGCCCACTGGCGTTGCCGGGCAGCACTGACCTGATCAGCGGCCTCGGCGCTATCCGGTTTACTGCGGCCTGTGTCGGCCAGACTGAAGCGTTCGTTGTGCATGCCCAGGTGCAGGTCGATACGGTCCAGCAGCGGTCCGGACAATTTGCTGCGGTAGCGCTGAATCTGCTCGGTGGAACAGCGGCAGCGCCCGGAGGGGTCGCCCTGATAACCGCAGGGGCAGGGATTCATCGCCGCGATCAGTTGAAAACGGGCGGGAAAGCTCAGTTGCTCCCTGGCCCGGGCAATATGAATGACCCCCGACTCCATGGGTTCGCGCAGCATTTCCAGTACCTTGCGATCAAACTCCGGCAATTCATCCAGGAAGAGCACGCCCTGATGGGCCTGGCTGATCTCCCCCGGACGAGGCTGACTACCGCCGCCGACCAGTGCCGCCGCGGAAGCACCATGATGGGGCGCGCGAAACGGTCGCAGCGGCCAGCCTTGCAACGGACCATGGCCGCATACCGATTGTACGGCGGCGACTTCCAGTGCTTCGGCTTCGGTCATGGGTGGCAAAATACCCGGTAATCGGCTGGCAAGCAGGGTTTTTCCGGTCCCCGGTGGACCAAACAACAAGAGGTTATGGGCGCCGCTGGCGGCGACGATCAAGGCGCGTTTGGCCTGGGCCTGACCCTGAACATCGGCCAGATCTGGCTGCTCCTGCAGGTCATGACTGCGCGGCGCGCTGATAAAGGGCTCAATCGACTGATCGCCGCGCAGGTGTTCGCAGAGCGCCAGCAGGTGGTCGGCGGCGATAATCTCTATGCCCTTGACCATGGCGGCCTCGGCGGCATTGGCGCTGGGCAGCAACAGGCTGCGGCCAGCCTCGCGGCAGGCCAGGGCAGCAGGTAGTGCGCCCTGTACCGGGCGCAACTCGCCGGAGAGCGCCAGTTCGCCCAGGCATTCACAGTTGTTCAGGCAATCGGCTGGCAACTGTCCACTGGCGACCAGCAGACCCAGGGCAATGGCCAGATCAAAGCGTCCGCCTTCCTTGGGCAGGTCGGCCGGTGCCAGGTTGATGGTGATGCGCTTGAGGCTGGGAAACTCCAGCTGGGCGTTCTGCAGGGCGCTGCGCACGCGGTCCTTGCTCTCGCGTACGGCGGTTTCCGGCAGGCCGACCAGGGTCAGGCTGGGCATGCCGTTGGCCAGGTGGACTTCAACGGTCACATTGGGGGCTTGAATGCCCAGTTTGGCGCGGCTGTGGACTATGGCCAGGGACATGATCACTCCTTGATCAGTCCGCCTGGTTAACTCAGGCGGAAGGGGTTTGGGCGCGCTGCTCCAGTTCGTTGACGCGCTTTTCCAGCGCCTCCAGGCGCTCACGGGTACGTTGCAGAACCACCTGCTGGGTGTCGAACTCATCCCGGCTGACTACATCCAGTTTGGCCAGGGCGCTTTGCAGCAAGGCCTTGAGATGTTTTTCGACATCTGGGGTAGGCAGGCCCTTTTCGCTCATCAACAGACGCGTGGCCTGGCTGCTTACCGCATCAATCAAGACTTTGTGCAACATGCTGGTTGACCTGGTCAGTGGGGCGACGTTGCCAACGGTCGCTGGCAATCTGTCCGGCAGTTTATCACCCGCTGCCGGATTCGTACCAATCGACACTGACCGAAATCGTGCGCGATAGCAGCACCGATACGAAGCACTACGCACTATATTGGTGCGCTGCTAATTCAAGAGAATCCCTGTTGTCCCCGGGCTATTATTCCAATTCATTGATTATAAACAAAAAAATAAAACTGGCAGGCTTTCTGCAAAGGATAATCCAGCTGAATCGGATGGGATAACCCTTATCGGGCATTTCATCTCAGGCCAGCATGACTTTGCAAAAAGCCATCCAGGAGCATAAGAAGATGAAGCAGTTGACTATGGCTGACCCAGCCGTTGAGCCCTCGGTGCTTTCAGGCCGGTCGGACGTCTGCGACAACATCTGTGCATTGTCCGTTTCTAAAAGCCTCTAACTCGGCATAGACTTGTCCTGTCCCCCAGGGCAGTCCATCAATCGGGAGTAACAACATGAAATTAGTAACGGCTGTTATCAAGCCTTTCAAACTGGACGATGTGCGTGAAGCACTGTCCGAGATCGGCGTTCAGGGTATTACCGTCACTGAGGTCAAAGGTTTTGGCCGTCAGAAGGGTCATACCGAACTGTACCGTGGTGCTGAGTATGTGGTCGATTTTCTGCCTAAGGTGAAGATCGATGTTGCCATTGGCGACGACATGCTTGATCGCGTAATCGAAGCTATTTCCAAGGCCGCCAACACCGGCAAGATCGGTGACGGCAAGATCTTCGTGGTCAACCTGGAACAGGCTGTCCGTATCCGTACCGGCGAGACAGGCACAGACGCAGTCTGACCAGTCAGTTCGTTCACTGAATGCAGTAACTAAGCCTATATGGGGGGCTTATTATGGAAGACATCGTCCAAATCAAGTACGCGCTTGATACGTTCTACTTTCTGATCTGCGGTGCATTGGTCATGTGGATGGCAGCAGGTTTTGCCATGCTCGAGGCTGGTCTGGTCCGCGCCAAGAACACCACTGAAATCCTGACCAAGAACATCACGCTGTATGCAGTTGCCAGTGTCATGTATCTGGTGGTCGGCTACTACATCATGTACTCCGGTGAGGAAGGCGGTATTCTGCCAAGCCTGGGTCTGCTGATTGGTTCCGAAAACACTGTTGAAGACGTACTGGCCGGCGGTGACGACGCGCCTTACTACTCCAGCCGTGCTGACTTCTTCTTCCAGGTGGTCTTCGTTGCCACTGCCATGTCCATCGTGTCCGGTGCCGTGGCTGAGCGTATGAAGTTGTTCGCCTTCCTCGCCTTCGCGGTGATCATGACTGGCTTCATCTACCCGATCCAGGGCTACTGGAGCTGGGGCGGTGGATTCCTGTCGCAGGCTGGCTTCAGCGACTTCGCCGGTTCCGGTATTGTCCACCTGGCGGGCGCTTCTGCTGCTCTGGCTGGTGTGCTGGTACTGGGTGCCCGTAAAGGCAAGTACGGTGCCAATGGTCAGATCAACGCTATCCCTGGCGCCAACCTGCCGCTGGCTACCCTGGGTACCTTCATCCTGTGGTTGGGCTGGTTCGGCTTCAACGGTGGTTCGCAGCTGATCGTGTCCAACATCGAAGATGCCAATGCGGTTGCCCAGGTGTTCGTCAACACCAACGCCTCCGCTGCCGGTGGTCTGATTGCGGCGCTGGTTACTGCCCGCATTCTGTTCGGCAAGGCTGACCTGACCATGGCTCTGAACGGTGCCCTCGCTGGTCTGGTTGCCATCACTGCTGATCCGCTGTCACCTGGTGGATTCCAGGCTACTCTGATCGGTGCAGTGGGTGGTGTGATTGTGGTGTTCTCGATCCTGGGCTTCGACAAGCTGAAGATCGACGATCCGGTCGGTGCCATCTCAGTACACGGTGTAGTCGGTATCTGGGGTGTGCTGGCGGTTCTGCTGACCAACAGCGATGCCACCATCGGCGGTCAGCTGCTGGGTATCGTGACCATCTTCCTCTGGGTGTTCATCACCAGCCTGATTCTCTGGACCATCCTCAAGGCGGTCATGGGTATCCGGGTTACCGAAGAAGAAGAGTATGGTGGTGTGGATCTGTCCGAGTGTGGCATGGAAGCCTATCCGGAGTTCACCAGCAGCAAGAAGTAAGCTGGTTGAGCAACACGGCACGACAAAACAGGGCGCCTTCGGGCGCCCTGTTTCGTTATCTGGTTCAGGCTGGGTGTGCTGCAGGTGAAAAAATACTTTGCCAAGATACTAGCCAAATCCCCCTGTTACGCTATATATAGCCTGTTTCCTGTAGGAGGGGCATGCATGAGCGACGACGATATTGAAGACGACGAGCTGGACAGTGTCGATGACGGCAGTGATGCCGATGATTTGCCGGATGAGGTAGAAAACGACGACGAGCCGGCGAGCAAGCCGCGCAAGAAGTCGGCGGCGGCCGAGAGCGATCCGCTGGAAGGCCTGTCGGTCGAGGCCAAGGCCCGTGAGCGGGAGATGCTTGAGCAGCAGATTGCCGAGTTTCTGGCCAAGGGCGGCAAGGTCGTTGCCGTGGACGACAACGTCGTCGGTGATCCGCCAAAGAAGCCTGACAGCAAATACGGCAGCCGGCCCATCTGAGGTTGGTTTATGGCAGGCAACAGTTGCAGCCGTTGCCTCGCCTGCGCTTAAAGCGGCTCTTTGCCGGGCTCAGCGGTTTGCCTTGAAGCGCTCTATCCAGTCCGGGATATCGCCCAGGCAGCGGACTTCGCCATCGGGCTGCAGGCTCAGTGGCCATTCAGCGCCGTGCCGATTGAACCACAGGGCGTGCATGCCGACTCCGCGTGCACCCTGGATGTCATCCTCGGGATGATCGCCGATATGCAGAGCCCGCTGCGGTTCGATGCCTGCGCGTTGTAGGGCAGTGAGAAAGGGCGCGGGGTCCGGCTTGCTCAAGCCGACTTCATCCGCCGACACAATCACACTGAAATACTTGTCCAGCCCCAGCTTGCGTACATCGGCATTGCCGTTGGAGATACTGGCCAGTCGGTAGTTTTCTGATAGCGCCTGCAGCAGCCGTTCGGCATGCGGAAAAAAGGTCACCGCGTGGCGGCCTTCGAGAAAGACCTCAAAGCCGCGACGAGTCAGCTCGCTGGCTTGCTCCTCGGCATAACCGGCGCGCAACAGGCCGAGCTTCATCACCGCCAGACGAAAGTCGGTCACCCGATGACGCAGCGCCGGATCCTTGGCCAGCACCTCATGCCTCAGCGCCTTGCGTGCCTCGGTGTCGAGCCGTTCGACAAACAGGGGCGCATGTTCGGCGAACCAGGCCATCAGCGTACGTTCGGCGCTGGCCACCACGGATTCGGTTTCCCACAGGGTGTTATCCAGATCAAAGGTCACTAACTGCAGCATAACTAGTGCTCGCTTTTGCGTTTGGCGCGGGGATGGGCCTGGTCATAGACCTGGGCCAGGTGCTGGAAGTCCAGGTGAGTGTATACCTGCGTGGTACTGATATCGGCATGCCCGAGCAGCTCCTGTACCGCGCGCAGATCGCCCGAGGACTCCAGCAGATGGCTGGCGAAGGAGTGCCGTAGCATGTGCGGGTGCAGGTGCTGACCGATCTGCTGCACGCCCTGCTGGCGCACCCGCAGTTGAATGGCGCGCGGCGTCAGGCGTCGGCCCTGGCGTCCGACAAAGAGTGCCGGGGATTCGCTGCCAGCCAGGGGTCTGACCTGCAGCCAGCGTTGCAATGCGCTACAGGCCAATCGGCCAACCGGGACCACGCGGGTGCGCTGGCCCTTGCCGAGTACCCGTACTTCACCCTGCTGCAAATCCAGCGCGGTCTGATCCAGGCCGGCCAGCTCGGACAGGCGCAGGCCCGATGAGTAAAAGAGTTCGAGCATGGCGTGGTCGCGCAGGCCCAGCCAGTCATCCTCGGCCGGCGCGCTAAGCAACTGAGCTGTCAGGTCGGCATCCAGTGCCCGGGGTAGCTTGCGCGGCGATTTGGGGGCGCGCAGGTCCATGGCTGGATTGTGCTTGCACAGACGTTCTCGGACCAGATAGCGAAACAGACTGCGCACCGCACTGAGCAGGCGCTGCAGGCTGCGTCCGGACAGGCCGCTCTGGTGCTTCTGGGCAATGAACAGCCGCAGTTGCGCCTCGTCCAGTCCCTGCCAGTCGGCTATCTGCCGTTGGTCGAGAAAGTCGCGCAGCCCCTCAAGATCATGCCGGTAGGCCTCCAGCGTGCGCGGCGATAGCTGGCGCTCCTGCTGCAGGTGCCGCAGGAAGGCGTCCAGTGCCTGTTGCACGGGCATGGCGGGCATGCTCAGACTCGGGGTTCGTCGGCCAAAGGCCGCTGGCGCAGCAAGACCCGAGCCAGCGCATCGGCAATGTAGCCAAGAAACAAGGTGCCGGTGGCATTGCGGTAATGATTGGCATCGTGGCTGCCGAGCGCCAATACGCCGTGCAGGCCCTGATGCTGGATGGGTGCCACGGCCACCGAGGCAACCAGTGGGCCGCGCTCGCCAAACAGAAAACTAAGCTCGTCCGGGCGCAGCACGCCGCTCAGGGTTTTGCCGCTGTCCAGCAGATGCCCAATGGCCTCACGTGCAGCCTGATGGGTAACGCAGCGGGCATTGGCAAAGCGCGGCGTCTCGCTGAACAGGATCAGGCTGACGTGCGGCACCTGAAAGTCATCGCGCAGGCTGTCTTCGATACTGGCAATGACCTGCTCAAGGCTCTGTGATTCGAGCAGATTGAGGATCAGCCGACGACTCTTTTCAAACAGCCTGTCGTTCTCCCGGGCCACATCCATCAATTGCCCGAGGCGGTGGCGTACATCGATGTTGCGCTCGCGCAGCAGCTTGACCTGACGCTCGACCAGGGATACGGCCTGACCGGACTGATGCGGAATGATCAGCTCGGGTATCAGGTCGTCATACTCGGCAAAGAAGGCCGGATGTCGCCGCAGGTACTCGGCGACCAGTGCCGGATCCAGGGCGTCGGACGGGTGTACGGGTTTGCTGTTCATAGGCGTATCTGTCCCTCGTAAACGCGGGTGGCGGGGCCGGTCATCATGACCGACTGGCCGGGTCCGGCCCATTCGATCTGCAGGCTACCGCCCGGCAGCTCGATGCTGACCGGCGACTCAAGGTGACCCAGACGAATCCCCGCCACGGCGGCGGCGCAGGCACCGGTACCGCAGGCCAGGGTTTCTCCGGCGCCACGCTCGTGCACACGCAAGCGCGCATGGTGCCGATCAACCAGTTGCATGAAGCCGGCATTGACTGCCCGCGGGAAGCGCACATGGCGCTCGATCAGGGGGCCGATCTCGGCCACCGGATACTGCTCGAGGTTGTCTACCAGGGTGACGCAGTGCGGATTACCCATCGACAGTGCAGAGACCTGAAGTTGTTGCGCGCCTACCTCCAGCGGGTAACTCAGGGCTTCATTGTCGGCCTGGAACGGAATCTCGACCGGACTGAAGCGCGGCGCACCCATATCCACGGTGATCTGGCCGTCCTTGCGGACCTCCAGAACGATAGGTCCACCGCTGGTTTCAACATGGATGGTCGATTTGGCGGTCAGGCGCTTGTCCAGCACAAAGCGGGCAAAGCAGCGGGCACCGTTGCCGCACTGCTCGACTTCACCGCCGTCGGCATTGAAGATCCGGTAACGGAAATCCATGTCCGGATTGTTTGGCGGCTCGACCAGCAGCAGTTGATCAAAACCAATCCCGGTATGCCGGTTGCTCCACTGGCTGATTTGCTTGGCGCTGAACTGGGCATGCTGGGTAACCAGGTCGACAACCATGAAGTCGTTACCCAGGCCATGCATCTTGGTGAATCGCAGTAGCATCTCAGGCCTCGGGCAGCAGGCGTTCGCCGGCAAAGAGTTCGGCCAGGGTTTCACGTTGGCGCACCAGATGGGCCTGGCCACCATCGACCATGACCTCGGCAGCCCGCGGCCGGGTGTTGTAATTCGAGCTCATGACAAAACCATAGGCACCCGCTGAGCGCACGGCCAGCAGATCGCCTTCGGCCAACGCCAGCTCGCGGTCCTTGCCGAGGAAGTCGCCGGTTTCGCACACCGGGCCGACGATATCCCAGGCCTGCGCCGCAACGTCAGCGCGCGGGCACACCGCATCAATGCCCATCCAGGCGCTGTACAGCGCCGGGCGGATCAGGTCGTTCATGGCCGCATCAATAATGGCAAAGTTCTTGTGTTCGGTCGGCTTCAGCAGGTTGACGCGGGTCAGCAGCACACCGGCATTGGCGACGATGGAGCGACCAGGCTCGAACATCAGTGCCAGATCGCGGTCGGCCAGGCGCTCACGCACGCGTTGCAGATAGGCGCCGGGGGCCGGCGGCTGTTCATCGCGGTAGGTCACGCCCAGACCGCCACCCAGATCCAGATGACGAATGCGGATGCCATCGGCGGCCAGGGTGTCGATCAGTACCAGCAACCGGTCGAGGGCATCCAGAAACGGCTGGTCGTCGGTCAGCTGTGAGCCAATGTGGCAGTCCACGCCGCAGACATCGATATTCGGCAAGCTGGCGGCGCGGCGATAGACCTCGGGTGCGCGGGCAATGTCGATGCCGAACTTGTTTTCCTTGAGCCCGGTGGAAATATACGGGTGGGTCATGGCATCCACGTCCGGATTTACGCGCAGCGAGACCGGTGCCTTGACGCCCAGCTCAGCGGCTACCTGTTGCAAGCGCTCAAGCTCGGCAGCGGACTCGACGTTGAAGCAGTGGATGCCCAGCTGCAGCGCTCGGCGCATTTCCTCGGCGGTCTTGCCCAGACCGGAAAACACTACCCGTGCCGGGTCGCCACCGGCGGCCAGAACCCGCTCCAGTTCACCACCGGAGACAATGTCAAACCCGGCGCCCAGACGTGCCAGTACATTCAGTACGCCCAGATTGGAGTTGGCCTTGACGGCAAAACAGACCAGATGCGGCGTGCCGCTAAGAGCCTGATCCCAGGCCAGCCAGGCTTGCTCGATGGCGCTGCGCGAGTAAACAAAACAGGGTGTGCCATACTCTGCGGCAATCGCGGACAAAGGCAGGGCGTCGGCATGCAGTTCGCCGTTCTTGTATTCAAAGGCTGTCATGATCTGATCTTAGTTGCCCGTCGGTTGCTGGTTCATTTCTTCCCGGGCCGGGTCAACCGGTTGGCCGGCTGGCTGCTCGGGCAGATACAGCGGGCCTTTCTGGCCGCAGCCAGCGAGGATCAGCAGTGCAAAGAGTGCAGCGACGGAACGCTTCATGGTGAAATCCTTGTTGTAAATCGGGCAATATGCGGCAGTATACCCAGCCACCCGGTTTCACGCACCCGAACCGGTGACGGAATCAAATGAAAGAGATGTCTGCATGCACGAACTGACAGAAGATCAATTCCACACCCAAGCCGATGTCCTGCAGGACAGGATCGAGCAGGCCATGGATGACAGCGGCCTGGATCTGGATATGGAACAGGTTGATGGCTCGCTGGTACTGATGCTGGCCGAGGGTCCCCGGCTGGTGATTGGTCGGCAGCCGGCCTCCCGGGAAATATGGCTGGCGGCGCCCAGTGGCACCCTGCACTTTGGTTTCTGCCCGCAACGTGGCTGGCTGCATGACAGTGATGAAGAGCCGCTGTCCGAGGTGCTCGGGCAACTGCTTGAGGACCTGACCGGCGAAGAGCTGGATCTGGATCTCGAGGCCGACTGACATGACCATTGCCGGACCACCGTCACCCTGTGTGCGCAAATGTTGCCTGGATGGTGAGCAATGTCTGGGCTGTGGCCGCTTGATGGCGGAAATTCTCGAATGGGCCAACGCCTCACACCAGCGTCAGCTGGACATTACAGTAGCGGCTCAGCGGCGCCTGGTGGAGCGGCGCAATCGTCAGTGATTACTGCCGCAGCGCTCGCATGGCACTGTTCAGCGCCTCTTCCAGCTGCTGGCGATAACGCAGGTAGTGTACGGTCTGCATGCTGCCACTCGGGTCTATCGCGGTCAGATCAAGGTCAGTGATGTAGCAGGGGTAGTCTTCCAGGCTATGACGTTGCTGCAGAATATGGCTGGCCACCTCGGTATACAGACGAGAGCCATGATCCAGCTCGGAAAACTCCCGTTGCTCACAGAAAATGCTGACCTGTAGTTGCTGGGTCTCAGCCGGCTCGGCAATGGCCTGTACGGCATAGTAATCCGCTTCAATCCCATCGATCGGCAGGTTTCTCGGCTCGACCCGGGCCGGTAGGCCGTCACTGGCAGGGAGTATCGCGTAGAGCAGGATCGGTTCCTGGCGCAGGCTGCTTTCCAGGCTCTGGTTCAATTGCCGCCGCAGCCGAATGCTGTGCAGAAAGCGCAGCAGCGGTAGCAACAGGGTATGTTCGTCCGGGCAATCCTGACGGGTACGCCAAACCGACCCCAGCTCGTCGAGGACGGTGATTTCTGCCTGGCGGCTGGGTAGCAACCGATAAAACAGTTGAATGCGTTCTGCCAGATCCTGCTGCAGGATCAAGGACAGATCGTGGCCCTGCAGGGCAAAACGGTCGAGGACCAGCGGGCTGTAGCTGGGCCGGCTGCTGCCCAGATAGCGACCAAGGCGTTCACGGTCGGCAATGTCGGTGACCTGAATCTTGCCATCCTTGCGCTCCAGCACCTGAAAGCCGTTCTGCACCTGCAGCAGAAAACGTGCCGGCGGATCCGCCAGCAGTTGCCGACTGGCATCGCGAAACAGGCCAAGAACGCGTTCGGCAATCGAGCTAGAGCGGTTGCGGCAATAGCAGGCGACCTGCAGGTCCGGCTGGCGCTGATACTCATGGGCCTTGTTCAGATAGTCGCAGAGCGCCTGCACGCAGGATTGCTCTCCCTCGAAGCGGGTGACCAGCATCTCGTTCCAGCTGTTCAGGGTAATCTGGTCGATGCTCAGAATCAGGTTGTCGCGCAACCCGGAATATCCCAGCGCATCGGTATGGCTGCTGATCAGGTGCAGGTTTTTCTGACTGCTGGCCGGCAGTGGGTCGAGCCCGACATTGATCAGCAGTAGCGTCTGGCAAGGCTGGCTGGCACGGGACAGGGCGGCTTCAGTCAACAACGGCAGAGGCAGCGGGAAGTGCAATTGAATGACCGTCAGCAGGTTGCTCAGCTCGAACTCACTCAGGGCGCTGTCGCCGGGGTGCACGGCAATCCGCGAGGACGCATCAATCAAACCATTGCGGTAGGCCCAGGCCAGCAGCTCGATCAGGTGGCGGGTGCGCTTGAGCGAGCTGTGATCGGACAGTTCATTATGGTTTAGCACGCCGCGATACAGGCTCCAGTGTGCCTGGGTATCGTCACCGCCGGGGCGCAGTGCCAGACTCAGCAAAGGTTCACTGAGGTCCGGGGAGATGCCCGGGTTGACCAGTTCGACCTTGCCGGCCTTGCGCTCAAAGGCGGCATACAGGCGTCGACCCAGCAAGGACAGGTCGCGACTGTTGACCTGGTTGATGACGTTGTGACTGCGGCCAAACTGCGATAGCAGACGGTAGCTGTGGGTCAGTTCGCCAACCAGCAGGCGACGTTCATGCTCGACTTCAAGCACCCGCCAGAGTTGGCGATTATCGAGCTGTTGCAGCTGCTGTGGCGTCCATTGCCACTCCTTGACCAGTCGCTCCATCAGGCTGCGCTTCCAGCCTAAGGTGCCGCTGCGGCGACTGAGCCGCACATCGGCCTTGATATACAGACAGCGGCGAACCAGTTCCAGGCGTTCCTGTTCGCCGCGGGCCAGCAGGTAGGCTTCAATTCGACGGTAGAGCATCACATAGGGATCAAGTTCATCCAGCTCGAGTTGGTTGGCATACACGGCTTGCTTGAAGTCCAGACTCAGGCAGCGCACGTCGGGGTGCTCGCTGGCATAGACTTCGGTCAACAGCAGCTTGAGCACCGACTTGTAGGGAGACTCAATGCCCTTGAACAGTTGCCAGAGGCCAGCGCCAACATATTCGCCGGCAGGAATGCGGGCCATATGCCCGAGGTCCAGGCTGTCCGTCTGGCGGATAAAGCGCTTGCCGATCAGCTGTCGGGTGTAGTCACGGTAGTTGGATTCTTCACTGTTGGGTACCAGCCACCAGAGTGGGTAACGTCCGCCGAGCAGGATAGCGGTGCGATAAAACTCATCAAGCAACAGGTAGTGCTGGGTGCTGCCACAATCTTCAATGCTCAGGGCGTTATCCCGATCGCCCAGGCTGAAGGTGGCCGGGTTGACCAGGTGGAAGTGGGCTTCGCAGCCCAGGGTCTCGGCCCAGTCGGTAATCGCCTGACATTTGCTGGCCAGCTCGACCACCGCCTGGGGTGGCAGACTGGAGGCATGGCAGACCCAGATATCCAGGTCACTCTGATCGGACTGGGCGATGGTGCCGCCACTGCCCATCAGGTAAAGGGCCTGAATGTCCGGGATAAAGCCGGCCGGATGTTTGCGGTAACTGAAGCTGCGCGTCAGCGCCTGGGCGCCAAGCAGCACCTGCGAGTCGGGTACATAGCCGGGCAGTCCGTGCGGCGTCTGTCTGGATACGTAGCCCGGCAGCAGCGGGTGGTTGACATCAAAGAGCAGCGGAATGAGTTGCAGCACATTCAGCTGGCGAAGCGGCAGCGCATGCATAACCCGTTGCAGGCGCTGCTGGTTGATGGCCATGAAGCGCTTGCGCAGAATGAAGAGGGCCTTGCGATCAATGCCCTCGTCTATCTGCAGGTGGATTTCTCCGCGCAGGGCCATAGCGTTGCTCAGTCAGCGCGCAGGATGGTCAGCAGGGCCTGGGCGTGTTCCGCCGCATCCAGCCCGAGACTGGTCAGATACCCGCCGTCGGCTTGAGAGGTCAGACCGCGTGCATGCAGGCGCTCAGCACTTCTAACCACCTCAGCGGTGGCTTCATGTTGATGAATCTTCAAGCCTTCCAGAGTGTTGGCCAGATTGAACTGGCACAGCAGGTTGATTTCAGTGATTTCATCCGGGGTCAGCGACATGGGCGGTACCTTTCAGGGTGTGTAGATGCAGTCTAGCCTTAAATGACCGTAAAAAGGACAGGGATTTATCAACAGGCGCAGGCATTCAGGCGACTGATGAGGCTGGCGATTTTTTCCTTAGACGGCTACAACTAGCGTTACTTTCAATGGCACCCACGCGGAGACGCACAATGCTCAAGCTTCATGGTTTTGCTGTCAGTAACTATTTCAATATGGTCAAACTCGCGCTGCTGGAGAAAGGTCTGGCTTATGAGACCGTCGTGGTTCATCCCAGTCAGGATGAGAGCTTCCTGAAGATCAGTCCGCGCGGCAAGGTGCCTTGCCTGGAGACTGAGCAGGGGTTTGTCAGCGAAACCAATGTGATTCTGGAGTACCTTGAAGAGACCCAAAGTGGCAAGGCACTGCTGCCCAAGGATGCCTTTGAGCGTGCCCGCGTTCGCGCCCTGACCAAGGAAATCGAGCTGTACATCGAGTTGCCGGCGCGCAGCTGTTATGCCGAAGTGTTCTTCGGTGGCAAGGTTGATCAGGCGATCAAGGACAAGGCCAAGGCCGACCTGCTGCTGGGTGTTGCCGCGCTCAAGCGCCACGCCCAGTTTGCCCCCTATGTGGCGGGCAGCGAGATGACCATTGCCGATCTGATGTTCCTGTACAGCTTCGATCTGGCCTGTGCGGTGGCGGGCAAGCTGTTTGGTCTGGATCTGATGGCGGAGCTGCCGGGCGCCAAGCCGCTGTTCGAGCTGATGGCACAGAATCCCCACGTACAGCAGATTGAAGCGGACAAGAAAGCCGAAATGGCCGCCTTTATTGCCGCGGCCAAGGCACGTTCCTGATCAGACTGAACTGATCGCCACAACCGGTCTGCAGGCGTGACCGGTTGTGGCAACCCAGATGGCTATCCAGGGCGCCCTAGAGCATGTCCTTATAACGCTCATCGACCCCAAACCGCAGTTCCTGGGCAAAGCCCGGCACTTTGATGCCCTGCTCGCTTATGCTCAATTGCGCATCGTCGATCATGTTCTCACCAAAGTGGTAAATCACATCCAGTTGTCCAACCAGCGCACGCTGGTCATAGGCCTGGGCCTTGACGCGGACCTGTTCGCGGCGGGTACTGTAGTCGGCAAAGGCCTGTTCGCCATAGCGCTTGCGCAGCATGCGTTCCACTACGCTGGGGGCGAGAATCACGGCGCTGGCATTGTTGCCGCCAAAGCCCTTGGAGTTGATAAAACAGACCTCCAGAGGATCATCCGAGCGCGCCTGATCCTGGGTATTGAAGCGCAGATGTTGTTGGTGCACGTCATCGGCGACGGCATCAATGGTCTTGATGCCCGGCAGAATCTGGTACTTGAAACTGCCCAGGGCAAAGGCCAACTGGTCGGCGCTGGCGCTGGCCAGCGAGTGACCGACATAACCCTTGGCGGCGGCCACCGGCCAGTCGGCAATGCCGAAGGCCCCGGCTACCCGGTCGAGCAGTTCGGATTCGGTAATGCGGTTGGCCGGGGTACTGGAGCCGTGGGCATGGACAAAGCTGCGGGCGCGTACCGATTCGCTGCCGACAATCTGCATCGCCGCATTCACCGCCTTGGCCATGGTCAGATAGTTACCCGGACCCGGTGCGGAAATGGATTTCTTGAAGCCGTCGGCGTTGATGAAGACGTCGGTAGCGGCGCCGTGAATATCGGCGCCCAGCTCCATGGCCAGGGTATCGTCCATCAGCACGAAGAACTGCCCTGATTCAGCGAGGGTAAAGCCGCAGTTCTGGCCAAAGGGCCGGCTGGCACGGCGGAAGTCCACGTCCGGACGGCCTTCGATATTGCGCAGCCCTTCTTCGGTGGCCAGCGCGCTCATGGCGCCGTAACCCTCGATGCATTCCTGGGTGATCGGCGCTTCGGCATTGCCGACCAGCACCACGCGGGCCTTGCCGCTGCTGATCATGTCGATGGCTTTCTGCAGGTTGTAAAGGAAGCTGGCGCAGGCCCCGGTGATGGCGCCCGTGGTGCCGACGCTGCCGAGAATATAGGCGTTGATAAAGTCCGCCGGCATGCTGTTGAGCCCCAGCGGCAGCTGCTTGGCGCTGACCCGGTTGCCCTTGAGGCGCGACTGCATGACGCCGGCAAAGCTGTTTTCGTCGAGCTGGCTCATGGCGCTGCTGGCAAATACCGCAATTTCGTCGGGCTGCACGCGGCTGACAATCTCGGCCCAGTCAATGCCGGTAGAGCGCAGGGCGTCGGTGGCGGCGAGCATGGTCAGCTGCAGTCCGCGTGGATGGAAGCGCGAGGCATAGTGCTCGCCGGGCTCAAAGCCACTGGGCAACTGGCCAGCCGACTTGACCGCCAGGGCGCGGTAGCTGTCGACCTTCAGGTCGCAGCCGTCATATACGGTAACCATGACCTCGGTGTCGCTCAGGCGCTCGACTACCCAATCGCTGGGCAGGGGTTCGGGCAACTGCTTGGCCAGGGTAATGAAGGAGAAGGGCTTGCCGGCTTCACCGGTAACGGTGAGGTTTTTCTGCCAGTGGGCCGCATCCACATCCAGGTGGCTCTTTTCGATGCGGCGCACCAGGGTGCCGTCGAGGATCTGCTGGCCAAAGCGCGCTTCAATCTCGGCTGGTTGCAGTATCTGGTCGTCAGCGTCCAGATAGCGGCCGTCTTCGGCCTTGACCAGCTTCATCAACACGGCCAGACCGGCAAGGGTTTCCTGCCGTTCTGCCACAGGCAGTGACTCGATGACGGTTCGACGAAAACCGTGGTGAAATGAACTGCGACCGGCGGCGTTGTAACCACCAAAGCCGACGATGAACGGCAAACGCGACATCACGCATGACTCCTGACAGGGTCCGGGTCAGCGGATGCGAGCAGGTCGCGGCTGACCGGGTTATGTTCTTCGAATGCTTATGCTGACGAGAACTGTAACTGTCTGGTCACGTTTAGACCATAGGATTTCCGCATTGCTGCGGTTGTCGGGGGCTGCCTTTAGTGTCCGGCAGGCTCGAAAATCACGTAAACCTTGCGCGTGCGCTGCAGGACTTCCCAACTGCCGACAAAGCCGGCGGGAATCACGAAGCGGTCACCGCTGACCAGCCGACGGCTGCCGCCCTGCTGATCATGCAGAATCGATTCGCCCTCAAGGATTTCGCAGTATTCATGTTCGCTGTAGCTGATGGTCCAGTGACCCGGCTCGGCCTCCCAGACGCCGCTGCAGAACTGGCCACAGGGGCTGCTGTAATGGTTGCGCACATTCTGCGCCGGATCGCCAGCCAGCACCTTGGCTTGGTCGGGGCGGTAGTGTTCCGCCGGGGTGCTGGCGCTGGCGAAGTCGATGATGTCGGTGATCGGCATGCTGGAGTTCCTTTGAATGGCTTTCGCGGCGAGGCCGCCGCTCCCACAGAGGCCGCCGCTCCACCAGGATCGCGGTGGAGTCCTAGTGGGAGCGGCGGCCTCGCCGCGAACAAGATAAAAAACTATTTCATGGTCGGCATGCTGAACTCGGCACCCGCGCGGATGCCGGTCGGCCAGCGCGAGGTAATGGCCTTGCGCTTGGTGTAGAAGCGCACGCCATCCGGGCCGTGCATGTGCAGCGGGCCAAACAGGGAGCGCTTCCAGCCACCAAAGCTATGGAAAGCCATAGGCACCGGAATCGGCACATTGACGCCGACCATGCCAACCTGGATCTCGTTGCAGAACTGCCGCGCCGCGTCACCGTCACGGGTGAAGATGGCGGTGCCGTTACCGTATTCGTGGGCGTTGATCAGCTTCACGCCGGTGGCGTAGTCGGGCACGCGGACGATGCACAGTACCGGGCCAAAGATCTCTTCCTGATAAATAGTCATCTCGGCACTGACCTTGTCGAACAGACAGCCGCCCATGAAGAAGCCGCCTTCCAGTCCGGGCACGCTGACCTCTCGGCCGTCCACCACCAGCTCGGCACCTTCCTTCACGCCCTGATCAACATAACCTTTGACCTTGGCCAGGTGCGCAGCCGACACCAGCGGGCCCATTTCCATGCCGCCGTTCATGCCGTTGCCAATCTTCAGCGCCTTGACTTGCGGCGTCAGGGCGGCGATCAGCTTGTCGGCGACGGCATCACCCACGGCAACAGCCACCGAGATGGCCATGCAGCGCTCACCGGCGCTACCGTAGGCGGCGCCCATCAGGGCATTGACGGTTTGATCGATATCGGCATCGGGCATCACCAGCATATGGTTCTTGGCGCCACCGAGCGCCTGCACGCGCTTGCCGTGGGCGCAACCGGTCGAGTAGATGTATTCGGCAATGGGCGTGGAGCCGACAAAGCTAACGGCTTGAATATCCGGGTGGGTCAGCAGCACGTCCACCGCTTCCTTGTCGCCGTTGACCACGTTGAACACGCCATCGGGCAGGCCCGCTTCGGTCAGCAGCTCGGCCAGGCGCAGGGGTGTGCTCGGGTCCTTTTCGGACGGCTTCATGATAAAGGTGTTGCCGCAGGCGATGGCGATCGGGAACATCCACATGGGTACCATGGCCGGGAAGTTGAACGGTGCAATACCGGCGCAGACGCCCAGCGGCTGGTTCACCGACCAGGCATCGACGCCGCCGCCGACCTGCTCGGTATGCTCGCCCTTGAGCAGGTGCGGGATGCCGCAGGCGAATTCGACCACTTCCAGGCCACGGGTCAGTTCGCCCTTGGCATCTTCGAAGACCTTGCCGTGTTCGCGGGTGATCAGTTCGGCCAGTTCGTCGGCATGGGCTTCGACCAGTGCCTTGTACTTGAACAGGATGCGCGCGCGGTTCAGCGGCGTGGTCTTCGCCCAGGCTGGCTGAGCGGTCTTGGCCACAGCAATGGCCTGCTCCACTTCATTGACGCTGGCCAGCGATACCTGGCCGCGCTGTTCGCCAGTGGCGGGTTCGAAGACCGGCTGGGTGCGGGTGCTCGCTGCGGTGCGCTTGCCGTTGATAAAGTGGGTCAGTTGCAGGGTCATGGGGTCACCAGTTTCAAATTAACTTCTATATGGGTTTTTTGCCGCTTCGCACGGTGCAATGCAGGCGCTGTGGCGGATAGCCTGGTCAGGACCTTCGATGGCAGGTCGAAAATTGCTCCTGCATTTTCGACACTTCCGCCTTCCTTGGCGGTCGGGATGCCATCGTCGAGCTACAGGGAAGTACTTGCTGCGTGTCCTGGCCAGGCTGTCCGCCACCGCGCCTAACACAGCCGGGAGCGGGATCCTGATTTTAAAATACTGTTAATAAAGCGCTTATGGCGTTCGGCGAATCACGTCGCCCAATATATTGATCATCTGATCGATATGGCTCTTCTCGACAATCAGCGGTGGCGACATGGCGATGATATCGCCGGTGCAGCGCACCATCAGGCCCTCCCAGTAACAGGCCTCGAATACATCATAGGCGCGGGTGCCGGGCGCACCATCGCGGCTGGCCAGATGCACGGCACCGACCAGGCCGGTGTTGCGAATGTCGATCACATGATGCAGATCCTTGAGGCTGTGCAGCGCCTCCTGCCAGTAGATTTCCAGCTCGCGGGCGCGGGTCAGCAGGCCGTCGCGGGCATAGATATCCAGGGTCGCCAGGCCAGCGGCAGCGGCCACCGGATGACCGGAGTAGGTGTAGCCGTGGAACAGTTCGATCAGCCCCTGCGGGCCGTGCATAAAGGCATCCTGGATCTGGCTGCTGACAAACACCGCGCCCATGGGAATGGCGCCGTTGGTCAGACCCTTGGCAGTGGTCATGATGTCCGGGGTGACTTCCCAGCGCTGTGCGGCAAAGGGCTCGCCCAGGCGGCCGTAACCGGTAATGACCTCATCGAAGATCAGCAGAATGCCATGCTTGGCGGTGATTTCGCGCAGGCGCTTGAGATAGCCCACCGGCGGCAGTATGACGCCAGCGGAACCGGACATCGGCTCGACAATCACTGCAGCAATGTTTTCCGCGCCGTGCAGCGTCACCAGCTTTTCCAGCTGGTCAGCCAGTTCCACGCCATGCTTGGGCAGCCCGCGACTGAAGGCGTTGCGTTCGAGATCCAGGGTGTGCGGCAGGTGGTCAACGCCGGGCAGTTGCACGCCAAAGGCCTTACGATTGTTGACCATTCCGCCAACGGAAATGCCGCCGAAGCCGACACCGTGGTAACCCAGCTCGCGGCCGATCAGCCGGGTGCGGGTGCCTTCACCGCGGGCGCGCTGGTAGGCCAGGGCAATTTTCAGTGCGGTATCTACGGATTCGGAACCGGAGTTGGTAAAGAACACCCGGTCCAGGCCTGTCGGCGCGATCTCCACCAGACGCTCGGCGAGCTGGAAGGGCAGCGGATGGCCCATCTGGAAGGTCGGTGCAAAATCCATCTTGCTGATCTGCTTGCTGACCGCCTCGGCAATTTCCCGTCGACCGTGACCGGCATTGCAGCACCAGAGTCCGGCCGTGCCATCCAGCACCTGACGGCCTTCGACATCGGTATAGAACATCCCTTCAGCGCTTTCCAGCAGGCGCGGACGGCTCTTGAACTGCCGGTTGGCGGTAAAGGGCATCCAGAATTCGTCAAGGCTGATGTCCTGCTGAGCGCCGGCAGGTTGATGCATGCTGTTCATGTGGGTCGTCCTGGGGTGGCCGAAACGTAGGGCTAATTAAAGAATGGATCGAGTTTATGTCAAAAATAACAAACGAAAAAGGGGGTAATACAGAATTTCCAAGGCAAATTAGTTGGTCGGTGTCAAATATATTGAATTTTGGCTGTCGCCTGATTACTGTTGGCGCTGTCCAGTTGGTTTTATCCCTTTCCCGCCGGTTACCCGGGTACATGCGTGAGGTATCAGTATGTCTGCAGTCATCAGTCGTCAGACCTGGGAGCAGCGCGCCGCTGCCCTGTCGATTCAGTCTCAGGCCTTTGTTGCGGGCGCCTATCAACCGGCGCTGGATGCTGCCACCTTTGACTGCATCAGTCCGATTGATGGTCGAGTGCTGGCACAGGTCGCCAGTTGTGATCAGGCCGATGCTGACCTGGCCGTCAGCAATGCCCGCGCGGTGTTTGCCAGTGGCGTTTGGTCAAGGCTGGCGCCGGTCGAGCGCAAGGCGGTGATGATCCGCTTTGCCGCGTTGATCGAGCAGCATGGCGAGGAATTGGCGCTGCTGGAAACCCTGGATATGGGCAAGCCGATCAGTGACTCGCTGGCGGTGGATATTCCCGGCGCGGCGCGGGCTATCCGCTGGAGCGGCGAGGCAATCGACAAGATCTATGACGAGGTGGCCGCTACGGCCCATGATGAACTCGGTCTGGTGACCCGCGAACCTGTGGGTGTTGTCGCCGCCATTGTGCCCTGGAATTTCCCCCTGCTGATGGCCTGCTGGAAACTCGGACCGGCCCTGGCGACCGGCAACTCGGTGGTGCTCAAGCCCTCGGAGAAGTCGCCGCTGACGGCCATTCGTCTGGCCCAGCTGGCGATTGATGCCGGTATTCCGGCCGGGGTGCTGAATGTGCTGCCGGGCAATGGGCATACCGTGGGCAAGGCGCTGGCCCTGCACATGGATGTCGATACTCTGGTGTTCACCGGTTCGACCCGAATTGCCAAGCAGTTGATGATCTACGCCGGCGAGTCGAATATGAAACGGGTCTGGCTCGAGGCAGGTGGCAAGAGCCCGAACATCGTTTTTGCCGATGCGCCGGATCTGGATGCGGCGGCCGAGGCGGCGGCTGGAGCCATTGCCTTCAATCAGGGTGAGGTCTGCACGGCCGGTTCGCGGCTGTTGGTCGAGGCGTCGATCAAGGATATCTTCGTGCACAAGGTAGCCGCTGCGCTGCAGGCGCACTGGAAGCCCGGCCACCCACTTGACCCGGCCACGACCGTGGGTGCGCTGGTGGACAAGACCCAGATCGACACCGTGTTGAGCTATATCGAAGCCGGGCAGGCCGAAGGCGCCACTCTGGTGACCGGTGGTCAGCAGGTTATGCAGGCGTCCGGCGGGCTGTTTGTCGAGCCGACCCTGTTCGATGGCGTGACCAACAACATGCGCATCGCCCGGGAAGAGATCTTTGGTCCGGTGCTGTCGGTCATTGCCTTCGAGGATTTCGATCAGGCCATCGCCATCGCCAATGACAGTATTTACGGCCTGGCTGCCGCTGTCTGGACCCGTGATTTGTCCCGTGCGCATCGAGCAGCGAAAGCGCTGCGCGCCGGTAGCGTCTGGGTCAACCAGTATGACGGTGGCGATATGACCGCCCCCTTTGGTGGCTTCAAGCAGTCCGGCAATGGTCGCGACAAGTCGCTGCACGCCTTTGACAAGTACACCGAGCTGAAGGCCACCTGGATCAAGATCTAGCTACAAGCTACAAGCTACAAGCTACAAGCTACAAGCTACAAGCGGCAAGTAGGCCGTGCCGGGTATCGGGACTGGGTTTGGGGTGGTCGGTATGGATTGGAAGACGTATAGCATCGTTACTGCTGCGGTGGTCATTGTCGGCTTGTCGCTGGGTGTGACGCTGCCCTTGGTCTCGTTGCGGCTGGATGAGTGGGGCTATGATGCTTTTGCCATCGGTGTGATGGCAGGTATGCCGGCGATTGGCGTGCTGCTCGGTGCGCGCATCACCGGTCGGTTGGCCGGGCTGCTGGGTACCGAGGTACTGCTGCGTCTGGTGATGTTCTGCAGTGCCCTGTCGGTCGCGCTGCTGGCGCTGTTTCCAAGTTATGCCCTGTGGCTGTTGTTGCGGCTGGTGCTGGGCGTATCGCTGACCGTGACCTTTGTGCTGGGTGAAAGCTGGATCAATCAATTGATCGAGGATCGTTTGCGTGGTCGTCTGGTGGCCCTGTACGGCACCGGCTTTGCCCTGAGTCAGTTGTGCGGGCCGCTGTTGCTCGGTTTGATCGGGACAGGCTCGGATCTGGGTTTCTGGCTGGCGACCGGCCTGCTGCTCTGTGGTCTTGGCTTGCTGATGCGGGTGTCCGGGGCGCCAGTGGTGGATGCCGCCAATGCCTCCGGCCGCGGTTTTATGACCTTTGTCCGGACCTTGCCGGCGGTGGCCTGGGCGGTGATGCTGTTTGCCGCCTTCGAGGCCATGACCCTGACTTTGCTGCCGGTGTATCTGGTGCGTGAGGGTTTTGCCCAGCAACTGGCGCTGATGATGGTCAGTGCCGTGGTCATAGGGGATGCCCTGCTGCAGGTGCCGATCGGCTGGTTGGCTGACAGGCTGTCGCGCACCACGGTCTATCGTCTGTGTGGCGTGGTCTTGCTGAGCAGTAGTCTGGCGATTCCGCCGTTGCTGCAGACGCCGTTTATCTGGCCGGTGCTGGTATTGTTTGGTGCCAGTGCTGGCGGGCTCTATACCCTGTCGCTGATTCTGATTGGGCAGCGCTATCGCGACGACGCGCTGGTGCGTGCCAATGCGCATATTGCCTTGCTCTGGGGTTTGGGTTGTCTGATCGGACCGCTGTCCACCGGTGCCGCCAGCCAGTGGTTGAGCAGCCATGCCCTGCCGCTGTTGATGGCGCTGGGTGCGCTGGTGTTTATCTGGCTGGCCTGGCAGCGTGGCGCCTTTACCGCCGTGGCCATCGAGGAGATGCCTGCGCAAGATCAAAAGCCAGGCTAGGTTTTCCTGGGAGGGTCGAGTTCCATCTCGACCGGGGCGTTGGCGGTGAGCGCGATGGCCGAGGTGGAACTCGGCCTTTCCCAGGTAGCGGTGTTCCGGCGTTATCTATTTCCACTCTGACTATGCGTGGTGCGTATGACTCTGCTGACCGAGATAAAGCTCAGTCTTTACGCGTTGTTCAGCGCCACTGATGCTGCACGGCGATCCCCAGCAGCCATTGGCGGTCCGGGGCTGGTTCGTAATAGCGACGATTTACGTCAGCGTTGACGATCAGGGAGCCGATGTACTCGCGGTCTGTCAAATTGTCGATGCGGGCAAAGGGTTCGATCTGCCAGTTGCCCAACTCATGGGTATAGGCCGCCCGCCAGTTGAATACCGCATAACCTGAGGCGGCAGCGCTGTTGTCATCGGTGGCATAGCGCTGGCTCAGACCCTGCGCCTCAAGCGCGCTACTGAAGCCGCTGCCGAGCGGCTGCCAGCTGAGTTCGGCAAACAGGCTGTGGCGCGGCACGCCGGGCAAGGTGCTGCCCGAGAGGTCGCTGCCGTCACTGCGCTGATAGCGGTCAAAACGGGCATCCAGCAGAGTGTAGGCCAGGTAAGCGCTGATGCCGTGATCAAAGCCCTGCTCCAGTGTCAGTTCAATCCCGCGTCGGGTCGAGCGCCCTGCGTTGGCAAAGGTGCCGCGTCCGGTCAACTGCTGCGCGGGCCCGGCGACGATCTCATCCTTTACTCGGCTCTCGAACAGCGCCAGGTCAATCCGTGTGCGCTCGCGCTGAAAGGCCATGCCGATTTCGGCGTTGCGCGATTGGCTGGGTTTCAGGTCAAAATTCAAACCGCTGGTCTCGGGCTGATAGGCCAATTCCTGAAAGGTCGGTGTCTCAAAGCCCTGGCCAAGCGCCGCATGCAGGCGCAGGTTGGGGGTCCATTGGTAGCTCAGCCCGAGTGCCGGGTTGGTCTGGCTGTAACGCACGCTGCCACTGTCGTCTTGACCGTCGATCAGGTAGTCATCATCGGAGTCAAACTCGACCCGGCTGTGGCGCACCCCGGCGGTCAGATTCCAGCGTGGATCCAGTTGCCAGGTGCTGATCAGATACAGGTCCTGGCTATCGACGGCGTTGAATTCGTCGCGTTGCTGGTTGCCCTTGCGTCCGGCGTTGTTGACGAAACCCTGGCGTTGTTCGCCCTGATAGTCGTAGGTCAGCCCGGCGGCCAGATCAACCGGCAGGCCCAGGAGTTCCGTGCTGCGTTGCCAGCCCAGTTCGCCGCCGCCAAAGGCTCGATCCAGTTCGATCACGCCGCCGCCGGCAAAGGCGCCGCCACCGGGAAAGGCCAGGTATTGCTGCACATATCGCTCACCGCCATAAAGCATGACGGTGAGCTGATCATCATTGTTCAACCGTCGCGTGTAGTTGATCCCGGCCTGATTGTGCCGGACTGTCTTGCGCGTGTTGAAGGTCTGGCTGGCGGCTATGGCCTGGCGTCGATCCTGACGTACCTGCTCGGCGGTCAGTCCCAGCGGGTCCTGGGTGTCGGGTTGATCCAGGCTGTTGATCAGCAGGGTTAGGCTGGAGGCGTCGTCAATATCCCAGCCCAGGCGCAGATTTGCAGTATCACGGCGGGTCTGGCTATGGTCGCGGTAACCGTCGGTCTCCAGGCGGGCAAGATTGGCGCTGATATTCAGACCGTCATATTGGCCGCCGTAGCGCAGGCGCGAACGGCGCAACCCGTCTGGTCCTAAGGTCGTGCGGTTTTCCAGCGTCGGGTAAAAGTCACCTTCGCCGGTAAAGCCCTGGATGATACCTCCGGAGGCATTGCCGTACAGCGTGGTCAGCGGTCCGCGCAGCACCTCGATGCGCTCCAGGCTGTCCAGATCGAAGAGTGCCGGCTGCCCCTGGCCATCAGGCATGGTCAGCGGAATACCGTCCTGAACCAGCCGAACGCCGCGTACCCCGAAGGCCGCACGTGCGCCGAAACCGCGGGAGGATATCTGCAGGTCCTGGGCGTAGTTCTGACGATTCAGGGCCAGTATGCCGGGCACCCGCTGCAGCGATTCCGACAGGTTGGCGCCCAGACTTTGTGGTGTCAGTTGTTCGTCCTGTAGGCGAGTTTTGCTCAGGGCCAGCGGCAGGTCGTCGGCCTCGGACTGGCTGCCAAGAATCACCTGGGCAGGCAGGCTCAGGGGTGTTTCGCTGGCCTGCACAAGGCCTGGGATCAGGCAGGCAAGGGCAGTGAGCGGGATCAGGCGTACGGTCATTGGTGTGACCCTGTTATGAATATGCAGCCGAGTGTAGAGGCTGACAGGCCGGGCTGAAAGTGCCATTGATGCTGGAAATGCTACGGCTGATGACAGGGAGTATGCATGGGTAGTTAGTTTGATATGTAAATAAAATTGCACTACTATTTATCATTATTGACAGCCTGGTTGGCTCATGTATGACGTATCTGTTGAGGTCATAGTGGTGTTAAACGGCTGGCTAAAATTACTGCTGTAAAATTTAGGCTTTGTGGCAAAATACCTGCTTGGCAACAGGTGTTTCCGGGAGACGACCATGATGTACATGATGCACGACCTTTACCTTGCCCTGCGGCGCCTGCAACGCGCCAGTGAAATCCATGCCAAGCGCCTGGGTCGACACAGCGGCCTGACGCCTATCCAGTTGCTGATCATGCACAGTATTCAAGCTATGGGTGAAGGTACCCTCGGCGACCTGGCGAAGAAAGTCAGTGTGTCCCAGGCCACCCTGAGCACCATTATCGACCGACTGGAAAACCGTGAACTGCTGCAGCGTATTCGCAGCAAAAGTGACAAGCGCAAGGTGCATCTGGCGCTCAGCGCCAAGGGTCTGGCCGCCATTCAGGCTGAACCAGCCTTGTTGCCGGCCGAGTTTCTTGAGCGTTTCGGTAATCTGCCGGACTGGGAGCAATTGATGCTGTTGGCCAGTCTGCAGCGCGTTGCCGGTTTGCTCGAGGCTGATCAGCACGGTCCCGCTGAACTGTTCGAGAGTGAAAGCGCGGCCTGATTGTGCTGCGCTACCCAGGGTTACAGATTTTTCTCCTTTGCCCCCCTTGCCTGATACGGACTTGCGGCTTAGCATGTTTGAAATATCAAACATCTATGTTGTAAATGCATTACGCCTGTTGCGCGGATGCTACACCCGAATCATGCGAGGACACCCCCATGGAACTGCACTGCCCCGATCTGTTTCGTCAACAGGCTTATATAGATGGCCATTGGTGCGAGGCCGATAAAGGCAGTCGCACGGCGATCCTTAATCCTGCCAGCGGGCAGTCGCTGGGCAGCGTGCCCAATATGGCTGCCGATGAAACCCGCCGGGCCATTCTGGCGGCCCAGGCAGCCCAGCCGGCCTGGCGTCGCAAGACCGCTAAGGAACGCGGTGCGGTACTGCGCAAATGGTTCGAGTTGATGATGCAGCACCAGGAAGATCTGGCGCGGATCATGACTGCCGAGCAGGGCAAGCCGCTGGCTGAAGCGCGGGGCGAAGTGGCCTATGCCGCCTCCTTTATCGAATGGTTTGCCGAAGAGGCCAAGCGGGTCTACGGCGATGTTATTCCGGGCCATCAGGCCGACAAACGGATTCTGGTGCAGAAGGAGCCGGTGGGCGTCACGGCCGCTATTACGCCGTGGAACTTCCCTGCGGCGATGATCACCCGCAAGGTCGGTCCCGCGCTGGCTGCCGGTTGTGCCATGGTGCTCAAGCCTGCACCACAGACACCTTTCTCTGCCTTGGCGCTGGCGGCATTGGCCGAACAGGCCGGCTTGCCGGCCGGTTTGTTCAGTGTCATCACCGCCGATGTTGACCAGTCAATTGCCGTGGGCAATGAGCTGTGTGCCAACCCGGTGGTGCGCAAGCTGTCCTTTACCGGCTCCACTGCAGTCGGTATCAAGCTGATGCAGCAGTGCGCGCCAAGCCTCAAGAAATTGTCGCTGGAGCTGGGCGGCAATGCGCCCTTTATCGTATTTGACGATGCCGATCTGGATGCCGCAGTCGAAGGGGCGATGATCTCCAAGTACCGCAACGCCGGCCAGACCTGTGTTTGTGCCAACCGGATCTATGTACAGGACAGTGTTTACGATGCCTTTGCCGCCAAGCTGGTTGAGGCGGTCAAGGGCCTCAAGGTCGGTGATGGCAGTGAGGCTGGTGTGACCACCGGTCCGCTGATCAATGCCGCTGCAGTGGACAAGGTGCAACAGCATCTCAAGGATGCGACCGACCTGGGCGCCAAGGTGCTGGTCGGCGGCAAGGCGCATGCCCTGGGTGGTTTCTTCTTCGAGCCGACGGTACTGGCTGATGTGGATAGCCGCATGCGTGTGGCCCGGGAGGAAACCTTTGGCCCGCTGGCGCCGCTGTTCCGCTTCAAGGACGAGGCCGATGTGGTTCGTCAGGCCAATGACACCGAATTTGGTCTGGCGGCATATTTCTATGCCCGCGATCTGAGTCGGGTATTCCGCGTCGCCGAAGCGTTGGAGTACGGCATGGTTGGCGTCAACACCGGGTTGATCTCCACAGAAGTCGCGCCCTTTGGTGGTATGAAGTCGTCGGGCCTGGGCCGCGAAGGCTCCAAGTACGGCATCGACGAGTATCTGGAAATCAAATACCTGTGCCTGGGTGGTATCTGAGCCGCTTGGCTCGGTAATCACCTCCCTGTTAGCGAATTTTTTATCCGTCTTCCTGTTCACGAGGTCAGATATGAGCAAGACCAATGAAAGTCTGATGCAGCGCCGGCAGAATGCCGTGCCCCGGGGTGTCAGCCAGATTCATCCGATTTTTGTCCAGCGTGCGGAAAATGCCAGCATCTGGGATGTGGAAGGCCGTCAGTTTATCGACTTTGCCGGCGGTATCGCGGTGCTCAATACCGGCCATCGACACCCCAAGGTGATTGATGCGGTCAAGCGCCAGTTGGATCTGTATACCCATACCTGTTTTCAGGTTGTAGCCTATGAGCCGTACGTCGAGTTGTGCGAGAAAATCAACGCTCGGGTGCCCGGCGACTTTGCCAAGAAAACCCTGCTGGTCACGACCGGTTCCGAAGCCCTGGAAAACGCTGTGAAGATTGCCCGGGCAGCGACCGGTCGTGCCGGTGTGATTGCCTTTACCGGCGGTTATCACGGCCGCACCATGATGACCCTGGCGATGACTGGCAAGGTCGCGCCCTACTCGGCGGGCATGGGCCTTATGCCCGGAGGTGTCTATCGCGCCCAGTTCCCCTGCCCCTTGCACGGGGTCAGTGACGACGACGCCATTGCCAGTATCGAGCGGGTGTTCAAGAATGATGCAGAGCCGAGTGATATCGCCGCAATAGTCATTGAGCCGGTACAAGGCGAGGGCGGCTTTTATGTTGCCAGCCCGGCCTTTATGCAACGCCTGCGCGCGCTGTGTGATCAGCACGGGATTTTGCTGGTGGCCGACGAGGTGCAAACCGGCGCTGGCCGTACCGGCACCTTCTTTGCCATGGAGCAGATGGGCGTGGCGCCGGACCTGACCACCTTTGCCAAGTCGATTGCCGGTGGTTTCCCGGTCGCTGGCGTGTGTGGCCGTGCCGAGATCATGGATACTCTGGCACCCGGTGGTCTGGGCGGCACCTATGCCGGTAGCCCGCTGGCCTGCGCAGCAGCCCTGGCGGTCATGGAGGTGTTCGAGGAAGAGCAACTGCTGACCCGCAGCCTGCGCCTGGGTGAAATGATTCGCGAGCGCCTGCGAGCGATTGCCGAGACTGACAAGCGTATTGGTGACGTCCGCGGACTGGGTGCCATGGTCGCCTGCGAATTGTTCGACGACCACTGCAAGCCGGATGCCGATCTGACTGCCAAAATCGTCGCCAAGGCCCGTGAAAAAGGCCTGATCCTGCTGTCCTGCGGTCAGTATGGCAACGTCATCCGTATTCTGGTGCCATTGACGGCTACCGATCCGGAAGTGCAGGCGGGGATGGATATTATTGCGGCGTGTTTTGCCGAGCTCAGGGGCTGACGGACGCTGCCCGTCAGCCAGCGGCAAGCCTCAAGCGGCAAGCCACAAGCCAGAAGCCACAAGCTAAAACCTGCACCTGGCTCTGGGTCAGACTCTTCGCTTGAAGCTTGAAGCTTGAAGCTTGAAGCTTGTCGCTTAAGGCTTGCCGCTGCGCCAGCCCCGCTGGCGCCTAAAAGGTCGATATCCCGGACAACTCCATAAACCGATACAGCCCGTAGCGCCACGTCGAGTGATCAGCAAAGGCGCTGTAATCGAGGCTGTGCTGCTGGCCATCAGGATTGCTCCAGCTACGTTGAAACTGGCTGCGGGCGGCCTGCATCAGGCTGTGGTCGGAGGCTAGAACCAGGCGCACGTTGGTTTCCAGGTTAAGGTTGTCGAGGTTGCGTCGGGTGAAGTTGGCGGAGCCGCTGAGCAGCTCGCTGCGTCCGTCTGCGCGATCCAGACGCAACCATTTGCGATGGCATTGCTCGCCTTGGGTGGCGCACCAGCGCACGTCAATACCGGCATCGTGCAGGTCCCAGGCAGCCTGACGGTTCGGCACGCCGTTCTTTTCCCGGCCAAAGGCATCGCGATTGGGGTCCAGTAGTACTCTGATCGCCACCCCGCGCGCTTGCGCCCTGATCAAGGCTTCAACCAACGGGCGGTGTGACAAGTAGAAGACTTCCAGATCCAGCTTGTCCCCGGCCTGGCTGCTGTTGATCATCTGCAGCAGGCTGTCGCGAATCGCCCCCTCGGTGAGGACCTGAATGCCTTGCGGCCCTTCGGCCAGCTCCGTGGCCTCAGTGCTGGGCCAGCCGTAGATATTCACCGGCGCCGAGAAGCCCATCACTGCAATTTCGCTGCGCAGCAAATCGAGGGCGGCGGCACCGCTGAAAACCACGGCCTGGTTGCTGTGCCGACTGCTGGCATCATGCGGATTGGCGGAGGTGACCAGCGCGGTCCAGTCCTCGCCCTGATCAACAAACAGGGTCTTGCGATGATTGGCGCGGAAGTTCAGCAGGTGCAGATAGCTGCGTAAAGTAATCTTGCCTGGGGCAACCGGGTTGGGGAGCCAGCCGCCCTCGGTCTGATTGCCAAGATAGCGACAACAGCCTTGCCAGAGGCCGGTCCAGAGCGGATTGGAGGCCGGTAGCGCCCCGAGCTCAGTCATCACCAGATTGATGCCGGCCTGCTCCAGTCGTTCCAGATGGTCAGCCCGGATACCACCATACAGGGTGTTGAAGGGATCGGTAATCAGCACGATGGGCATGTCCGGATTGGCTGCACGGGCCGCCAATAGTGCCTCGGTCAGTTCTGCGGACAGGTTGCGCAGGCTGTCTTTTCCAGCGAAATCATTGAACAGAAACACGTCGACCACGATCAGTTGTCTGGCCTGGCGGATCAGCGCCAGGATGGCATCGGCTATCTGTTGCTGGTGTTGTTGCTGACCTTCAGCATCCACAAAACTGTGATCAATCAGCAGTGCTACCTCGGTCACCGGGCGTAGTGGCGCATGCATGTTGAGTCCGTCTGGCAGCGGCTTGAAGGCGCTGTATACCGACAGCACCAACCAGCTCAGCAGAACCAGCAGCAGCGCCCATGAGAGCGGGTGTACAGATGTACTTGCATTTAGAGACATGCCGGAGGCTCCCTGTGCCGGTTAGCGCTCGATTATAGGTTGGCTCTGGCAGTAAACACCATTGCCTGCTGAGCGTGCTACCCTCGTCACAGTGTTTACCGAGGGCTGTCTGATGCGTAGGACGCTTCGCCTGATCGTTCTTTTTCTGCTGCTTGGGTTGGCCCTGCTGGCGCTGGCCGCCAGTCTGTTGCAGCGAGGCAACCTGATGCTGCTGGATCAGGGCGTAAAGCTGCAGAGCGTGCAAGGCGTCAGCTGGACGCGCGGCGGCTTAGAGCTGGAATCTATCTCTGGCCAATACCAGCATGCAACCGGCCTGCTGGATTTCCAGATCCATGGCTTGAACCTCAAGCCTGGTCTGAGCTCGGCCTATGGGTTGCAGCGCGTTGAGGTTCGGCAGGTACTGCTGAACTGGGACTCGGACGCTGCCAACTCGGCGCTTTCACAGGTGCAACCGGAGCCGGTCGAGTCGGCCAGTGAGCCTGATCGCTCGCCAGCGGACTGGCTGGCCAAGTTGCCAGAACAGATCCGGCTGCCGAACGTGAGTCTGGAGATGCCCTGTCAGGGCAACCGTTGCAAACTCGATCTGGCCTTTAATCTGGAGCGCGATGCCGCAGGTCTGTCGAGCCTTAACACGAGCCTCAGATCCGACCAGGGTCAGCTCGATCTGGCCGCCAGATTGCAGCGCCTCGGCACCGATTGGGACCTCAGTGCCCTGCTGGAACTGGATGATCAGACGGCTCTGGTGCTTGCAGCCGACTGGCACGAGAGCGGCCAGTCACAAGGTGAAGTGCGGGTTGATGACTGGCCACAGGCCCCCTGGCTGAAGGACTTTCTTGGCTTGTGGGTATTGCTCCCGGGTGGTGATCTGCTGGAGCTGCCGGAGGGGGCGCAGGCCAGCCTGAACTGGCATGTGAGCAATCCGCAATCCTTGAGCAGCCTGCCGGAATGGCTGTCCGGCAAGGTCAAACTGACAGCTGCACTGAACCTGCCTGAGCCCTGGCGCTTGCCGGATCTGGGCCAGTTACAGGGGCGTGTCGATCTTGAGCTGGAAGGTGACAATGGACAGTGGCTGCTGCGCAATGGTCTTGCTGATCTGGCCTTGAGCGACTTGCAGCTACCCTGGCCGGAGGCACTCCCGGTCGACCTGCGGCCGCAGCAACTGACGCTGCTGGTGAGTCCTGACTCCGGCAGCCTGCTGGACTGGCACAACCAGTTGTCTGCTCGCCTGGAGCTTGCGGCAACGGGTCCTGTGGCATTCAATCTGACCGGTCGCGCCAGTCTGCAGACGGCGCCTGAATGGCAACTGGACTGGACGGAGTTGCTGCTGCAACTCCGTGCGCCGCAGTTGCAGCAGGCCGGCTTCAGGGTGCGCGATCTGCTGTTACAAGCGCCGATGCAGGGCAGCCTGAATGCCCGGCAGTTGAATGTCGAAATGGCGCAGACGGCCTATCTGGGTTTGGCCGAATTGCAATCCCCAGAGCTGGAGCTTGAGGTCGAGGATCTGCGCCTGGGGCTGGCTGGTTTGCGTCTGCTGTTGCCGCTGAAGGCAGACCAGCCCGCTGACTTGCGCGGGCAACTGGCGCTGGGCATCGGGCAAATTCGCCATCCCATGCTCAAGCCCCAGGGCTGGAGTGGCAGCGGCGCGCTGAGTCTAAGCGAGGGTGGGTTGAACTGGCTGGGCGGGTTGTCCAACAGTACCGGGTTGCAGTTTGATCTGCAGCTCAGGCAGGCGCCCGAGCAACCCTGGCAGGCCGTGATTACCCTGCCAGAGATTTTTTTGCGGGCCGCCAACCCGCTGGCCTCTTCCCTGGCCGACTGGCCGGATTTGTTGAGTTTCAGCAGCGGTCGCCTGCAAGGGCAGTTTACCGTCAAGGGTAACCCGGGCTTGCAGCAGCTGGATGGGCAGATGAGTCTCAGCGGTGGCCAGGGCATTTACGACCGCATGGTCTTCAAGGGTCTGGCGGCCAGTCTGCAGGTCGGGCTCCAGGGCCAGAACCTGCGTCTGCAACTGCCGAGCTTGAGCCTGGACGAGCTGGACCCGGGGCTGCCGCTGGGGCCGCTGCAGGCTGCCGTGGATTATCAGACCACACTGGCGCACCTGATGGCCGGCAGCCTGATGGTCAACTCAGGTCAGCTGGGCCTGTTGGGCGGGCAGGTTGCGGTGCAGCCTGCCCGACTTGAGCTTGGGCAGCCCCGAACGGAACTGATCCTGGAACTGCAAGGGGTTGAACTGGCCCGGCTGTTTGAGGTCTACCCTGCAGAGGGCTTGAGCGGTCGCGGCACGCTGGATGGGCGATTGCCGGTCTCCCTGGTTGAAGGCAAATTGCTGATTGATGGCGGGCAGTTTCAGGCCCGTGAACCGGGTGGCTACTTGCAGTACCGTTCGGATAAATTGCAGGATCTGGCGCAGGCCAATCCGGGTATGCGCCAGGTTGCCGAAGCGTTGGATGACTTTCACTACACGCTGCTGGCTTCGGATGTAGCCTATGATGAGCAGGGTGTACTGGTATTGGGTATGCAGTTGCAGGGGCGAAATCCAAACCTGCAGGATGGTCGCCCAATCCATTTGAATCTGCGCCTGGAGGAGGATATCCCGGCGCTCATGGCCAGTCTGCAGCTGAGTGGCCAGGTAAGTGAGATCATCCAGAAACGGGTGCAGCAAAGGCTGATAGAGCGCCAGCTGACCCCCTGACGATTTTTACAAGGGAGTAACGGGTATGCGATGGCATCTTGCAGCGGTGGCCATATTGGCGATCGGGGGGCTCGCGGCGTGCACACCGACCGTGCAGCTGGCGGCTCCCAGTGAACCGATCAACATCAATCTGAATGTAAAAATCCAGCACGAGATCTATATCAAGGTCGACCGACAGCTGGATGAGTTGTTCAGTGAATCCAGCGGACTGTTCTAGGGGAAAGCACATGCGTATGTCTATTCGATATGTCAGTTTGCTGCTGGCGTTGTTACTCAGTGCGCCAGCTTTGGCCCTGAACCTCAATCAGGCCATGAGCGCCCTGCCGGAAGCCAAGGCAGCCGGGCTGCTGGGTGAGCAGCCAAACGGTTATCTGGGCGTGGTCACGCCGGGGGGCAATGCGGAAGAAGTGGCCAGACTGATCAACCAGGCGCGGCGAGCGGAGTACCAGCGCCTGGCAGGGGAAAACGGCATTCAACTCAACGATGTCGAGTCCATCGCCGGCAAGAAAGCGTTGGAGCGTACCCCGGCTGGTCAGTACATCCTGCTGAATGAAGTATGGATGAAAAAATAGTCAGACTTCATGGTGCTGGCAGCCATTCCAGGCTGCCGTACCAGCCGCGTATTGGCTGACCGCTGTTGTCGCAATCGGTCATGACCGCGATACCATCGATACTCTCCAACTCGATACCGTGCAAGCGCTGAAAGTCCGCCTGCACATTTCGCTGTTCGACAACCATCTGACCCGGGCTTTGCGGATCGCCACTGCGTAGCGCCAGCATCATCGCATTGGCGGTATAGGCATTTGGCCAAGCGCTGTCGACAGGTTGCTGACTGGACCAGACGTAGTTCACGGCGCGTGTGCGCCAGGGCAGCAAACCACCATCCTTCACCACATACAGGCGCACCGGGTAGTCATCGCCCTGCTTGCTGGTCTCATCCAGATTGTCGAATACCCGCTCCACAGCCCAGCTCCAACGCAGCACCGGTGTCGCATTAAGATCAACAGGTTGCTCCAGGTAGAGGGCCGAGGCGGCCTGCTGACAGTCAGCCTGCAGCCGGCTGCCGTCCTGGTGTTGTTGCAGGCTGTACTGCGTTTGACCAGCAAAGTCGCGCTGCGGCCAAGTGAGCATCTGCTCGGCTGTCAGTTTCTGTGCCTGGGTCAGGCCAGGAAACAGCAGAAGGCTACACAATGCAGCGAGGTTGGTGGTGGTTTTACCTGTCATCGTTCTGATCCTGGCTGGCGCTGTCCTGCTGAGCCTTGTACCAGTCTTCCCAGTCATGTGGTGAGCCGGCTTTGGGTTTTCCAGGGTGCTGGGCGCGTTGCCAAGCATGACCGCGCAGGCTGTGGTCATTGCGTTCAGCGGCCTCGTCCAGACCGTATTTCTTTAAAAACTCATCTGCATTCATGCTGCCACCTGTACTGGTGTCTATGACATGGACCAGTATGGGTGCAAAGTGCCTGGCTTGCCCGAGGGCAAGGCAACAGGGTGTGTCAGAGGGACTCCTGATCCAAGCCCAGCAGCACATCCACGCGTTGCAGTTCATGCGGCGCAAAACGCTCTGAGCGCAATTCATTTAGCGCCTGCTGTTTGTCACTCTCGGCCAGGCCTGGATGGCGCAAAATCGATTCACGCTCTTGGCTGAAGCTGTCCAGACGCGACTGCCATTGCTGGCGCTGCTGATCGAGCTGCTCCAGTCGTGCCGTGGCCTCCGGGCCTACCAGTTCCATGCGGGTCTGGCGTAGTTGCTCAGGGCTGGCGCCCTGCTCCGTCAGCACGCGGGTTTGCTCGCGCAAGGTCAGGTGCAGTTGTGGAATCAATAATTGCTGCATTTCTTCCGGCAATCTTTCGCGTAGTGCTTCGATCTCATAGGCTTTGTCCAGTTCGCTGAGCTGGTCGTCACGCAAGATGGTCATGCGCTCCAGGGTGAAATCGTTGTAGGCCTCTTCGGCGGCAAAAAAGGCCGCATGCGCTTCTGCGCTGAACAGACTGCGGCGCAGCTGGCGCACGGCCTCCTCGCGGGCACGAATATCATCCAGGTTGGCGGTGACCGGCAGACGCTGTTCGAGCTCAGCGACAGCCGTCTTGTAATCGATATAACTTTGCAGCAGTTCCAGAGCCTGCCCGAGCGCGGGCTCCTGCAGCTGGCTGGCCAGATGAGTGCGAATACGCTGCGTCGCGCTGTCAAAGGACTCCTCGCCAACGCTGGTGTAAAAATAGTCAAACAGGTGTCGCAGTTGATCCGTGATCAACAGATTGCCATTGCTGTCGGTTCCCAATTGTCCATCCACCTCGGTACCGCGCATTGAGGTGGGCGCGGGGGGCAGCTGGGCCGGGCCGGCTGCAGCTGGAATGCTGATCGGTGCCGGTGCCGGTGCCGCGTCGTGCTGCGAACTCTTCTGCTCGGGTGCGGCAGCCGTGACGGGGGTGGGTTGTTGCGGATTCAACAGTACCCAGCCGACTAGAGCGGCGCTGAGAATCAGGGGGGTATAGATCAGGGCTTTCATGTGATATCCAACGACTGTTGAGGCATCAAACCTGCGTGAGCGGAACCCCTGTCCAGCGCAAGGCCGGACAGGGGCATGGCACTCAAAGACCGGCGTTTTTCAACCGGTTGGCATGTTGGCGGTAGACCGACACCGGATCCGTTTCAAAAATACTGGTCAGGCCAAAGGTCTGGTTAACCTCGTCCAGGTGATTCATGCGGTAGTTATCGCGAATCACCATGCCCATGCGTGAGCTGCAGCGACCAACCAGACCATCGTTGGCTTCAAAGCCAAAGGTCAGGGCCGATGCGCCCAGTAGCAGGTCAGAGACGTCCAGCACATTGGTCAGCGGGCGGGTACCGCTCCAAGAGTAATAGCGTACGCCGTTGACCCGGTAGGCGCCCTCACCACAGGCCGAAGTAGGGATGCCCTGCGGGAAGCGTGCGTTGAAGCGGGCGGCACCCTGGGAGTTGAGTGATTCAAGTGCGCCCAGGGCATTTTGCGGGGTCATGGAGGAGCTGCCGGAGAGGAAGTTGATCAGTGAACCCAAGCCGTTGACGATGCCTGCCAGCATGGCTTCTCCGGCTGAGCCCGGTGGTACGTTGCGGATGAAGTCGGCGGCGGCTGAGCCTTTGTGTGGAGCACCAACACTGGTTGCCGAGGCGATCAGATCGGGTCGAACGGCCGCCACGTAGCGGATCGTGGGTCCGCCATGACTGTGGCCGATCAGGTTGACCTTGGGCTTGCCACTGATGGCGACGATCTCTTCAACCTGAGCTAGTAACTGTTCGCCGCGGGCTTCCGAGGTATCCAGCTGACTGACTTCGGTGACATAGACGCTGGCGCCGTCCTTGCGCAGAGCCGATGGAATGCCATACCAGTAGTTGATACCCAGGATATTGTCGAAGCCCAGCATGCCGTGGGCCAGCACAATGGGATACTGGGTTTTGGTGTAATTGGATGAGCCGAACCAGAAGGCGTTGGCCTGACTGCTCATGCCCAAAGTGGCTGCCAGGCCGATGGCCAGTGACAGTTTTCCTTTGATTTGCATTGTTGGACGTCCTGAGTTTGTTTTTGTATTTGTTTTCTCTGATTACGCAACAGAGTCGTGGACAAGTATAGAAGGTGCACGCTGTGGGTAAAGTCTCGTAGTGAGACAGATTGGATGAAACTGGCCTTCTGTTTTGTGACCCTTCGGTCAGCGTGTTGAGGTCGGCATCATTGAGGCTGTGAATCCGATGAACGGCAGTTCATTTCTTGGCGCTATAGGTTGTGTCTGGTGCTGCAGGATGCCCTGCCAACTCTGTTACAAAAGTCGTTGATACCGTCGTTTGCAAGCGCCCTAACTACAGATTCTGGCTGCACAATCTGCTAATCTTTCGAGCTACCTGCCTGTGAATGCAAGGAATCATCACGATGCTGGAAAGTACTCTGCTCAGCGGTTATGCCTTTTGGTTGTTACTTGGACTGCTGTTGCTGGCGTCCGAATTTTTTATCCCCGGTCTGATCGCCATGTTTTTCGGTATCGCCGCGCTGATTGTCGGCCTGCTCACGCTGTTCGGGGTGATTGGAAGCCTATCGGTGCAATTGATGCTCTTTGCACTGATCAGTCTGGCTACCCTGTTTGGTTTGCGTCGGCATTTTCGGCGCTGGCTGAGGGGTGGGGTGAGTGAAATACCGGTTGCTGATCTGGACGATTCGGGACTGGTTGGGATGCGAGTCATGGTGATATCGGACTTCGATCATGGTGTCGGCCATGTTCAGCTCAATGGCTCCAAGTGGGACGCCGAGTCAACTGATCCGCTTAAAAGCGGTGATGCGGCCTGGGTGGTCAGTCACAGGGGCATCGTGCTGCGCATTTCTGCCACGCCATCCGCAAGCTGATGGGTTATTCATTTAAATACAAAACGGAGTAGTCATATGGAAATTGCAACAATGCTGTCATTGGCGTTTCTTGTGCTGATCATCATCATGATCGCCAAGACCGCACAGATCGTGCCTCAGCGTTCTGCCTACGTGGTAGAGCGCCTGGGCAAATATGCCAAGACCCTCGAAGCCGGTTTTCACATTCTGATTCCCTTCGTTGATCGTATCGCCTACCGCCACACCCTGAAAGAAAACGCCCTGGATGTGCCGCGTCAGGCCTGTGTTACCCGCGACAATATCCAGATTGTGGTCGATGGCGTGCTGTATCTGCAGGTGATTGATCCCAAGCAGGCCAGCTATGGTATTCAGGATTACAGTTTTGCCGCCATGCAGTTGGCCCAGACCACACTGCGTTCGGTCATCGGCAAGATCGATCTGGATAAAACCTTTGAGGAGCGTGAGTCGATCAACCAGAAGGTCGTTGAGGTGCTGGATGAGGCCGCCACCCCCTGGGGCGTGAAAGTCCTGCGTTACGAGATCGCCGACATCGAGTTGCCCGCGACCATTCTTGATGCGCTGGAGAAGCAGATGCGCGCCGAGCGGGAGCGTCGTGCCGTGGTAGCCCAGTCCGAAGGCGAGCGCCAGGCCAAGATCAACGTATCCGAAGGTATGAAGCAGGAAACCATCAACCTGTCCGAAGCTGACAAGATGCGTCAGATCAACGAAGCCGAAGGTAAGGCCCGTGAGATCGAACTGATTGCTACCGCTACCGCAGAAGGCTTGCGTCGGGTTGCTGAGGCGATCAACACCCAGGGCGGCAAAGACGCCGTGGCCTTGCGCGTTGCCGAGCAGTACGTGCACGAGTTTGGTAATCTGGCCAAGACCAATAACACCATGATTCTGCCAGCTGAGTTGAGCAATATCGGTTCGGCGGTAGCGGCCATCACCCGCACCCTGGACAGCGTCAAGCAGTCCTGAAGTTGTGCCTAACCAGGTTGCCGAGTATCTCGGCAACCTGGTCCTGCCCAAGGGTGTTGCCCATCGAGGATTGATCCGATGAAACCAACTGACTTAGCGGATAGCGATACCTCGTCAGACCAGCAAAAGGCCATGCTGCTGCGCCTGGCGCGGGTTGAGGGACAGATTCGCGGAATCCAGAGCATGATTCGCCGGGGTGAGCCTTGTGAGGCCATTGCCCAGCAGTTTTCCGCTTCACGCAGTGCGCTGGACAAGGCCTACCGGCTGATGCTGACCTGCCTTATCGAAGAAACCCTGCAGGAACCGGGACAAACGCCGGCCGACGCGGCTGAGCGGGTGCGCAAGATTTTCATCAAGTACACCTGAGTCTGAGTTTCAGCGCGGCTGAGCAACGCTGGCCTGCCTGCGTTCGCGGAAACCCTCCATGACCGACATCAGTGCCGGAATCACCAGCAATACCAGGAGTGTCGAGAATCCCAGTCCGAAGGCAATCGAGGTGGCCATCGGGATGAGGAACTGCGCCTGCATGGACGTTTCGAACAGCAAGGGCAACAGGCCGCCGATGGTCGTCAGTGATGTCAGCAACACGGCACGTAAGCGCTGTACCACTGCCTCGTTAAGTGCCTCGTTGATGGCCAGTCCGTGCTTGCGCTGTTGCTGGTAGAAGCTGACCAGGATGATCGAGTTGTTGACCACAATACCCGACAGGCCGAATAGCCCGAACAGCGACAGCACCGTCATGTTCAACCCCATGACATAGTGGCCTAACAGCGCGCCGACCAGCGCCAGTGGGATCACTGCCATGACAATCAGCGGTGTGCTCCATGACGAGAAAACCCAGACCAGCACCGCATACATCAGCAACAGACCGATGATAAGACCGGTGCCCATGTCGGCCAGCGTTTCGCGCTGGTCTGCCGAGCGGCCTTCAAAGCTATAGCGCACGTTATAGCGGGCCGCCAGCGCTGGCAGGCTGTCGGCCAGACTGGCCAGCACCTCGCCGGCGGTGGTCTGACTGGCATCGATATCGGCGGTGACCTCGGTCGCCAGCCGGCCCTCGGCATGGCGCAGGGCATCAAACCCTTGGCGCGTATCAAATTCCGCGACCTGAACCAGCGGCACGAAGCGGCCGTCATCCAGCCGGATTGACAGATCATTCAAGCTGGCCAGTTGCGCGCGCTCGGCATAGGGCAGTTGAACCCGTACTTCGATTTCATCGGATTGCTGCTGGAAAATTTGTGCCAGACGACCATCATAAGCCGCCCGTAATTGTCGACCCAGACTTTGGGTGCTCAGTCCCAGGGATTGACCATAGGGTGTCAGGCTGTAGATCAGCTGTTCGCGGCCCCAGGCCATGTCATCTTCGGTGGATATGACCCCCGGGATACCGGCAATCATTACTGACAGCTCATCGGCGGCCTGTTTCAGTTGCAGCGGATTTTCACCTGTCAGGCGCACGTTGACATCCTTGCCCGGCGGACCGGATACGCGCTCGGTAATCACCAGTCGGTCAATCCCGGCCGGTAGTATGATGCGCTCACGCCAGGCGCGGACAAAGGCGGTATTGCGCACATCGCGGTGATCCGGTGAGGCCAGTTCGACCAGGATGGCGCCCAGTTGATCACCCTGTCGGCCGGCCCCGGCGGAACCGATCACCTCGCCCCGACGGACAATGGCATTATCGATCAGGTCCTGATCAAAGCTGGCCTCAGTGGCATTCAGGGTGTCCTGCAAATGATCCAGGAAGGCATCGACTTCGGCTTTTGGGGTGCCCGCGACGAAGCTGGCGTTGGCGTAGATGACCTGCGGCTCCGGGGTAGGAAAGAAGCTGAAGCCGATACGCCCGCTACTGATCAGGCCGATGGTCAGTATCACGCAGACCAGGGCGCAAGCCAGAGTCGCGCTGCGGTGTTGCAGGGTAAGATTCGACAGAGTGCGAAAGCGACCATTGCGAAAGTGGTCAAAGTGCTGATCAAAGCCCTGCCGCACCGCATCAATACGCCTTCCAGCACGCTGCAGCAGCCCGTTGCCTGCCGATTGTACTGCTGGCTTGAAGGCGGAACGCAAATGATGCGGCAGCACGACAAAGCACTCCAGCAGCGAGGCGATCAGCACGCAGATCATCACCACGGGAATGTCGCCCAAAATATTGCCGAAAATACCGCCGACCACCAGCAGTGGCATGAAGGCAGCAATGGTGGTCAGTGACGAGGCTACCACTGGCCAGAGCATGCGTTTGGCCGCCCCCTCGGAGGCATACTCGGGCTGCTCGCCGTTACGAAAATGCGCATCGGCATCTTCGCCGACCACAATGGCATCATCGACGATAACCCCCAGAGCCATGATCAAGGCAAACAGCGAGATCATGTTGATCGAGCCACCGATCAGCCAGAATACGCCGAGGGCAGCGAGGAACGCAGTGGGAATGCCAACTGCAACCCAGAGGGCAACGCGTCCGGGCAAAAACAGGTACAGCAGCAACAGGACCAGTACCAGACCGCCGATACCATTACTGACCAGCAGACCGATACGGTCGTTGATCAGTTGCCAGGCCTGATCGTAGATGTGGATTTTCAAGCCTGGTGGCAGGCCGGGTTCAACCTCAGCCAGCCAATCGTTGAGCAAGCGTGCCGAAGCCAGCGAATCGCCGTCTTCGGCGCGCTGCAGCTGCAACTCTACCGCGGGGTAACCCTCGTGCTTGAGGGTCACCTGATTGCGCATCGATTCCTGACGAATATCCGCCACGTCACCCAGGCGGATATGATTGATGGCATCTGGCTGCAAAGGCAGGTTGGCAAAGGCTTCCGGCGAGCGGCGCTGTTCAACCGCGCGCAACTCACGAGCAGAATCCGCCTCGCCAGCCAAACCGGCGGGCAGGTCCCGCGATTCATTGGCAACCCGGTCAGCAACCTGATCAAGGGACAGGCCAATACGCTGCAATGCGGCGTTCGGCACTTCAATGCTGATCTGCTGATCGGGCAGTCCACGAATATCGATACGGTCAATGCCGCGACTGAGCAGATCACGTTCGAAGCGGTAGGCGATGCTACGCAATTCCTGGTCGGTATAGGGTCCGTATATCAGCAGGGTGGCAATCGGATCGAAGCGGGCTACCCGTAGCACTTCGGGCCGTTCGGCATCGGCGGGCAGGTTGCGAAATTCATCAACTCGCTGACGCGCATCGTCCAGGGCAATAATCGGGTCTACCCCTTCGCGAAACTCCAGGGTGATGCTGGATACTCCCTGAGCCGAGGTCGAGGTCATGGATTTGAGGTTTTCCAGGCTACGCAGGCGCTGTTCCAGCGGGTTGGTGATGGCCTGCTCGATGTCCTCCGCCGAGGCGCCGCTCCAGATCACCCGCACTGTGACGAAATCCAGGGCAAAGGTCGGAAAGAACTGGATGTTCATGCGCATCAGACCGAGCACACCGACCATCAGCATAACCAGCATGACCAGGTTGGCGGCCACCTTGTGGCGGACAAAAAAGGCGATCGGTGAGCTCGGGCGACTCATTGCGCAGGCACCTCGCTGGCGCCGGCGGTTTCCACCCGCAAGCCCTGCATGGCGTTGGGCAAGTGGGTAATGATGATCTCCATGCCCGGCTGCAGGTCGCTTGAGCGCACCAGAATCCAACGTGAGCCATCGGCTTGCAGGGTTTCGCCGATGCGTTCAACCTGCTTGCGCAGCATGCGGCCCTCCGCCAGGGCGTAAACGGTATCGTTGCCATACAGTGCGCTGTAGGGCAGGGCCACGCTATCATCCTGGGCCGGGCGTGGGACGCTGATGGCCAGCAGATTGCCAACGCGAAGCCCACTGGCTGGCTGGTCCAGGGTGAACAGGGCTTCAACACCGCGGGCGTCAGCGGTACCGGCAATGCGCTGCAGCGTCATGCTCAGAGCGGGATCAGTATCGAGCGTGTGGGCTACCAGTTGCTCGCCCTCGGCCAGCGCCTGCATAAAGGCCTGGGTATGGATCTGCGGCAGGCTGGCACGCAGCTCCATGCCGTCAATCGGGTAGAAGGTCAGCAGAGCTGCATTGGCATTGACCTGATCACCTTCAGCAACCTGCACCTGGCCTACTATGCCGTCAAAGGGTGCAATAAAGCGGCTGCGATCGACGTCCCGGCGCATGCCGTCGAGGCTGGCACTGGCCCCTTCAGCGCGGGCTTGAAGCGACGCGCGGCGAGCAGCATAACTGTCCAGACTGCGCTGGCGGTTGGCTACGGTCAGGGCGGCCCGTTCAACCCCGTCAGCGGCATTGTCCAGTTCGGAGCGGGATACCAGCCCCCGCTCGATCAACTGCTCAATGCGTTGGTAGTTGGTTTCGGCATTCGCCAGGATGCGTTGTTCCAGAGCCAGGGCGCGGCGATCATTGGCATGACCCAGCCGCTCACTCTCCAGTTGCGCCAGGGCATCAGCGTGCTCGGCTTCGGCCTGCTGTAAACGCGGCGCAAGGTCGCGTTCATCCAGGGCCACCAACAGGCTGCCTTGGCTGACCAGTTCACCATCGCGCACCGGCAGGGAGCCAATGCGCCCGGCCAGGGGTGCGACCACAGTAAAGCTGCGCGGCGACTCCAGTTGACCGTACAGGGTCAGACTGGGTTGCAGGCTGTCCGGCTGAATACGCAGTGTCTCGACACGCCAGCTGCGCTCTTGAGGATTGATCGGGTCAGGAACGTCCCGGGTCGCTTTAAGCAGGATAAAGCCGATCACGCCGACGGCGATAATCAGGGCGGGAACGATACGCTTGCGCATGGGACTTCCTGAGACTGACATGAAGATCGCTCTGTATAGCTTGCAACCGCACAGGCTGCAATAAGCATTTTTGCAAAATGCTATTGCAGCTTTGCACTCAGCGCGGGTCGCCAGTCACGCGTCGATCACAGCTTGAGAATCTCGCTCTCGAGCTGGTCGAGCCGACGACTGACATCCAGACTAGCGTGTTCCATTTTGTGCAGCGCATCGTAGAGCGCCGATTTGTTGTTGGCCAGGGCGGCTTCCTGGGCCATACGGCCAAAACGGTGGACTTGTTCGTGGCAGTCTTCCAGATGGCGGAAGCTGGGCAAATGGCTATAGTTGGCCGCGCCATAGCCTTGATAATACCACTGACCCAGTCGACACTCATGGTGGGTGGTCATGGATTGGCTTAGCTCGGACTTGGCCAGACGTCGGTAGAGCTCGGTTTTCCAGACAATATGATCCATCTTTACCGTGCTGATAAAGCCACGACTGGCCGCATGATTGATCACTTCGCCCATTTGCCCGGCGCGGTTGATCACCTTCCGGGTGACCTGCTCAATCTGTTCAGCGGAGGCGGCGATGTCACGACTGCCCTGCAGTGAGTCTTCGACCACACTGGAAATGCTCTGGCTTTGCTCGATGACCTGACCGATCAGCTCCTCAATGTTGCGACTGGCATCCTGGGTCTTGCCGGCCAGATTGCGGACTTCGTCTGCGACAACGGCAAACCCTCGTCCGACCTCGCCGGCTCGCGCTGCTTCAATAGCTGCATTCAGTGCCAGCAGGTTGGTTTGTTTTGAGATGTCCTGGATGGCGGAGATGAAGGCGCGGATTTTTCCGGCCGTATCATCCAGCATGTGCGCGGTGTTGGCATTCTTGCTGGCATGCACGCCGATACTGTTGGCACGTTGTTGTAAATGCTCGACCGCTTGGAAAGTCTGAGAAAAAATGTCAGTCAGATTGCTCAGATTATCCTTTTCCTGCATCAGACGCTCAGAACTATGGGCGACACTTTCACGCACATCGGCTTGCAAGTCGTCGCCAATGTGGCGACTGGCCAGAAGCCCTTCAGCCAAAGTATGTTCGCCTTCGGCAATCTGCAGACGGGCCTTGAGTTGACTTATGGCTTGGCTCTGCTCCTCCAGTTGGCATTTAAGGTGCTGGTTTTCCATGTCCAGCTGCTGTTGCTGTTGTTCTGCTTTCTGGCGGTGGGCTTTGTTGAACACGATTGCTCCAAGACCTTGGTCTGAGTTGCGGGAGAGTGCAGATGCACTTGTTATAATATTTTTATTATCGGCGTCGCAAAAATTTCCTGAAGTGATCTTAATCAGTAATTAACGTACTTTTTAGGACCCACTGGCCGCTGCGTGGAGACCTATGACTGGATATATCTGCGCTCAATAGGTATTCCCGTTCCGGCGCAGGCGCGCTAGCTTGTATGCATAACTACAACAATTGGTCTGGAGAGTGCGAGTGAAGACTGCATTGCGCTGGTTGACGTCTTACCCTGAAAACGTGCGTTGGGATGCGCCGCTGCCGGCGCAACCGGTCTGGGCTCTGCTGGAGGCAGCGGTGGCCGAGTTCCCGGATAATTCGGCGATTGATTTTCTTGGCCACAAGCTCAGCTACCGGCAGCTGGATCAGCTGGTTGCTCAGGCAGCAAAGGGTTTTCAGGCCCTAGGCGTCAAGCCAGGGGTGCATGTGGGTATTTACCTGCCCAACTGTCCGCATTATTTCATCAGCTTCCTAGGTATTTTGCGTGCCGGCGGTACGGTAGTGAATTACTCACCTCTGGACGCCGAGCGCACCCTGGCGCACAAAATCGAAGATAGCGAGACGGACATCATGGTCACGCTGGATCTGGCGGCCTTTTATCCGAAAATGTGTGATCTGTTGGCTACGACCCGGCTCAACACCCTGGTGGTTGGGCAGTTGACCGAGTTCTGCGAATCCGCGTCTGAGGCCCAGGCTGGTTTACTGGGTCCCTCGGTAGCGGTTGCGACGGGTGCTGATTGTCACCGTTTTGCGTCCTTGCTGGACAATGATGGCGACTTTGCCGAGTACCCGCTAGCCGACCCGCACAGTACCCTGGCGGTGTTGCAATACACTGGCGGCACGACCGGCATGCCCAAGGGCGCTATGCTGACCCACGCCAACCTGACGTGCTCCTGTGCGCAGCTGCAGGAGGTGTTGGACAGTTCGTTGCAACCGGGTCAGGAACGCGTGCTGGCGGTGCTACCGCCGTTCCATATCTATGCGCTCATGATCAATATGTTGTTCAGCTTGCGTCTGGCGTCAGAGGTCTATCTTCACCCGCGCTTTGATGCCGAAACTGTACTGAATGAGATTCACAACAGCCGCATTACCACCTTCCCCGGTGTACCAACCATGTTTATTGGTCTGTTGGCACACCCGCTGACGGCCCAGCGTGATCTGACCTCGCTGAAAATGTGCAACTCCGGTGGTGCGCCTTTGCCGCTGGATGTGCAGCAGCGCTATCAGCAGGTAGCCGGGTGCGCATTGCGTGAGGGGTGGGGTATGACTGAAACCACCACCAGCGGTACCTTTACCCCCAAGGAAGCCCAGCCGCATCCTGGCTCCTGCGGCTTGCCGGTACCGGGCTGCCGGATCAAGATTCTGGCGCTGGATGGCAGCCATAACGAGATGCCGGCGGGCGAGCCGGGAGAAGTCTGTATTGCCGGCCCGAATATTACGACGGGCTACTGGAAACGACCGGATGCCACAGCCGAGGCGATGACAGCCGATGGTTTTCTGCGTACCGGTGATGTCGGTTACATGGATGAAGAGGGCTGGGTTTACATTGTCGACCGTACCAAGGACATGATTCTGTGCAGCGGCTATAACGTCTATCCACGGGTGATTGAGGAGGCTATCTACGAGCATCCTGCGGTTGAGGAAGTGTCCGTCATTGGTATTGATGATGCCTATCGCGGCCAGGCGCCCAAGGCCTTTATCAAGCTCAAGGCCGGTGCTGAGCCCTTCGATTTTGTTACCCTGCAGGCCTTTCTCGAATCGCGTCTGGGTAAGCATGAGCGGCTGGCTGGCATGGAAATTCGAGACGCGCTGCCGAAAACCCCCGTGGGCAAATTGTCGAAAAAGGAACTGGTCGAAGAGGAGCGTCAGCGCGCCCGAGCCTGAGTGCTGACGCTACCAGGCCACGCCCCTGCTGAGATGCCAGCAGGGGCTTAGTCGTCAGGCAGAGAGTCGGGTCGTCAACTGACTGAGCTCGCCAGACAGACCGTGCAAGGTCGTACTGGCCTGGGACGTGCGATCCACATCCGCCTGGTTGGCCGCAGCAATCTGGGTGATCTCGGTGATATTGCGGGTGATATCTTCGGCAACGCTGGTCTGCTCCTCGGCGGCCGTGGCGATCTGCTGGTTCATGTCGCGGATCGACTCTACCGCGAGGGTGATCTGCCGAAGCCGTTCGCCCGCCAGATTGACCTGCTGCATGCCTTCGGTACTGCTGACCTGGCCGCTTTCGATGGCTTTGACGGCCTCAATGGAGCCCTGCTGCACGCTGTGAATGATCTGCTGGATTTCTGCGGTTGAGTCACTGGTGCGTTTCGCCAGGGTACGCACTTCGTCTGCGACCACGGCAAACCCGCGGCCCGCCTCGCCTGCCCGGGCAGCCTCTATGGCCGCATTCAGGGCCAGCAGGTTGGTTTGCTCGGCGATGCTTTGAATCACCTCCAGGACCTTGCCAATTCGGTGGCTGTCGCCCTCCAGCCGCTGAATCACATCGGTGGTGCGTTCAATTTCTCCGAGCATACGATGCATGGCGCTGATGGTCGTCTCCATGACCAGCTCACCTTGTTGCGCATTCTCATCAGCCTGGTTGGCGGCCTGGGCCGCCTCGGCTGCATGTCGGGCGACTTCGGCCGCTGTGGCTGACATTTCCTGCATGGCTGTTGCGACCTGATCGGTGCGGTTGAACTGATCCCGGCTGCCAGCCGCCATACGGGTGGCGATGGTGTTCAGCTCACCGCTGGCGCGGTCAAGCTCTTCAGTACTGAGTTGCAGGCGACTGAAGGTATCGGCAAGAAAACCGCGCAACTGATTGGCGGCAGTGGCCAGCGTACCTAGCTCGTCGCGCCGCTGGCTGACAAAGGGTTGACCAATCCGGCCCTGGCTAAGTTGTTCAATCTGGCGGATCAACCGGGTAATAGGGTTGACCAGACGACGGTTGACCAGCCATGAACTGATCAGGCCAACGAAGACGGCGGCGCCAATCAGGATGCCCAGGCCAATCCAGAATGCGCGTTTTGCCCCGCGGCTAACCAGCTCGGCCTGTTGCTCCGCCTGGCTGGCCAGATCGACCACCAGGGCTTGCAACTGGTCGCTGGTGGCCCTGTCGATGCCGCGTACGCCGCGATCACCCGCGGCGGGATCCGAGCCCGCCGCGATAAAGCTTTGCAGGCCCTGACGGTAACCCTCACCCAGGCGCCGGTGCTCGTCTTGCAGCGCGGTAATGCGCTGGCGCATGTCGGTATCACTGGTCATGGCGCCGGCGCGGCTAAGCAGCGCCTGAACACTTTGCTCCTGCTCCTGAAATTGCTTCCAGTAGCGGTCACGATCTTCAGTACTGCCGCCACGCAGCAGCACATTTTTCCATTCCTGTACCTGGCTCTTGAAGGCAACATTGGTTTCGTTGATCAGCATCGACGAGGCCAACGGGCCGTCCAGCAGCGCCTGGTAGGTGCGCAATCCGCCACTGAGGGACAGCAGGCTTAACAGCGAGATAAGCAACATCAACGCCAGGCTGGCGCCGAGCAAAGTCAGGGTTTGGGCTCGCAGGGACGAACTGAGCATGGTGAGCTCCTGGCGAATAAAATGCGTTAGCTATAGAGTGTCGGCAAACTGCACATTTACTTGATGGCTGTGGTTGTATTCAGGCTCCATACTTCATAATAGACACCCCTCAACAAAGGAACGGACAAAATGCTACTCGCGTTGGCTGCGGTGATTGGTGGTTTGATTTTATTGGTCTGGAGTGCTGACAAGTTTGTTGATGGCGCATCGGCCACGGCGACCCACGCCGGTATGCCGCCCCTGCTGATTGGCATGCTGATCATCGGCTTTGGTACCTCGGCGCCGGAAATGGTGGTATCCGCTCTGGCTGCGTCCCAGGGCAATCCGGGTCTTGCCCTGGGTAACGCCTACGGCTCCAACATCACCAACATCGCACTGATTATCGGTCTGGTGGCGATCATCAGCCCGATCAATGTGCATTCGCAGGTGGTACGCAAGGAATTGCCCATTCTTCTGGCAATTACCCTGTTGGCAGGTTACCAGTTGATTGATGGTGAGCTGAGTCGGAACGACGCCTGGGTTTTGCTGGGTGCGTTTTTCCTGTTGATGGGCTGGTCTATTGTCGAGGGCATGCGCGGGCGCGGCGATGCCATGGGTGACAACCTGGCCGCTGATCTGAAGGATAAAGCCATGCCGCTTGGCAAGGCGCTGTTCTGGTTGGTTCTCGGGCTGATTCTGTTGGTCGTCAGTTCGCGGGTTCTGGTCTGGGGGGCGGTGTATATTGCCCAGAGCCTGGGGGTCAGTGATCTGGTCATTGGCTTGACCGTGGTGGCGGTGGGGACCTCGCTCCCGGAGCTGGCCTCTGCACTGGCGGCTATACGCAAGAATGAGCATGACCTGGCCCTGGGTAACGTGATCGGCTCCGGGTTGTTCAATACCCTGGCGGTGGTCGGTATAGCCGCAGGCATCATGCCGTTGTCCGTTGACAGCGTGGTGCTGTACCGTGATTGGCTGCTGATGTTCGTTCTGACGCTGGCCATGCTGTTGATGGGCTTGAGCTACGGCAAGCATCAGGGTCGGATCAACAGGCTTGAGGGCGGGGCTTTGCTCGGTGTTTACGTCAGTTACACCAGTTATCTGGCCTGGACAATCATGTCGGCATGAGTACTCAACGAGGATGTCCTGCAGTTCTGATTGGAGCAGCGGGGCCCTCGACGTGTATCATGACGACTTACTTCAAGAGCAATACACCTGACCATGACTGACGCCGCTTCTTCGTACCCGCAACACAAACCTCGCCCGATGGTGGATATGCTGGTCAGTATTCTGATCCCCTCCGTCATTCTGATGAAGTTCAGTGGCGAACAGCATCTTGGTGCCACGTTGGCGCTGGTCGTGGCACTGGCCTTTCCACTGGGCTGGGGTCTGTTCGAGCTGGGTCGTTATCGCAAATTCAATTTCATTGCCTTGCTGGGTGTGGTCAGTGTGTTCCTGACCGGCGGCATAGGTTTGCTGAAGCTTGACCCGCAGTGGCTGGCGGTCAAGGAGGCGGCCGTACCGGGCGTCATTGGTTTGGCTGTATTGATCTCGACACGGACCCGCTATCCGTTGATCCGTACCCTGCTGTACAACAAGAAGGTGCTGAATGTCGACCTGATCCATGAGCGTTTGGCCGAGCGCGGATTGCTGGGGATCTTTGACCTGCGGCTGCTCAAGGCCACCTACTTTCTGGCCGGGACCTTTTTCTTTTCGTCGGTCATGAACTTTATCCTGGCCAAATGGATTGTCGTCAGTCCATCCGGCACCCAGGCCTTCAACGAAGAATTGGGGCGCATGACCCTGGTCAGCTACCCGATGATTGCCATCCCCTCGATGATCATGATGATGCTGATCCTCTTCTACCTCTGGCGCACCATCCATGGTCTGACCGGGTTGAAGATGGAGGAGATAGTCGCGGTGCAGGCAGCGGAAAAGCAGCCTTAAGCCGCAAGCCGCAAGCCGCAAGCTACAAGCAAACCAAGGTATTTCGCTTTAAGGTTTTACTTGTGGCTTGCCGCTTGAAGCTTGCAGCTGTTTCACAGCGCGTCCAACGCCTTGCGCAGACTCCCCACCGTTCGCTCGATATTGTGCAGCTTGTCGAGGCCGAACAGGCCGATGCGGAAGGTCTTGAAGCTGGCCGGCTCGTCACACATCAGCGGGACGCCAGCAGCCGTTTGCAGGCCCAGGGCGCCGAAGGCCTTGCCGTTCTGAATGCTGTCGTCCGTGGTGTAGCTGACGACCACGCCAGGCGCCTCGAAACCTTCAGCGGCGACGCTGGCAAAGCCTTTCTCCTTGAGCAGACTCCGCACCGCACTGCCCAGCGCCAGTTGCTCCTGCTTGACCTTGTCGAAGCCGTAGTCGCGGGTTTCCAGCATGGTGTCACGGAACTGCATCAGTGCATCCGTGGGCATGGTGGCATGGTAGGCATGGCCGCCATTCTCGTAGGCCTGCATGATCTGCAGCCATTTCTTCAAATCGCAGGCAAAGCTGTTGCTGCTGGTCTGCGCCAGACGTTCCAGCGCCCGGTCGCTGAACATCACCAGCGCGCTGCAGGGTGAGGCGCTCCAGCCCTTCTGCGGGGCGCTGATCAGCAGGTCGATGCCGCAGGCCTGCATGTCGACCCAGACCGTACCTGAGGCGATGCAGTCCAGCACAAAGAGGCCACCTACCTCGTGAACGGCGTCGGCTACGGCGCGCAGATAGTGGTCCGGCAGCATGATGCCAGCGGAGGTCTCCACGTGGGGCGCGAACACCAGAGACGGCTTGCTGCGGCGAATCTCGGCGACCACCTCATCAATGGGCGGCGGGGTGAACGGCGATTGCGCGGAGCTGCCGGTCTGGCGTGCCTTGAGGACGGTTTCTGCACTGGGCAGGCGGCCCATCTCGAAGATCTGTGTCCAGCGATAACTGAACCAGCCGTTGCGGATGACCAGCACCTGCTGATCCTGAGCGAATTGTCTGGCCACAGCCTCCATGCCATAGGTGCCACCACCCGGTACAACGGCTACCGCAGAAGCTTGATAGACATCCTTCAAGGTGCCGGAAATATCGCGCATGACCTGTTGAAAGATGCCGGACATGTGGTTCACGGAGCGGTCGGTAAACACCACCGAGTATTCGAGCAGGCCATCCGGGTCGATGGCGGGATGCAGGCTGGACACGGGCTGATCTCCTTCAATAAAACGAAACTCGCCAGCTGCTGGTGTGCCGCTGGCGAGGTTGAGGCCCTATCCTACCTGATTTTTGCGCTTATTCACGGCTCAGGTAAAAGAAGAAATCGGTGGGCTTGCCCTTGATGTCACCCAGGCCGATGACCAGATTGTCATTGACCTTGCGAAAATAATCCATGATCGGTTGGCTGTCATAGATCAGTGCGGCCGAGGGGACACCGGCCCAACTGATTTCACGCATTTGCGCGCCACCGAGTTTGTCGAAGGTTTGCACCTGGCCGTTGTCATCCAGCACCAGCAACGGCTCAACATCGGTCAGGGAGTTGAAGCGCTTGCCGTACCAGTTGATTGGATCCGGCTCGAGCCCACCGTCAAACTTGCCCCCTTTCCACGTGCCGAGCATGAACTCGGTGCTGACCGGTTCCAGCTGTTCAAACAAGGGCAGCAGGGTTTCTGGCGGATAGGCTTCACCGCTGGCGATCATGGCCAGCCAACGATCCTCTAGCTCGCCAGCGCTGACGCCAGCACTCAGTGCGGCACTCAGGCCCAGGGCAGTCAGGGTTTTGATTGGGGTTTTCATAGGCGACATTTCCACTGTTGGATTTACGTTTGTGTAGGGGTCTTAGCCGGTACACAGGCTCCAGCAGGCATCCCGAGCTTCTTCAATGTCACGCTGGCTCAGTTCGAGGAAGCCATTGCGTTCAGCCTTGATAAGGCTGACAAGGTTTCCCCAGACCAGTGTCATGAGAATTTCGGGACGCAAGTCGCGGCGGAAAACAGCTTTACTCTGCAAGTGTCGGTATTGCGCCAGAATCGGTGAAAGCAGCTTTCGCTCCAGGTTCCGGCTTTCTTCATCGAGGTAGGGTCGGTGGTCCTGAAGCTCCATGAAACGGTAGGCATCAGGGCACTCGCGGACAAAGCAGACCATGCGCTCCCATACCTGGTTAAACAGTTCACGGGGCGACTGACTGGTGTCCAGACCCGCATAGAGCCGCTGGTTCAGGGCGAGCTTTTCCTCGCGGAACAGCTCGTTGACCAGTACCTCCTTGCTTTCGAAATACCGATAGATGGTCCCGGTACCGACACCAGCCTGATTGGCCAGAACCGGCATGGGGACGCCATTGACACCGCCCTCAGCAAAGACTTTGAGTGCAGCGGCCAGTATGGCGCTGCGCTTGTCCTTGATGCGTGGGCGATCTTTTTTTGCAGTGATTGAATGAGTGTTCATTCGCCTATTCTAGCCACTCTTGCTCTGCTGTACAGCCATGTGTTGCGGACGCGTACTGAGACGGAATACCGCGATAAGATGGGTGCTCTTATCGAGCTGCCGCTCAGAATGCTCAGTAGAATGAATGTTCATTCTTTTTTCAGGCTACGCTTTATCCGGGCTTCTGCCAAGCACTTTCGGGTAAGGTTTGGCCAGGCAGCAGGCTTTCTGGTGGAAATCGCTGCAACGTTGCAAAGGGAGTTTGCACTCGGTTCATGGAGTAAGGGATAAGGGCGGCTAATTTTCTGGGTCATCTGCTTGCTTCATAAAGCCATTCTTTTATAGCGAGAATGGCGCGGCTTATCTTTGTGACGTACTAGTCAAAACTAGACTAATGGCATTGTGATGGCTCAGTGCATAAGGATAATGCCGTCTCTGTTTGAATGCCGACCAGGGATGGATGTCGATGCACCGAATTTACCTGATGCTGAGCGCTACATTGTTGCTGGGTGTAGTCGGGCCTGTCGTAGCGCAGTCCCTACCCACCGACCGAAACCTGATTCAGGACAATCAGGAGCGCTTGCTTGAGGACCAGCGCCGTCGCCTTGAGGCTCTGCAGAACTTGCCCGGTGAGCGCCCGGCACCCTCTCCCGAGGCTCCGCAGCCCACGCCCTTGTGTTTTCAGATCAATGAAATTCGCCTGACGGGCGCCAGCATGCTGTCTGTGGCAACTCAGCAGCAACTACTTCAAGGATACCTCGGCCGCTGCCTGGGGCCTGCCCAGCTCAACGAAGTACTACAGGTCATCACCCATCATTACCTCGACCTTGGCCATGTCACTGCCAGAGCCTATCTGCCTGAGCAGGATTTGAGCGACACAGTACTTGATATCACCGTTATTGAAGGTGTGCTTGAGACGCTTGAAAGCTCTGAGCTGGCCAGTGATCGCGAACTGGCGATGGCCTTCCCGGGGCGTCTTGGCGAACCGCTGAATCTGCGCGAGCTGGAGCAGTTGGTTGATCAACTTGGCCGCTTACCGTCCCGTCAGGTGCAACTGGAACTGTTGCCAGGCGCTGAGGTGGGTGCAAGCCGTGTGCGCCTGCAAGGTCAGCGCAGCAAGCCATGGCAAGTTGGCCTCAGTCGCCACAATGATGGTCAGCCCAGCACCGGTGAGCAGCAATGGGATGCGTCGCTGGTGTGGGACAGTCCCTTGGGTCTGGGCGATCAGTTGCGTCTGCGCGGCGGTGCGGATGCGGTCAGTGATCACTGGCGCCATTCGGCCAGCCAGAGCCTGTTCTATGGTCTGCCCTATGGCTGGTGGACCTTTGGTTACAGCTACAGTCAGAGTTACTACCGCACCCGCAATGAGACGGCGGGCTTGAGCTTCAGCAGCGACGGCGAAAGCAAACGCCACCAGCTTAATGCCGAGCGTGTATTGCATCGCGATACCCTGAGCAGAACCGGCCTCAGTCTGGGTCTGGCGCATTTGCGCACCCGTAACTATATCGAAAACAGTCTTTTGTCAGCTTCCAGCCACCGCCTCAGTGAGGCGCAGCTGGGTCTCAATCATGGTCGCCGTGTGGGTAATGCATTCCTCAACCTGGATGCTAGCTGGCAACGTGGAGTTGGCCTGTTCGACGCCCAGAGTAACGGCAGCCCTACCGCCAGTCAGCCAGTAGCGCGTTACAACAAGTACAGCTTCACGACCAGCTACCTGCACCCTTTTCAGTTTGCCGGGCAAGCCCTCAGCGTCGATAGTCTGCTGTTCGCGCAGCACAGTGATGATGTGCTCTTTGGCCCGCAGCGCATCAGTATTGGCGGGTTGGCATCGGTACGCGGTTTCAAGGATCAGTCCCTGGCCGGTGACAGCGGATTTTACTGGCGTTCAAATCTGCGCTGGCGGCAGCCCCTGAACCAGACTTTCGTGGCGCCGTTGTTCAGCGAGTTCGCCATGGGGCTGGGCTACGATCTGGGCCATATCCGTTCAACCCGGTTCAATTCGGGTCAGTCAGGGCGCATGACGGGCAATGCGCTGGAACTTTCGCTGCGCGGCAAACATCTGGCCGCGAGTCTTACCTTTGCACACGCCTTGTCGCGCCCACAGGCGCTGGAGCGTGACGAGAACCCAATCTACTTTCGATTCGATGTGTTTTTCTGATGGCACAATCAGGGATGAAGACCATGGATATGCGTAACCCCTTGTTCAAGAACATTGCTGCCGTCATGGCCGCCATTCTTTTCGTCAATCCGGTTGTCAGTCTGGGTGCCGATCTGGCACTGGATGCAGCCGGGGGGAATGCTAACCTGAGCCAGGCTGGGAATGGTGTGCCTGTGGTCAATATTGCCACGCCCAACAGCAAGGGGTTGTCACACAACCGCTTCAATGAATACAACGTGGGTCAGCAGGGTTTGATCCTGAACAACGCCACACAGGCAACCCAGGCGACGCAACTGGGCGGGATCATCCTTGGCAACGCCAACCTCAATAATGGCGCTGCGGGCCTGATTCTCAATGAGGTTACCGGCTCCAATCCCAGTCAATTGCAAGGTTATACCGAGGTGGCCGGACAGTCAGCCGGTGTGATCGTGGCCAACCCCCATGGCATCAGCTGTGACGGTTGTGGGTTCATCAACACCCCGCGCGTCACCTTGAGCACCGGCAAGCCGGTGATCGAACAGGGTGAGTTGACGCACTACGATGTCGATCAAGGCACGATTCAAATTCAGGGTCAGGGGCTGAATGCGACCAATATTGCTCAGTTTGATCTGATTACCCGCAGCGCGGAAATCAATGCCGAGCTGCACGCCAATCAACTGAATATCATTGCCGGTCGCAACTTGGTTGACGCTCAAACGCTGGAGGCCACTGCCAAAGCAGATGATGGCAACAAGCCGCTGCTGGCAATCGACAGCTCGGCACTGGGCGGCATGTACGCCGGGGCTATCCAGCTGGTCGGCACCGAGCAGGGCGTGGGTGTGCATCTGGCTGGTGATATGGCCGCCAGTGGAAGTGATATCCAGATTGATGCCAGTGGCAAACTGACCCTGGGCCGCACCGCGGCTCGAGACAATATGCAGGTCAGTGCCATTGACATAGAGCTGACTGAGGATCTGTATGCAGGCGTTGCTGCCTCCTTGCAGGCCCAGGGACAACTTGACGTCCAGCAAAGTCTGGCAGCCGCAGGGCATATCAACCTGCAAGCCCAGCAATTGGTCAATCAGGGTGTGATTGAGGCTGGGGTCAATCTGGACAACAGCCGTAACAGCACAGCTGACCTACAGCTTCAAGCTGGGCAGGTCGATAACCAGGGTGTTTTGCTGGCGGGCCGTGCCATCAACATTGAGGGTGGGCAGCTTGCTAATCAGGACGGCATCCTGGTTGCCGAGCAGGTCAATCTGGATGTAGCCAACCTGGATAACACCGCAGGTGTTCTGCAGAGCCGTGGTGCAACCAGCATTGCCGCCGAGCAACTGATCAACCAGCAAGGCAGTGTTATAGCCGGTAGCACGCTGAGCCTCTCAGCAGAGCTTCTGGACAACAGCAATGATGGTCTGATTGCCAGCCGCCAGCAGGGAAATATTCAAGCGCAGCAATTGGATAACCAGGCCGGGCGCATCATCAGCGAAGCGGAACTGAGCATCAGCGCGAACCAGGTTGATAACAGCGGCAGCGGCCTGTTGTCTGGCTGGCAGGGCGTAACCCTGAGTACCGAGCAATTCAACAATCAACAGGGCGGGATTCTTTCCAGCCGCTTTGCAGACCTGGATGTGCAGGTCACTGAAACCCTCGACAACAGCCAGCAAGGTGCTCTGGTCAGCGCGGGAAACCAACATATTCAAGCTGAAACGCTGAACAACAACAGTGGCCAACTGACCGCCAATGGCAGCCTCACCCTGGCACTCGGTGATCAACTGCTGAATCAGAACGGTGAGCTGATTGCTGAAGGGCCGGTGACAATCAATAGCCGCGTGCTGGACAACCGCGGGGGCTATCTGGCCAGTGAGCAGACGCTGAGTGTGTTTGCGGTAGACCTGAACAATGCTGATGGCGGGACCCTGGCCTCCAATGCAGGGCTGCAGCTGGCGCTGACCGGCCAACTGAGCAATCGCGCCGATGGGCTTATCTTTAGCCAGAACGGCAGCGTCAACCTGCAGGCACTGACGCTGGATAACGCCGAAGGCACAGTCCAGAGCCGGGAAAACCTGACCATTACTGCAGGTCAGATCGACAATGCCGAAGGCCGGATCATTGCCGCGCAGGGCAACATGGCGATTCAGGCTGACGGCTTGCATAACCGCACGGGCATTATCAGTAGTTTGGCCGGCACCATCAGTGCTGCGCTGAGCGAACTCTTTGATAACCGTGAAGGACTTTTTCAGGCGGGGCAGATTGAGCTTGAGGCTGGTGAGATCAATAACGATGCCGGTCACCTGTCGGCCACCGCCGGCAATCTGCAACTGCAAACGGGTAGTCTGAGCAACCAACAGGGCGGAATATTCGCTGCGGATCAACTGCAGCTTGACGTTCAGAACCTGAATAACCGGGCTGGAAATATCGCGGCTGATGAGCTGCATCTCGAGGCCGCAGGCCATGTAGACAACCGTGAAGGGCTGATTGAGGCGAACCAGCTACAACTGCAGGCCGCCAGTTTTGACAACCAGTCGGGCAGCCTGCGTGCACTGGCTGCCAGCGGTGCGAGCCTGATCAGATCGCTGGGCTTTTTGGATAATCGCGATGGCCTGATTGAAGTTGGCAACACGGATTTCCGGCTTGATCTCTCTGCTCTGGATAATGCCGATGGCATGATTCGGCATACTGGCACGGGCCGCTTCGACCTCGACAGCCAGCATGTAACTGGCGCTGCGGGCACCTTGATCACCCAAGGCGAGTTGCAGGTCACCGCCGACAGCTGGATACAGGAAGGCATTCTGCAGGCTGCCCGGCTGATACTCGATGTTGGTCAGTTTACCCAGACATCCAGCGGTCAACTGCTGGCGACCGAATTGTTCAGCGGTACTGGTAATGACTGGTCAATCGATGGCTTGATTGCCAGCGATAACTACATCTCGATTAACCTGAGCGGTGACTACACTGGTCATGGCCGCCTGAGCAGCCAGGGCACACTGGATCTGCAGGCCAACAGTTTAACCTTGGACGCCCCAGGCTCAATCCGCTCCGGTGGTCACAGCCAGTTGCTGCTGGATAGCAGCCTGACCAACCACGGTGTTATCAGCGTTAGCCAGAATCTTGATCTGCAGGCAACCACCTTGGCCAACCACGGTACCTTGAGCGCCGCCGAGGGCATGCAGATTCAAGCGGGTCAGCTGCTCAACGAACACGGCCTGCTGCTCAGTGGTGGCGACATGCAGCTTAATGTAGACAGCCTGCGCAACCGCTATGCCACAATCTACAGTCTGGGTAGCCTGGATATTCAAGGAGCACAGCCGCAGTCAGCCAGCACCCTGGTCGAGAATATCTCGGCCACGCTGGAGGTCATCGGTGATCTGGCCATTCGCAGTCTGGCCCTGATCAATCGTAAGGATGTGTTCAGCCAGGAGCTGGAGCAGCAGTCAGGCCAGATTACCGTGCGCTGCTATGACTGCAGTGGCGATCATCACAACGTTGATTACATTGCCACTGAAGTCTTTACCACTCAGGTAGTGGAGGATTCCGCATCCGCAAGGCTGCTCAGCGGCGGTCATATGGATCTGCAAGCCGGACTACTGGCTAACCAATACAGCACGATTGCCAGTGCCGGTGACCTGACCATCAATGCGGACAGTTTGGACAATCTGGGTGCTGATCATGCCGATGTGTCTCGTGTGCGCACCTGGAATACAGGACGGGTAACCAACGGCACCGATGAGCGGTTTCGATTCAATTACATATTCCCCTATAACGCGGCCGAACTACCCAAGGACGTACCTGTTGATGCGCTGAGTCGTTTCAGTTTCATCAGCGATATTTCAACCATAACCTCAAACGGCCAGGCCGCCCCCGCTATGATCCAATCGGCGGGCAAAGCGCTGATTCAGGTAGCAGGCACTATCAACAATGACGTGGTTCAGATCACGCCCGTCTACGTGGGTGGCGATATTGGCATTGAGTCCGGTGCCGGGGCATCCGCTACCCAGCCCCTGATATTCAGCCTTGAGCCGCAGTTGCCGCCTGATCTGGCGCAACAGGCGGTCAACCCCTTGACCCTGCCCGGCTTCAGTTTGCCGACCGATGAGAACGGGCTTTTCAGGCTCAATGTTGACGCCGGCAACGCGGATATTCCGTCCGATCTCGATCAGGCCCAGAGCCAGCAGATTAATGGCCCGGTTGCAGGAGGCCATCTTTACCTGATTGAGACCAACCCAGCCCTGACTGACCTCAAACAGTTTATGGGTTCGGATTACCTGCTGAGTCAGCTCGATTACGATCTGGACAACGTCCAGAAGCGCCTGGGCGACGGGCTGTACGAGCAGCGCCTGGTACGTGACGCGGTGATTGCCAGAACCGGCCAACGTTTCCTCGCTGGTCTGACCAGCGACGAAGCCATGTTCACCTATCTGATGGATAACGCACTGGCCAGCAAGGACGCCCTTGATCTCAGCGTTGGCGTATCGCTGACCGCTGAGCAAGTAGCGGCGCTGACGCATGACATAGTCTGGCTGGAAGAACATGAAGTCATGGGCGAGAAGGTCCTGGTGCCCGTCCTCTATCTGGCCCAGGCCGAGGGCCGCTTGGCTCCCAACGGGGCGTTGATCCAGGCTCAGAATCTGACCCTGATTGGCGGCGGTGAATTGCGCAACCAGGGTACGTTGCGCGGTACCAGCAATCTGGATGTGATGGCGGGCAATATCAGTAACAGCGGACTGATGCAGGCCAATGAACGCATTCAGCTGGTAGCGATGGATAGCATTCGTAACAGCCAGGGAGGAATCATCAATGGCCAGGACGTGTCACTGACTGCCATCAGCGGTGACATCATCAACGAGCGTACGGCGCTGCAATATCAGCTTGAAGGCAAAGGCTGGCGCCAGAGCGACACCCTGGTGGATAGCGCCGCACGCATTGAAGCGGGTAACCAGCTCAATCTCCAGGCTGGCCGCGACCTGCTTAATATCGGTGGCGCCCTGCAGGCTGGCGGGGATGCCAACCTCAGTGCCGGCAACGACCTGGTGATCAGCGCAGTTGAAGAAAGCAGTAACCTGATGCGCAAGGACCGCAGGCACTTTCACGACTACACCACAGTGACTCAGCATGGTAGCGAGGTCAGCATTGGCGGCGACTTGCAAGCCAGCGCCGGCAACGATCTGGCCGTGGTTGCCAGCCGCATCGAGGTCGGCGGCGACGCCAGCTTGAATGCTGGCGGCGATGTCACGCTGCTCAGTGCAGCCAACGAGCAGCATAACGTTTATCGCTACCGCCGGAGTGACAAGAAGGTCACCCGTGAGAACAGCCTGGTTGAGCAGCAGGGTGCTGAGGTGTTGGCGGGGGGGGATGTTGTTGTGGCCTCGGGGCAGGACATGACACTGGTAGCCAGCCGCGTTCAGGCTGCAGGTGATATCGGTCTCTATGCTGACGGTGACGTCAACCTGTTGTCCGGATTGGACGAGCAGTCGTCTTACTACATGAAGCAGGAAAAGAAGTCCTTCGGCCGCAGCTCTGCCCGTCAATCTGAAAGCTATACCAGCACTAACGTCGCAACCCAGGTCGAGGCCGGTGGCAATCTGCTGATTAATAGCAGCCTTGGGGAGCAGGGGGCGGTCATCCTCGAGGGTGGGGAAAACGTCACTATCATCGGTAGTCAACTGACAGCAGGCCAAGATCTGGCTATTGGTGCACTGAACAATGTCACCGTATTGTCAGGTGTCGAGGAGCATGGCAGTTATTCCGAGAAAAGCGATTCTGGTTTCCTCGGTTTGTCCAAAAGTGGCAGAAGCGAGCTGCGAACACAGGCAACCCAGATTGCCAGCGAACTGCAGGCTGAGAATGATGTGTTATTACTCTCTGGCAACGACGTGCGCCTTCGAGCCAGTAACCTGGTTGCAGGTAACGACACGGAGATTCGAGCTGGTCTGATTACTGAGTCCGGCGACATCAATCTGGTATCCGCTCAAGATCAGGCCTACAGCCTTCGTGAGTCCTATCGCAGCAAGGTAAGCATTTCCGGTACGGGCAACGGTATCTCGGTTTCATCCGCACGCAAGGCAGGCGATGAAGCCATAAGCAGTACCGCGGTAGGTAGTCAGGTGCTGGCTGAGCAAGATGCCTTGCTGGTTGCAGAGCGCAACATCAATCTTGAGGGGAGTCGTATCGCCGCAGGGCGCAATGTCTCTTTGGATGCGGGCCGCGACGTGAATATCCTTGCGGCCGGCAATCAACATGGTGACCGCGCCTGGGAAGAGAAAAGCCAGGTGGGCTTGAGCTTTGCAAGTGACGATAATTCGGTCAGCGTTTTTATTGGTAAGGAGTCAGAGCAGGCCCGCTTGCTGCAAACCACCAGCACGGCTGCCGGCAGTGAGGTAATTGCTGGCCAGGATGTGATGATTGATGCGGGGCGGGATATCAATCAGGTTGGTTCAGACCTGTTTGGATCAAATGACGTGAACCTGCAAGCGGGGCGCAATATCAAGATTGATGCTGCTCAAGAGACTCAGTCACAGGAACAGCATCATTCTGAGTCACGGCAGGGACTCGGGGTAAGTGTGAATCATAACTTCGGTCAAACCAAGGATGCGCTCGGCAACGCGGGGAGCGGCGATAACAGTGTAAGCCAAGGGTCAAGCATCTTAAGGGCCGTAGATAGTACAAGTCAGTTCTTCGCAGGCCCCTCATCTGATGTTCGATTGGGCAGCTCCAGTGAAAGCTTTTCTCAGCAGTATACGGCTGAGACAAATCGCTCATCCACGTTGGGCGCAGGGAATAATCTCACCTTAACGGCTAACAATGATCTAAGTGTGAATGGTGCCTATCTTGACGCCGGTCGTGATATCAGCCTTAAAGGCCAAGATGTAACTCTGGGCACAGCCCAGGGCAGTTATAGCGATAGATATCAGCAGAGCCAGAGCTGGGCTGGCGTTCATGGCGGCACCAGTGGAGGTATTAAAGCAGGCATCGGTGGTAATCGAGGGGTTTCCGATGGAGAAGGTACAGAGGGCACGATTTCAGCAACGCATTTGAACGCGGGGCGCAACATCAACCTGGAAGCAAGCAATAATCTGAGCCTGATCAGCACCCAAGCCCAGGCAGGCAATAACATTGATTTGAAGGTCGGTAATGACATCGAGATTCGTGCATCACAGACATCGAGCAGCAGCGACAGTGATAGACGGAGCGCGGGTGGCGGTGTTGGTTTGGCGCTGGGTTCCGAGGGTGTTGGCGTCTACTTCAATGTAAACGTTGGTGTGGGTAACCAGCAAAGAGAAAGTGTCCAGCATCAGGAGGCTTACCTGTATGCCGGAAACCAACTCAATTTCAGCAGCGGCCGTGATACCGTCATAGCTGGTGCGCAACTTCGCGGTGAGAATGTGACAGGCCGTGTTGGTCGCGATTTGCTGGTCAGCTCCGTAGTTGACACTGGTAGTGTAAGCGGTGAAGAGTTCGATCTTAGTGCCACGGTAGTCATAGGCCCTGGTTCAAGTGTCAGCGGTGCAGTGGGTGCGGGCCGCTCCAGCGGTGAGACAAACTGGGTGCAACAGCAGACCAGCATCACTTCTGCAGATCAACTGGATATTCGTACGGAAAACCATACCCAGCTTGATGGCGCATTGATCGCTTCTGACACCGGTAACCTCAAACTGGATACCGGTACGCTCGGGTTCAATGACATTCAAGGCCGGGATAAAGAGGATTCTTATTACCTCAACATAGGCGGCTCCTATGGCGTTTCCAATGGAAGTACCCAGCAGGACTCAAGCCAGGTAGGCAAGGGCGATGAAGGTGTCAGTGGGTGGAGTCTGGAAGGCCACGAATATACAAGGGATCGTGAACAAATCGTCCGCGCTACGGTGGGTGCAGGTGAAGTTCTTGTACGCAACGATGCAGCAACCGGCGAGGACTCCAGCGCTGGGCTGAACAGGGATGTCAGCAGAGCCTATGAGATTACAAAGGATGAGGAAGAACGCACGGATCTTTATGTGACCAAATCGTCGGTGGAAGCCGTTGCCAGTCCGCGGGTGACGCTGGAAACGTGGCAGGAAAATGCAGAAAACTATGGTCGTCACTCAGTCGAGGCTTTCACCAATCTGGAGATATTAAAAACTGCGGCACAATCGGAAGCAGAGCATAACCAGTTGGTTGCAGCGCTGGCCTGGGCGCCAGCACTCTTGGTAGATGCCATGGATGCCATGGATACTGCAACATTGTCTTTAGGCGTTTTCCCCGGCGTAGCGAACCATGGCGGGCTGATAACTCAATTACCGGTAATGGTAACAGGCGACTTGCGGCCAATGCGTGTAACGGGAACGTTCAAGACAGATGAAGACGGTCAGTTGGTACTGGTTGAAGGGAAACCGGTGCTTGAGGACGGCGCGACAGTGGAATATTTCACAGGTTTTAGCGAAGAAGTAGACAAGATTTTTACCAACGGAATCATGAATAGCATGGAAGAAGCTGTGGTAAATGGTCTGATGCAAACAGGTCACAACAACGGAGAGTTCAGTTTTGTATTGGCCTACAACCCGACTCACGGGCTAATTGGCGACGCAATTGAGACAGTCTTCGATAAAAATAGCCAGGGAGCGGTTCTGTCGGGTACTGCAAGGAACCTCAACAGTCTGTTTCAGAGCGGCTTGGATGCAGGTCCCGATACGCTGCATATCTATGGGCATAGTCAGGGTGCTGTGTTGACCTGGGTAGCTATCAAAGGCTTGGATTTTTCTCAGGATGGGCGCATCGAAGCCTCACTTAATACCATCCAGCTCTCTGGAGCGCCAATTGATGCAATTAGATTTCACAATGATGCTCGGAACGTCGGATTCAAAGATGAAGACCAGCGAGCGTTTCAGGTAAACCGTCCAGATGAGACGGTGTTTTTCGGCCTATTGCCCAAGACCGATACGGTTTCGGATTTACCTCTGTATTTAGGCGGCAATGCGCAATATTCGGATGACCCGCTGGCGCGCACGCTTGGCGCATTGTTCACCATAACCAGCCTGTTTGGTGAAGGTAGCCCTCATAGTAATTACGCGTGCGTAACCTGCGAACCTTCAGTACCCGGCAGCGTTGACGCGCAAGTCCATGAGATAGTCATCAAACCAACCTTGATCGATAGTCAGGGGAATACCAGGAGACTGGAATGACCAAGTGGTTCTTTTTGCTTGTCCCTGTGTTGGTATGGCTATCAGGTTGTGGTGGGCATCAAGTTGAGTATGGTGTGCCCAGTCAGAATGGCTATGTGCATTATTCTCTGTGTGAAAAGGCCAAGCAGCGCATTACTGATATGAAGCGCATCAGTTTCGAGTTGCCGCTCCTTTTCAAACAGGCGCCCTGCCGCAACTGGCCTGATTATGGTTATGACGCTAAGCAGGATCATCTTAGCGTGGAAATCCCAGGTGTTATTGCTAATGAGGGGCAGATGTCAGTCGGCGGCGTCCATGCCATGTCATTTTTTGCGGGGCTGCGCAGGGAGTACTTTTTATCCCCCGAGGGATTTTTTGAGGATTACAGCGAATACCTGAGTGAGCGCAGGGAGATTGCCCGGCTGGTAACAGCCAGCTGGGTTGACTGGTCGGGCGGACGTTGTGCGCGCTTTTACTCGGAAGGTGACAACGGCATTTTTCTGCGCAGGATGCTGGAGTACACCTGCTGGGAGTCTGTCAGCGGTTCAAGCTTTCCTATCCATATAAAGGCCACAGAAAATCTACCGCCGGGCTACACCCCAACGAACCTTGATAAAGCGATGATCGAGCCGGTGCTGGCCAGTTTGCAGATCCACCCTGTACCGGCTGAGCGTTTGGCCTTCTGGGCCAGCGACAAGACTGAGTTCTGTACAACCCTTAAAACTAACTTTGACGAGAAAAAAGCGTTGAGGATGGGCGATAGCCCTGATCGACGCCGCTCAGTGCGTTTCTTGCGCGAGTGTGGCTATGAGGTGCCCGACCCGGTCGGAATAGCAGGCTGGGGCGAGTTGTTTAAACCTGGCGGTCGTTTGATTGGTCGGGCAGATGGCGAGGAGTCGCTGCGCCGGCTGAGCCCGGAGCAGTTTGCTGAACTGGAAGCGCGACTGATGTCGTTGCTGCCCGCGCCAGGCGTGCGACCTGAAATCAGGGTTCAGACCTTTACCGCGGATCGTAAGGGGCTGGTAGAGTCCTTCAGGGCGACAGGTCCCTATGCAGGCGACTGGTACCGCGTGCCGCCTTCATACAACGACCGCTATGGTTTTGGTATCCGCAACGACCCGGTGCTGGGCCGGGTGATCGATGTGCATCTGGGGTCGGGTGGAATGCCGCCAGGGTTGCGGATTGCGATTGAGTAGAGGCTGCTGGTCTCTGGTAGCTATGCCTGGCTTTAAGGCAATTAAGGCAATCTCGAAGTAGCTAGACATGCTGCAGATGTATGCCGCAGTGCTCAACAGATTCAAGGAAAAGTGGTTTGGCGTATGGACTGCAACTAATAGATTTTAAAGCAGATAGTTCACATAACGAGGTTTCTGATGAAGTTTGGTGGCTGCATTCAATCCCGTAGTGTTTTATTGGTGCTTTTGGTTTTTCTGATTCATGGCTGTGCCAGCGTAACGGACCAACGTCCTCGACAGACATTTTGGGTGGAGAGTTTTGCCGTTTCGCTAGAGGGTGAGCATGCTGATTTCGCTTCCGAGTCCGAGGTCACTGCTCAAATGCGTCAAGCCTTTGAGTGGTATTTACTGGCACAAGGTCGTTTAGCTGCGAGTGCTGATTCGGCTGACCTGGTGCTTGATGTACAGGTTGACTACCGTCGTATTCTGGACACTGGTGCCATTGCTCGGCTTGCAATTGGAGGGGTTTACTTGGCCAGTGCTGATGTTGGTTATAGCGTGCATATCCGCTCGGCATCAGGTTGGAAACATGACATGGTCGAGCCGAAGAAGCGGCTGGTCCCCACCGGCTTGTTGCACGATGCCAAGCTTATGAGTTCCCTGCTGACTCGAAGATCGAATGCTGATACCGATCAGCTGTACATAAGCAAAGTGCCGGAAAAGATTGCTGATCAATTGATCGGCCTAACATTGCCTGTATCAGCAAGCGCTATAAACCCCTGAATAGGCTTCAGGGTAATCGGGGTCGGGTAATCGGGTCAGATGAACATATACATGGAGGTTAGTTTATGGAGCAGCAGGTAGAACTGAAAAGCAGAGATTATGCAGGCTGGCTCTTGATGCTACCCCTGCGTGAGCGCTTTTTGTTAGTGATCACTATCGCAACGTGGGCTTTGCCTACCGCTTATTCGCTACTCACTAGACCTTTCGAGAGCGTGCATGATGTTCTGGTAATGTTCGTAGCCAATGCACTTTTGTTTTGGCCTGCACTGGCGGTTTTCTGGGCCATATATTCAGTTTTCTATGCGAAGTGGTCTGGTGCTCAAACGGGGCCTCATCGATTTCGACTTTCAGATGAAGGGCTCGAGGAAGAGAATCAGTCCGGGCGGCTCATAACGAACTGGAGCAATGTTAAGAATATTCGGCTCACGCGGGGGAGCCTGATAATCGGTTTGAAAGGAATGCGATATCACATCCTGCCGCGGCGATGCTTTACGGACGAGGAGTTGCACAGCTTCTACCGTGCAGTTAAGACGTATCTGGGCCAACCAGATGACTTCCCACGCAAACCAACGCCCGTGCCACCCGGATCGCCACCGGACAACTCCAGATGGAAAAGCGGGGAAGACGACACCTGGCGCTGATTTTTTGCTTGTGGAAGTGTTAGCGGTCATTGCTGTAACGCGCTTGTCGAAGGTTAAAAGCAAGACTATGGTCAGGTCTTGCCTTTGCCGGCAGTCTTTGAAGGGCGCAAAATTACCAGTAGTCTTGTTTTACTTCTCATCATGGGGGCCAAGGAATGGCCCGATCATTAAAACTGGAATTTGCTGGCGCCTTGTATCACATTACGGCGCCAGACGATTTATGAAAATGATGCAGATCGCACTGCATTTCTTGAGCGTCCGGGCGCTTAACTCAATCTAAGGAGAGCGTTGTAAACCCTCTCCTTGTATGAGCTCAGTGCTTGCGGCTGTCAATCACCGCTTGCCATGTCAGGTGATTGTCGTCGTCAGGCGGTGGTTGATTACTGCGCTTGTCAGCGCTGCGAACCAGTAACCATGCCACTAGAGTAAAGAGTGAGACGGCCAGCAGAATGACGCTGGCGATGGCATTGATCTCGGGTTTGACACCCAGGCGCACAGAAGAGAATACCTCCATGGGCAGCGTTGTTGCCCCCGGCCCGGAGACAAAACTGGCCAATACCAGATCATCCAGTGACAGGGTGAAGGAGAGTAGCCAGCCAGCGGCAATCGAAGGTGCAATCATCGGCACGGTAATCAGCAGAAAGGTCTTCCACGGTGGCGCGCCAAGATCCATGGCCGCCTCCTCCACCGATTGATCGAGTTCACCCAGGCGGCCGCTGACGACGATCGCCACATAGGCGGTACAGAAGGTGGTGTGGGCTATCCAGATGGTCATCATGCCGCGTTCGGCTGGCCAGCCGACGGCTTGCGCCATGGCGACAAACAGCAAGAGTAGCGATAGACCGGTGATGACTTCCGGCATGACCAGAGGCGCGGTGACCAGACCAGAAAACAGCGTACGGCCGCGGAAACGCTTGATGCGGGTCATGACAAAAGCCGCCAGAGTACCGAGAGCGACTGCCGCTGTGGCGGTAAAAAAGGCAATCTGCAGACTGCGTTTAACCGCATTCATCAACTGCGTGTTGTCCAGGAGCCCGACATACCAGTGCACTGACCAGCCACCCCAGACCGTGACCAGGCGTGAGGCATTGAAGGAGTAGATGACCAGAATGATCATCGGGATATAGATGAACGCCAGCCCGAGCCAGAGCATGATTGAGGAAAAACTCAAGCGACTGTTCATGCGTTCTTCTCCATTTCCCTGGACTGGTTGTAATGGAACAGGGTGATCGGAATTAGCAGAAGCAGCAGCATAACAATGGCTAGCGCTGAAGCCACAGGCCAGTCACGATTATTGAAGAACTCCTGCCACAGCACTTTACCGATCATCAGGGTTTCCGGTCCGCCGAGCAGCTCGGGGATGACAAACTCACCCACTACCGGAATGAACACCAGCATCGAGCCGGCAATGATGCCGGTTTTGGACAGGGGTACGGTCACGCTCCAGAAGGCTTTGAGTTTGCCGGCACCCAGATCCATGGCTGCCTCGAGCAGCGTGTGATCGTGCTTGACCAGATTGGCATACAGCGGCAGCACCATAAACGGCAGGTAAGCGTAGACCACGCCGATATAGACGGCGGTATTGGTGTTGAGAATCTGCAGCGGTGAGCTGATCAATCCCAGGGTCATTAAAAAGCTGTTGAGCAGACCATTGGTGCTGAGAATGCCCATCCAGGCGTAGACGCGAATCAGAATTGCGGTCCAGGTCGGCATCATCACCAGTAGCAGATAGATCAGTTGCTTGTCCCGCGGTGCTCGGGCGATGGCGAGGGCCATGGGGTAGCCGATAAACAGGCAGATCAGGGTGGAGATCAGCGCCACCTTGATGGAGCCCATGTAGGCGGCAAAGTACAGGCCGTCCTGAGTCAGGAACAGGTAGTTGCCAAAATTCAGCGCAATGTTCAGCTGTTGACCCACATAGTCAAACAGCGGTTTGTAGGGCGGAATGGCAATCGCAGCTTCGGACAGGCTGATCTTCAGAACGATGGCGAAGGGCAGCAGAAAGAACAGGAACAGCCACAGGTACGGGACGCTGATAACCCAGAAGCGCCCACTTGGCAGAACACGAGAGAGCATCTTGTTCATGAGTTGAGTATGACCCCGCTGTCGTCTTCCCAACTGATGTAGACGGCATCTTCCCATGTCATGCGCGGCATCCGCCGCTCCGAGTTGGCAAAGAAGGCCTGGACGATCTGACCGCTATCGAGCTTGATGTAATACACCGAATGGCCGCCGAGATAAGCGATGTCATGCACGGTGCCATGGGCCCAGTTGTAGTCCTGTTCCGGTTTGTCCGGACTGACCCAGACCTTTTCCGGGCGCAGGGCGAAAACAATGTTCTTGTCCTGAGCGCGGGTACTGATGCCGTGGCCAATGTAGATCGGCCGGTCGAGGTTCGGGCACTGGATGATGGCATGATCTTCCATGTCGGCTGTCAGTTCACCTTCAAAGATGTTGACGCTGCCGATGAATTCGGCGACATGCCGGCTGGCCGGACTTTCATAGATATCCACCGGGGTCCCAACCTGGGCAATCCAGCCCAGGTGCATGATAGCGATACGCTGGGCCATGGTCATGGCTTCTTCCTGATCGTGGGTCACCATGATGCAGGTCACGCCCACCCGTTCGATGATCTCGACCAATTCCAGCTGCATTTGTGAGCGCAGCTTCTTGTCCAGCGCCCCCATGGGCTCGTCCAGTAGCAGCACCTTCGGCCGCTTGGCCAGCGAGCGTGCAAGGGCAACGCGCTGACGCTGGCCGCCGGAGAGTTGATGGGGTTTGCGCCGGGCATACTGGGTCATGTGCACCAGTTTAAGCATTTCGTCGACCCGCTCCTTGATTTCCGAGCGGCTCAATTTGTCCTGTTTCAGACCAAAAGCGATGTTCTGTTCAACGCTCATGTGCGGGAACAGGGCATAGGACTGAAACATCATGTTGATCGGCCGCTCATAGGGCGGCAAATCGGTAATATCCTGGCCGTCGAGAAACACGCGGCCTTCAGTCGGGCGTTCAAAGCCCGCGAGTATGCGCAGCAATGTGGATTTGCCGGAGCCGGAGCCGCCAAGCAGGGCGAAGATTTCGCCACGGTTGATGCTCAGACTGACATCGTCAACGGCCAGGGCATCATCAAAACGCTTGCTGACCCGGTCAATCTTGACGAACTCATCCGGCTTGGCCTTGGCCATGGCCTGTTTCATGGCACCTGCTGCACCTACCATAGGGTTTCTCCGCGCGACTGCAGTGTTGTCTTGGCCGTTAGCCGCAGAAGCGGTCCGGCATGCTAGTTAGGGTTGTGTCGGTGCTGGTCGAGCAGGGGCTGTCAATGACAGCCCCTGAAGGACTTACTGACCGGACTTGATGCTGTTCCAGGAGCGGGTAATGATCCGCTGGGCAGCGAGTGGGCGTGGCTTGGCTACGAACAGATTGGCCATTACCTCGTCGTTCGGGTAGATGGCCGGATCAGCCAGTACCTCGGGATCAACCAGCTCGTCAGCCGCGCTGTTGGGGTTGGCATAGGCCACATAGTCGGTGATGGGTGCAATCACCTCGGGACGCAGCAGGTAGTTGATAAAGGCGTGGGCATTGTCAGGGCTGCCGGCATCCTTGGGGATGGCCAGCATATCAAACCACAGCTGAGTGCCTTCCTTGGGAATGGTGTAGGCAATGTTGACACCGTTTTCGGCTTCTTCAGCACGCGCGGCGGCCTGGAAGATATCCCCGGAGTAACCGACGGCCACACAGGTTTCGCCGTTGGCCAGGTCCGAAATGTAGCGGGATGAGTGGAAGTAGGTGATGGAGCTGCGCACCGACATCAGCAGTTCTTCGGCCTTTTTCAGATCGTCAGAATCATTGCTGTTTGGATCAAGACCCAGGTACTTGAGCGCCGAGGTGAGCATTTCGTCACCTGAGTCGAGCATGGAAATACCACAGCTGGCGAGCTGGGCCGCAATCTCGGGGTTGAAAACCAGATCCCAGGAATCCAGAGGGGCATCCTCGCCCAGAATGGCGGTGACTTTCTCGACGTTGTAACCGATGCCGTTGGTGCCCCACAGGTAAGGAATGGAGTAGCGGCTACCCGGATCAATGCTTTCCATGTCGTCCATCAGCGCGGGATTCAGATTCTGCATGTTCGGCAGTTTACTGTGGTCCAGCTCCATGTAGACGCCCGCTTCAATCTGCTTGGTCAAGTAATGGTTGGACGGCACCACAAGGTCAAAACCGGAGCGGCCAGTCAGCAGGCGGGCATCCAGGACCTCGTTGGAGTCGTACACGTCGTAGGTCACCTTGATGCCGGTTTCCGCTTCGAAATTGGCGATGGTGTCTTCGGCGATATAGTCCGACCAGTTGTAGATCTTCAGGGTGCCTTCGGCCTGGGCGCTGACGGCGCTGCCAAGCAAACCGGCGGTAGCCAGGGCCAACAGGGTTTTCTGCATTGACGCTTTCATTGTCTCTCCTCTGACAGACTCCGGCGTTAGCCTGGCCTGCTCTTTTGTGATTGGCCATTACCTTGCGGTAATGGCCGGTTTAACAAGGATGGTTACTCAGCGACCCGATTTGATGTTGGTCCAGGCCCGGGTCCGCACACGCTCGATGGCCATGGGCAACTCGGCGAGTGTGAAGAGTTTATTCAAGGTCTCATCTGTCGGATAGATACCCGGATCATTTAGTACGCTTTCATCAATTAACGCTTTTGACGCCTGATTGCCGTTGGCATAGGCGACATAGTTGCTGATTTCGGCGATCACCTCGGGACGCAGAATGTAGTTCATGAACGCGTAGGCGTTGTCGACGTTGCGGGCATCACGTGGCATGGCCATCATGTCGAACCACATGGGTGCGCCTTCGACAGGGATCACGTAATGGATTTCCTCACCGTTTTCGGCTTCTACGGCACGGTCAGCGGCCTGAATGATGTCACCGGACCAGCCGACGGCCACGCAGATATCACCATTGGCCAGATCGGTTATGAACTTGGACGAGTGAAAGTAGGTGATATGCGGACGCACGCTGAGCATCAGCTCTTCGGCCTTGGCATAGTCTTCCGGGTTGGTGCTGTTGGGATCCAGACCCAGGTAAAAGAGGGCGGCTGGAATGATTTCCGCCGGGGCATCGAGAAAGGCGACGCCGCAGCTGGCCAGCTTGGCCATGTTGTCGGGCTTGAACACCAGATCCCAGGAATTCAGCGCGACATCGTCACCCAGGGCTGCGGTAACTTTGGCCGCGTTGTAGCCGATGCCGGTTGTACCCCATAGATAGGGAAAAGCGTGCTGGTTACCCGGATCGTTGTTCTCCAGCGCGCGCATCAATGCCGGCTCAAGGTTATCCCAGTTGCTCAGCTTGCTGCGATCCAGGGGCGTGAAGGCGCCAGCCTTGATCTGCTTGCCCAGGAACTGGTTGGACGGCACAACAATGTCAAATCCCGAGCTGCCTGACAGCAGGCGCGCTTCCAGTACTTCATTGCTGTCAAACACATCGTAGGTGACCTTGATGCCGGTTTCCGCCTCGAAGTTGGCGATGGTATCCTCGGCGATATAGTCGGACCAGTTATAGATATTGACCACGCCCTCTGCCTGGGCCGCCGAAATAAGGGTCATGCTGCAGGCTGCTGCCAGCAGTGTCTTGCCAAGCGGTTTCATCATTGTCTCAGCTCTCCGTAAATGACTTCAGCGTGGTCAGCCTGGGCTCATACCCCCAGCTTTTCTGCCGTCAGATCAAGGCAGCGCCAGGCCTTGCTGACCAGTTCATCAATCTCCTCCGGGCGAATCACCAGCGGTGGAGACATGATCATGGTGTCGCCAACGGCACGCATCACCAGGCCATTGGCCACACACATGTCACGGCAGAGCGTGCCAGCGGCGCCTTTTTCGGCAAAGCGGGCCCGGGTCTGCTTGTTACTGACCAGCTCGATGGCACCAAGCAGGCCGACTCCACGAACTTCCCCGACCAGGCGATGCTCTGCCAGTTGGGCAATTTTCTCTTGCAAATACGGTGCCGCTTCCTGCTTCACATACTCGACAATTTTTTCGTCACGCAGGATGCGCAGGTTTTCAAGGCCCACGGCGGCGGCCACCGGGTGACCAGAGTAAGTGTAGCCGTGAGCGAACTCACCGCCATGTTCAATCAGCGTATCGGCAACACGCTCGCCAACAATCACTCCGCCCATGGGCAGGTAGCCGGAGGTCATGCCCTTGGCGATGGTCATCAAATCAGGTTTCAGGTCGAAGTACTGACTACCGAACCATTCGCCGGTGCGGCCAAAACCGCAAATCACTTCATCGATGATCAGCAGGATGTCGTACTTGTCGAGGATGCGCTTGATCTCAGGCCAGTAGCTTGCCGGCGGCACTATCACCCCGCCGGCACCCTGAATCGGCTCGGCAATAAAGGCGGCAATCTGATCGACACCCAGCTCTTCAATCTTTGCCTCAAGCTGCCTTGCAGCCCAAAGGCCAAACTCATCCGGGCTCATGTCGCCGCCCTCGCCAAACCAGTAAGGCTGAGGGATGTGCACTATGCCGGGAATCGGCAGGTCACCCTGTTCGTGCATGAACTGCATGCCGCCGAGGCTGGCGCCGGCGACGGTAGAGCCATGGTAGCCATTGATGCGACTGATCACAGTTTTCTTGCCGGGTTTGCCCTTGAGATCCCAGTAGCGACGGACCATGCGCAGAATGGTGTCATTGGATTCGGAGCCAGAACCGGTGAAGAACACGTGATTCATATGTGCTGGCGCTATTTCGGCGATCGCCGAGGCCAGTTGCACGGCCGGAGGGTTGGCACACTGGAAGAAGCTGTTGTAGTAGGGCAGCTCAAGCATCTGTTTGTAGGCGGCATCGGCCAGTTCGCTGCGCCCGTAACCGATATTCACGCACCAGAGTCCGGCCATGCCGTCAAGAATGCGGTTGCCTTCGCTATCCCACAAATAAACGCCCTCGGCGCGCTCGATGATGCGCGTGCCGCGCGAGCCCAGGGCCTTGTGGTCGGTAAAGGGGTGCAGGTAGTGGGCCGTGTCCATGGCTTGAAGCTGGGCGGTATTAAGGCGCTTATGGCTGGTCATGCGGTACTCCTAAACGCCGGGCCAGGGCTATATCGGCCGGCGTCAGTTCAACTGGCGCCCTGCCCGGGCGCATGTTCTCCGTGTATCTGACCTCAGACGCTGAGTAGCAGGAACTCCCGCTCCCAGGAGCTGATCACACGCTTGTAGTTTTCATGCTCGACGCGCTTGACGGCAACATAGCCGCGGCAAAACTTGTTGCCTAGCACCGCTTCAATTTCACGGCACTGCTCCATGCGCTCCAATGCCGACTCCAGGGTCAGCGGCAGGCGCAGGTTGCGACGTTCATAGGCGCGGCCCTTGACCGGCGCTGAGGGTGCCATTTTTCCGGTCATGCCGAGATAACCGCACAGCAGGCTGGCGGCAATGGCAATGTAGGGGTTGGCATCGGCGCCTGGCAGGCGGTTTTCCACGCGACGGTTTTGCGGGTCTGAGTCCGGAACACGCAGGCCTGCAGTGCGGTTCTCCTCGCCCCATTCGACGTTCACCGGCGCCGAGGTGTCCGGCAGGAAGCGGCGGAACGAGTTCACGTTCGGTGCAAATAGCGGCAGGACCTCGGGAATAAAGCGCTGCAGTCCGCCAATATGATGCAGGAACAACTCGCTCATGGTGCCGTCCGGGTTGGAGAACACGTTTTTGCCGGTCTTGCGGTCAACAATGCTCTGGTGCAGGTGCATGGCACTGCCCGGCTCGTTGGTAATCGGCTTGGCCATGAAGGTGGCGGTCATGTCGTGCTTGAGCGCGGCCTCGCGCATGGTCCGCTTGAATACCAGGATCTGGTCTGCCAGGTGCAGAGGATCACCGTGACGGAAGTTGATTTCCATCTGGGCGGTGCCTTCCTCGTGGATCAGGGTATCCAGATCCAGGCCCTGGGCCTCGCACCAGTCGTACATGTCTTCAAACAGCGGGTCGAATTCGTTGGCTGCATCGATGGAGAAGGACTGGCGGCCGGTTTCCTGGCGACCCGAGCGACCAATCGGTGGCTGCAGCGGCAGATCCGGGTCTTCGTTGCGTTTGGTCAGGTAGAACTCCATCTCCGGTGCGACCAGCGGCTGCCAGCCCTTGTCGGCATAGAGTTTGAGCACTTTCTTGAGGATGTTGCGCGGCGACATGTCGATGGGGTTGCCCATCTTGTCGTAGCAGTCATGGATGATCTGGGCGGTCGGTTCCAGTGCCCAGGGCACGGTATAGACGGCATTTTCGTCTGGCTTGCAGACCATATCGATATCCGCTGGATCCAGCAGATCGTAATACACTTCATCTTCGACATAATCACCGGTTACCGACTGCAAGAGAATGCTCTCTGGCAGGCGCATGCCCTTCTCCGAGATGAATTTCATGGTCGGAGCAATCTTGCCGCGGGCAATCCCGGTCAGGTCGCTGACCATGCATTCCACTTCGGTGATCTTGTGTTCTTTAAGCCAGTTTTCAATCTTGTTCATACCATCCTCAGGAGCGTCTTGCTGCTGAGCGCGCGCGGCAGGCATCGCCAAAAGCCTTGAATATGGCGAGGTAGAAGGCGTTTTCGGTTACCTTCCATTCTGGATGCCACTGCACGCCCAGTGCGAAATTGGGAGCATCGCTGACTGAAAAAGCTTCAATCAGTCCATCAGGTGCTGTTGCTTCTGGCCGCAAGCCGGGGGCTAGTTGATCCACGCCCTGTGTATGCACAGAGTTGACCTGCTCCGTTTTGCGGCCTGACAGTTCAAAGAGTAGTCCCCCTGGCTCGATATGAACCTGGTGGGATAAACCATACTGCAGCTCAACCGGATCGTCCTTGTTTTCGCGATGTTCGATATAACGACCAATCTCGTACAAGCGCTGGTGCAGGGTGCCACCGAATGCCACGTTCATTTCCTGAAAGCCGCGGCATACTCCGAGGACGGGAATGCCCAGGGCGACAGCTGCCTTGATCAAGGGTAGCGTTATGGCGTCGCGCTTGGGGTCATGCAGCGTGCCTTCAACACTGGGGGCACCATTATAATGGTGGGGTTCTACATTCGACGGTGAGCCGGTGAACAGAATGCCGTCGAGACTTTCAAGTAACTGGGCAGTGTCCAGATGCTCGCCAATGGCTGGAATGAGCAACGGCAGGCCGCCAGAACCTTGAGCAACTGCAAGAATGTATTTTTCGCCGACTATATTAAAGGGGTGGAGCCCGATCTGATGTGTGCAGCAACTGATACCGATCAGAGGTTTATTCGCGGCGGACATGGGTCAAGACCTGTAGTGAATAACGTACATGCATTCAATGTTGTTCAATTTTTTATACAATAGCAACAAAAAATATTTAACACAAAAGCCCCTGAGCAAGCCGTGAGGCAGCATTGTAAAACGCCTCACAGGCCGCGATGCGGCCTTTAATGGTGCAGCATGCACTGCTTTTGTGCGGTTCTGATTCTATTGACTCGCTGTGGCCTTTCGGATTTACTCTCCATCTAGAGTCAATGTGATTGATATATTTTACAAACAACAGGTGATAAACCATGCTACCCCCAACCGGAGCAGATGCTGCGGCGGTCAGTAATGCGGCAGCGATATCGGCGCCCGTCAGTGTTCAGGAGGCCGAGGCTTTTCTCGCCGCTCATCCCGAAATTCACTTTATTGACCTGCTTATTGCTGATATGAACGGCATTGTCCGTGGCAAGCGTATTGACCGTTCAGCACTGATCAAGGCCTATGAAAAGGGCATCGCCCTTCCTGCATCAATCTTCGCGCTGAATATCCAGGGCACCACGGTTGAAGAAACCGGTCTGGGCTTGGAGATTGGCGACGCAGATCGCGTCTGTTTGCCCATCCCCGGCACCCTTTATGTGGAGCCTTGGCAGAAGCGCCCTACAGGTCAGCTATTAATGACCATGTATGAGCTGGATCGCAAGACGCCGTTCTTTGCTGATCCGCGCTTTGTGCTGCAGCGCATCGTCAAGCGTTTCGCCGAGCTGGGTTTGAAGCCGGTTTCGGCCTTCGAGCTTGAGTTCTACCTGATTGACCAGGAGAACATTACCGGCCGGCCGCAGCCACCGCGCTCACCCATGTCCGGCAAACGCCCGAATTCGGTTCAGGTCTATTCCATGGATGATCTGGACGAGTACGCTGAGTTCCTCCAGGACGTCATCGAGGCTGCCCACGAGCAGGGCATCCCCGCAGACGCCATTGTTGCGGAATCAGCGCCAGGCCAGTTCGAGGTCAATCTGCACCATGTCGATGACCCGGTGATTGCCTGCGACTATAACGTGTTGCTCAAGCGGGTGATCAAGAACGTTGCCTATGACCATGAGATGGATACCACCTTCATGGCCAAGCCGTACTACGATCAGGCCGGTAACGGCATGCATGTGCATATCAGTCTGGTTGATGCCGATGGCAAGAACGTCTTTGCTCCCGATGCCGATGGCACGCTGAGCCCGACCTTGCGCTGGGCGATTGGCGGCCTGCTGCAGACGCTGCCGGAATACATGGCATTCCTCTGCCCGAACGTGAACTCTTATCGCCGTTTCAGCCCGAGCTTCTTTGTGCCCTGCGCGCCAACCTGGGGTATTGATAACCGGACTGTGGCCGTGCGGGTTCCTGGTGGTGACGCCGATGCCATGCGTATCGAGCATCGCCTGGCCGGCGCTGATGCCAACCCCTATCTGTTGATGGCGGCGCTGCTGTCAGCCATTCACTACGGCATCAGCAACAAGATCGAGCCGCCGGAAATGACCGAAGGCAACGCCTACGATCAGCATGAGGCGTCACTGCCCACCAACCTGCGCGATGCCTTGCGTGCGCTGGAGAACTCCGAGGTCATGAAGGAGTATATTGGCGAGGAGTATCTGGACGTGTTTGTACTGTGCAAGGAGAGCGAGCAGGAGGAGTTCGAACGGACCATCTCGGACCTCGAATATATGTGGTACCTGCATACGGTGTAGGTGCTTGCCTGCTTGCCTGCTTGTGTGTGGTGCAGAGTCCCGCCCTTGTGGCGGGATTTTGGTTTTGGTCGTTTTTGTTTGGGTTTTGGTCGGGATTGGTGTGGGGCCTTGGCGTCGGCTGCCCTGGGCGTGACCGTCAGAGCACAGGGATGTGCGATGACGAGCCCCATGGACGGCTTGTAGCGTGTCACGCCCAGGGCAGCCGACGCCTAGGCCATAAGCATCTGTGCCACTGCAAAGCAAGCCGGGTTTCAGAATGTTCAGGTTGCACGGTCTATGGTTAGCGATAGCTTTGACGATTCTGGCTGGACCGTCAGAGCACAAGGATGTGCGATGACGAGCCCCAGGGATGGCTCGCTGCGTGTCCAGTCAGAATCGTCAAAGCTGTCGCGTGTGCACCACGAAGCAGAATCGACAAGCAAGGTTTAAACAAGTGACAGACAACCAGTCCTGGTACCAAGCCAGCATTCCACACAAGGCGGTCAGGCCACCACTGCAAGGCGAACAGCGCGTGGACGTCTGTGTGGTCGGCGGCGGCTATACCGGTATTTCGGCTGCCCTAGAGCTGGCCAAGGCGGGTAGAACGGTGGCCTTGCTGGAGGCTGAGAAGCTGGGTTGGGGCTGCTCTGGTCGCAATGGCGGGCAGATCAATCCGGGGCTGGCAGCCGATCAGTCGGTATTGGAGAAACAACTGGGACAGGAGCACGCGCAGGCGTTGTGGCGGCTGAGCCTCGAAGGTGTGGCGCTGCTGCGCTCACGGGTAGCGGAGTACGCGATTGACTGCGACCTGAAACAGGGCATTTTGCTGGTCGCCAACAAGCCGCGGCATGTGCCCGAACTGCAGGCTTGGCAAGCCAGGTTGGAAGGGCTTGGCTACGATCAACTGATTTTTCATGACCGTCCCGCTTTGCAAGAGCTGCTCAAGGCCGACTATCAGGCCGGTGTGATGGATTGGGGTGGTGGTGACCTGCATCCGTTGAAGTACCTGCATGGTTTGGCCGGGGCAGCCGAACAGCATGGCGCCCGTCTTTATGAGTACTCGGCTGTGCTGGATTATCAGCAGCATGCCAAGGGCGTGACTGTGCGCACGGCTCAGGGGCTGGTCAGTGCCGAGCACCTGCTGTTGGCCGGCAACGCCTATGTGGGTCACTTATTGCCCTGGCAGCAGCGCCGTTTTATGCCGATTGGCAGTTATATCGGCGCAACGGCCCCGCTGGGTGAGTTGGCTGAGCAGTTGATTCCCTCGCGGGCCGCTGTATGCGACATGAATACGCTGATTGACTATTATCGCTTGAGTGCCGATGGTCGGCTGCTGTTCGGCGGCCGTGCCAGTGCCCGGGATGCGCGTCCCGAAGCCTTGCGCCAGACCATGCGTGAGCGCATGACGGGGGTTTTTCCGGCGCTGGCGCAGACTGGTTTCGAGTATCTCTGGGGTGGTCAGGTGGCCATGACCGCCAACAAGGCGCCGCACCTGGGCCGCCTGGGCAAGCGGGTGTTGTTCGCCCAGGGCTATTCTGGTCAGGGCGTTGCGCTGGCGGGTTTGGCTGGCAAACTGATGGCTGAAGCGCTGATGGGGCGGCAACAGGGTTTTGATCTGTTTGCGCAGGTCAGGCATTGGCCTGTGCCACCGGGTGTGCCTTTGCAAACCGGCATTCGGGCGCTAGCCCTGTTATGGTATCGCCTCAGAGATGCACGTTAAGCGCGTGCTCGTCATATGATTTCCACTGCCGCTAGAGCCGCTGGGCAGTAGTCTGTTTGAATTTTTGGGGTGGGCTGCCCCGGTCATTGTTCAGGAGTTGGATATGAGTCGTCTCGTTAGTGTTGCTGCCACCCAGATGAGCTGTTCGTGGGACCGTCAGGCGAATATCGACAAGGCCGAAAAACTGGTGCGCGAAGCCGCGGCCAAGGGTGCGCAGATCATCCTGATTCAGGAGCTGTTTGAAACCCCGTACTTCTGCCAGAAACCCAATGCGGACTACCTGCAGCTGGCCACCGCCATCGACCAGAACCCGGCGATTGCGCACTTCAAGGCGTTGGCCAAGGAGCTGGCGGTAGTATTGCCGATCAGTTTTTTCGAGCTGGCAGGGCGCGCGCGTTTCAACAGTATCGTGATCATTGATGCCGATGGCAGCAACCTGGGGCTGTACCGCAAAAGCCACATTCCTGATGGTCCCGGCTACCACGAAAAATACTACTTCAATCCAGGCGATACGGGCTTCAAGGTCTGGCAAACGCGCTATGCGAAAATTGGCGTGGGCATCTGTTGGGACCAGTGGTTCCCCGAGTGCGCGCGCAGCATGGCGTTGCTGGGCGCGGAAATTCTGTTTTACCCCACCGCCATCGGCAGTGAGCCGCATGATCCTAACATTACCTCGCGTGACCACTGGCAACGGGTGCAACAGGGCCACGCCGGTGCCAACCTGATGCCGCTGGTCGCGAGCAACCGGATTGGCCGTGAGGATCAGGAGGACTACCACATTACCTTCTATGGCTCGTCCTTTATTGCCGACCAGTTCGGCGCCAAGGTGCAGGAGCTGAACGAGACCGAGGAGGGTGTGCTGGTGCAGCAGTTCGACCTCGACCAGCTTGAGCATATTCGCAGTGCCTGGGGCAGCTTCCGGGACCGTCGGCCAAATCTGTATGGCCCGCTCAAAACCCTGGATGGTTCGCTGGAGTCCTGATCCCTATGTATACCTTGCACAGTACACCCCGCGCCGATGGCTTCAGCATGCCTGCCGAGTGGGCAGCGCACAGTCAGACCTGGATGATCTGGCCGGAACGCCCGGATAACTGGCGTTTGGGTGCCAAACCGGCGCAGGCCGCCTTTGCCGAGGTCGCCAAGGCCATCGCCGGTTTCGAGCCGGTCAGTGTTGGGGTATCGGCGGCGCAGTACCAGAATGCCTGCGCGCAGCTGGATCATCCGGGTATTCGGGTGCTGGAAATGAGCAGTGATGATGCCTGGGTGCGGGACACCGGACCGACCTTTGTTACCAACGGTCAGGGTAGTCTGCGCGGGGTGGACTGGTCCTTCAACGCCTGGGGTGGCTTTAATGGCGGTCTGTACTGGCCCTGGCAGCGAGATGATCAGGTGGCTGACAAGATACTGGGACTGGAGCGCTGTCCGCGCTACCGCACCGAGGGTTTTGTCTTGGAGGGCGGGGCCATCCATGTTGATGGTGAAGGCACACTGATCACCACTGAAGAGTGCCTGCTCAATCCCAATCGCAACAGCCATCTGGTGCGCGAAGAAATCGAGCTGATGCTGGCCGATCATCTGGGTATCGACAAGGTGATCTGGTTGCCGCTGGGCCTGTTCAACGATGAGACCGATGGACATGTTGATAATTTCTGTTGTTTTGTTCGGCCTGCAGAAGTGCTACTGGCCTGGACGGACGACCCGCAGGACCCCAATTACGAGCGCTGCCATACCGCCTTGAGGGTGCTGGAGGCTAGTCGTGACGCCAAGGGGCGCCTGCTGCAGGTACATAAGATGCCGATTCCCGGGCCGCTTTATGCCACGGCCGAGGAGTGCGCCGGGGTGGATCGGGTCCTGGGCACTCAGTCACGGGATCCGTCCATTCGCCTGGCCGGCTCCTATGTCAACTTCCTTATCGTCAACGGCGGCATTGTCGCTCCGAGCTTTGCCGATGCACAGGATGAACCTGCGCGAGCCTTGCTTGAGCAGCTCTTTCCAGAGCGACGTGTCGTCATGGTACCGGGCCGAGAAATTCTTCTGGGCGGCGGTAACATCCACTGCATCACCCAGCAACAGCCAGCGGTTTAAGCCTAAGCCTCAAGGCCGGTGCAAGTGAGACGGCACAAGGTTGATTGCATGGCGCTTTTATTCAGAGCGTGGCTGGAATAATTCCGGCCAGGCCGTTTGATGCACTGTGTTTCTGAGTATTTCCGGCTATAGTAGGGGCGACGTCGAACGGCGCCGTTTTCTGGCGGAGCATTCATCAGACCTTTGTGATGGGTGCTCTGAGGAATTTACAAACTGCATTCAAGGATTTTTATGCACTCAGCTTCCCGGCCTTTTTTAAAAACTCTGCTTACCCTGTCCATTGCCGCCGGTCTTTCCCTGTCACTGACCGGCTGCGACGATCTGAAGTCGAAAATTCCCGGTTTGTCCTCGGAGGCGACTCAGGCAGGTATGCCAGCTACGCTCGAGGGTGAGATCACCACCAGCAGCCCGGTCAACCTGAACGATGGCTCACGCTATCAATCCTTCAGTCTGACGCTGAAGGGTGGCGACGTTATCAAGGTGGCCAGCTCCGGCGCACTGGAAGATCCCGTGATGATCATAATGGATTCGGCCAACCGCACAGTGAGTGGCCCGAGTGCCGGTCAGCTGTTTGCTGATCCTGCGCAGGATGGCGCCTACACCCTGACTGTCAGCAGTGCTTCGGATCGGGACTTTGGTCCCTTTACCCTGACGCTGACCACCATCGAAGTGCGTAACAGCGGTGTGCTGGAAGTGGGCGATGAAATCATGGGCCTGCTCAAGGCACGTCAGGATGGCAACGACTACGAGCTGAACGTCACCGAAGAAGGCCTGTATGAGTTGGCCATGAGTTCGGAAGACTTTGACACTGTCATCAAGTTGAGCGGTAACGGACTTGATCTGGAAGACGATGATGGCGCGGGCGAAGGCACTGATTCCAAGCTGACAGCCTTTTTGCAGCCGGGTACCTATCAGTTCAATGCCGCTGATCTGGATAATACCGAAGCGGGCGGTTATACCCTGTCTTTCACGCGCCGCGAGTTGCCGGCTGGCGTCAGCCTGGTGAACGGTGGTGTGCTTACCGTTGGTACCGAAATCACTGGCATGACGACCAGTGATGCCCTCGATTACATGCTGGAAGTAACCGAAGCTGGCATGCTGCAGGTCGAAATGCATTCCGATGATATCGACAGCTACCTGGAAATCAGCGGCAATGGTGTAGAAGCCACCGATGACGACAGTGCTGGCGAACTGAATGCCCGCCTGTTGATGCCGGTCCAGCCTGGCAACTACACCATCAAGGCATCATCACTGGGCGGCGACAGCGGACTCTTTACCTTGAAGACCGAACTGAGCGCGGCTGCGCCAGCCGGTGGCAGCATTGCCGTTGGTGACCGGGTCTACGGTACCGTCAAGGAAGGGGATACTGAAACGACTCGCCTGACCATTACCCAGGGCGGCAGCTATCAGATTGATCTGATTTCCTCCGACTTCGATGCGCTGTTGAAGTTGCGTGGTCAAGGTCGCGATGAAGAGAACGACGATGGCGCCGATGGCACCAATTCGCGCCTGAATCTGACCCTGCAGCCGGGCGATTACGAGCTGATCAGTGGTAGCTACGGTGACAGTGGCGCCGGTACTTACGTGCTCTCTGTAAGCCGCTCAGGTAACTGAGACCGGCTGGTGGGAGGGGACTGCTTGCAGCCGCCTTCCACCTGTTGCCCGCCGCCAGCCGATCAAGCTGGTGGCGGGTATTCTGGCCACTATTCGATTGGCCTTTTAGCTCGCCTCTTTTCTCGCTGATGACCAACCGCAGCCTGACAGCGTCATGCCGGATCAGCCTTGCAGTTGCTGGCGTCCGCGGATAACCGCTGCCCGAACCTGGGTAGGTGCCGTGCCGCCAAGATGATTGCGCGCGTTGACTGAGCCTTCCAGGGTCAGCACGGCAAATACATCCTGTTCGATCTGGTCGCTGAAGCGGCGCAGTTCTTCCAGCGACATTTCCGCCAGATCCTTGCCGGTTTCTACGCCGTATTTCACTGCATGGCCAACAATCTCGTGGCAGTCACGGAACGGAATGCCCTTGCGCACCAGATAGTCAGCCAGGTCGGTGGCCGTGGAGAAGCCGCGCAAGGCCGCTTCACGCATGACCGCTACCCGCGGCTTGATCGCCGGGATCATGTCGGCAAAGGCACGCAGGCAATCACGCAGGGTGTCCACGGCATCGAACAGCGGCTCCTTGTCTTCCTGGTTGTCCTTGTTATAGGCCAGTGGCTGGCTCTTCATCAGCGTCAGCAGCCCCATCAGGTGGCCATAAACCCGGCCGGATTTGCCGCGCACCAACTCGGGTACATCCGGGTTCTTCTTCTGCGGCATGATCGATGAGCCGGTACAGAAGCGGTCAGGCAACTCGATAAAGTTGAATTGAGCACTGGTCCAGAGCACCAGCTCCTCGGAGAAGCGTGACAGGTGCATCATGGCCAGTGCTGCGGCTGCACAGAATTCGATAGCGAAGTCGCGGTCAGACACGCCATCCAGCGAGTTGCCGGAGATCGCTTCAAAGCCCAGCAATTCGCAGGTGATGGTCCGGTCAATCGGATAGGTGGTGCCCGCCAGCGCGGCACTGCCCAGTGGCATGCGGTTGACCCGCTTGCGGCAGTCGATCAGGCGTTCGGTATCGCGACGGAGCATTTCGAACCAGGCCAGCAAATGGTGGCCAAAGGTGACCGGTTGTGCGGTTTGCAGGTGCGTGAAACCGGGCATGATGACCTCGGCATGCTGCTCGGCCTGATCCAGCAGGCCCGCTTGCAGACGTTCCAGTTCGCTGAGAATGATGTCGATTTCTTCGCGCAACCACAGGCGGATATCGGTGGCCACCTGGTCATTGCGCGAGCGGCCGGTGTGCAGCTTTTTGCCGGTAATGCCAATCTCGGCGGTCAACCGCGCTTCGATATTCATGTGTACGTCTTCAAGATCGACACGCCAGTCAAATTGGTCCGCTTCAATCTCGCTCTGAATGCGCCGCAATCCGCTAATGATGGCATCGCGCTCGTCGTCGCTGAGCACGCCGACCTTGGCCAGCATGGTGGCGTGGGCGATGGAGCCCTGAATGTCGTGTTTGTAGAGGCGCTTGTCAAAGTCCACCGAAGCGGTGAAACGGGCAACAAAGGCATCGACTGGCTCACTGAAGCGGCCACCCCAGGATTGGTTGGTTGTGTGATCTTGGCTCATGTCTCGGCAACGTCCGCTGGCAAAAGCCCATAGCATACCACTTCTATGCTTGCGCGATGGCCTCTGGCTGGCAGACACTTAACGGATGAACGGATTCTGGACACTACTCAAGCAGCCATACGAGGGGGAGGATTTCTTCCTCCCCGACCTCTGTTCGCCCATTGCGGTCTTCACCCTGGTGGTGCTGGCCGAGCTGATGGTGCTGATCTGGGTGCTGGCGGTGCCCTCGGGTAGTGGTTTTGATTGGCTGAGTCTGGCCATGGCCTCGCTTTTTGTGCAATGGATAGTCCTGCTTTCTGCCGCTGTTCTGTGCCGGTTGCGTGGATGGATGCGGCGTCGTGCCCTGGGGCTCGCGGTGCTTGCCTGCTATGCCGTAGTCATAGGTTTGACCCTGCTGTTTACTCTTCTGGCCGACTGGGCGCTGAACCAGGGCATGCTCGGCAGCCCGCACCCGGTGCCCGCGGATATGCTGCGCCATGGTCTGATCGCCCTGATCATGACCACTCTGTTGTTGCGCTACTTTTTTCTGCAGCAGCAGTGGCAGCGTCAACACCAGGCCGAACTCAAGGCCCGGTTGCAGTCCCTGCAGTCGCGTATCCAGCCACATTTCCTGTTCAATAGCCTGAACAGCATTGTCAGCCTGATCAGCACCCAGCCAGACAAGGCCGAGCATGCCGTACTTGATCTCGCTGATCTGTTCCGCGCCAACCTCTCCGAGGCCGACAGCATGGCGACCTGGGCTGATGAACGGCAGCTCTGTGAAGGCTATTTACGCATCGAGCAATACCGTCTGGGTGAGCGCCTGCAGGTGGGATGGGATGTTGCTGCGCTGCCGGCAAGTACGCCGATTCCCCTGCTGACACTGCAGCCCTTACTCGAAAATGCCATTCTGCATGGCTTGCAGCCGAGCCTGACCGGGGGCGATATCCAGATTCGGGGGCAGTTTATTGCTGGCAAGGTAGAACTGTTGGTATCCAACAGTTGTCCCACCGAAGATGCCCGTCATCAAGGCGCTCGTATGGCGCTGGACAACATCCGCGCCCGGCTGGCAGCGCTCTTTGGTCCCGAGGCACGGGTCGAGGCTTGGCGTGAAGGGCCGCGCTACTTCAGCAGGCTGGTCTATCCTGTTAAGCAACCGTCTTCCATTTTGCAGAGAAGTCATTGAGGCATGAAAGTACTTATCGCCGATGATGAACCCCTGGCCCGGGAGCGCCTGGCCAGACTGGTCAATGCCCTGCCCGGCTATGAGCCGCTGGCCGAGATGGCTGCCAACGGGCATGAAGCGTTGCGCCTGGCGGCCGAGCAGCAACCGGATATTCTTCTGCTGGATATCCGCATGCCGGGTCTGGATGGCTTGCAGGCGGCGGCGCGGCTCAGTGAATTACCGGATGCCCCTGCGGTGATTTTCTGTACTGCACACGGTGAGTACGCACTGGATGCCTTTGATGTCAGTGCGGTGGGTTATCTGCTCAAACCGGTGCGCGCCGAGGCCCTGGCCGATGCCCTGGCCAAGGCGCAAAAGCTCAATCGCGTGCAGCTTTGCAGTCTGGGTCGGGCTAACGGCCAAGGGCCGACGGGACAGCCGAGGAGCCATATCAGTGCCCGTACCCGGCGCGGTGTCGAGCTTATTCCCATTGATGAAGTACTGTATTTCATCGCCGATCACAAATACGTCACTTTGCGTCATCTGGGCGGCGAGGTCCTGCTGGATGAGCCGCTCAAGGCACTTGAAGACGAGTTTGGTGATTATTTCGTCCGCATCCACCGCAATGCACTGGTTGCGCGTCATCGTATTGAGCGCCTGCAACGCAGCGCCGTTGGGCACTTCCATCTGCATCTCAAGGGGCTGGAAGATGAGACTCTGGTGGTCAGCCGCCGGCATGTTCCGGGTCTGCGCAAGCTGATGGACCAGTTGTGACATTTGCGCGCGTGGATGCGACCCGGGCCATGGCGTATGATGCAGGCTGGTTTTGAACGAGAATCCCATGAGTCGACATCTGCGAATTGCCACCCGCAAAAGTGCCTTGGCCCTGTGGCAGGCCGAATACGTCAAAGCACGCCTTGAGCAGCTGCACCCCGGTCTGACAGTCAGTCTGGTGCCCATGGTCAGTCGGGGTGACCAATTACTCGATTCGCCCCTGGCCAAGATCGGTGGCAAGGGCCTGTTCGTCAAGGAGCTGGAAGCCGCGCTGCTGGATGATCAGGCTGATCTGGCCGTGCACTCCATGAAGGATGTACCCATGGCCTTTCCCCCAGGTCTGGGGCTCTATGTGATCTGCGAGCGCGAAGATCCGCGTGACGCTTTTGTCTCCAATCAGCATGACAGCCTCGATAGTCTGCCGGTCGGCAGCGTGGTGGGCACCTCCAGTCTGCGCCGTCAGGCCCAGGTGATGGCCCGACGTCCGGATCTGCAGGTGCGTTTTCTGCGCGGCAACGTTAATACCCGTCTGGCCAAGCTGGATGCCGGCGAGTACGACGCCATCATTCTGGCCGCAGCCGGCCTTATGCGGCTGGGCTTTCACGAGCGGATCCGCTATGCCATGCCGCCAGAAGAAAGCCTCCCGGCCGGTGGTCAGGGTGCGGTTGGCATTGAGTGCCGCAGCGATGACCTGGAACTGCAGGCCTTGCTGGCACCGTTGAATGATCATGACAGCGCACTGCGCGTGCGTGCCGAACGGGCACTGAACACGCGCCTGAATGGCGGTTGTCAGGTGCCGATTGCCTGCTACGCCGAGCGGGCCAATGGCCAGCTGTTTCTGCGCGGCATGGTCGGTCAGCCGGATGGCAGTCTGTTGCTGCGTGCTGAATCAAGCGGAGATGAAGCTCAGCCCGAAGCACTTGGCATACGGGTCGCTGAGGATTTACTCGCACAGGGTGCACAACAGATTCTGGATGCCCTGTACGAGGAGCATCCGGCGCAGTGAGTGCGCTGCTGCTGACGCGGCTGGCCGAGGACAATCAGCGGCTGGCGCACCGATTTGCAGCCTTGGGTGTGCGAACCTGCAGCCTGCCGCTGCTGGAGATTGAAGCGCAGGCGGAAACGCCTGAGCAGCGCCGCATGCTACTGGATCTTGACCGTTATCAGGCGGTCATGGTGGTCAGTCCGGTAGCGGCGAGGCTGGGCTTGCAGCGCCTGGACCAATACTGGCCGCAGTGGCCAGTGGGTATTGACTGGTTTGCGGTCGGCGCGGGCACGGCGCGGGTGCTGGAGAAGGCCGGGCTGGGGGTTCAGGTGCCCCACGCTGGTCAGGACTCCGAGGCGCTACTGGCCTTGCCGCGCTGGCAGGCACTGTTGCAGCAGTCTGATCTGCGGGTGCTGATCTGGCGCGGACAGGGTGGTCGTCAGTGGTTGGCCGCACAGGTTCAGGCCGCGGGTGGGCAGGTTGATTATCTGGAGCTGTATCGGCGCGTCATGCCCGCACAGCTGAGTGTGCAGCTGTCAGGTATGGCGGCCGAGGTTGGCGGTATTCTGCTGATGAGCGCGCAGGCGCTTGAGCATTGGCATAATGCGGCAGGAGAGGACTGGCTCCGCCAGTCTGCCTGGCGCTGCTGGGTACCTAGCCAGCGCGTTGCCGACAGCGCGAAGGCGCTGGGTTGCAAGGACATAATAGTGTGTCGCGGTGCCGACGACGACACCGTGATCGAGGTCGTGATGGCCCACCCGCTGAGGTGACAAGGGGAATAGCATGGAATCGACCGAACAAGACAAGATCGATAAGCCACTGACAGGCAGCGCGTCCAGCGACTACAGCCCGCCGCCGGTCACGCCACCACCGGTCAAGCCACCGCCAGTCAAACCATCGACCAGCAAAGCGATGCCTCCCGACGGCAAAGGCGGTGGTAAGGGTTTGGCGGCACTGGCCTTGCTGGTGGGCTTGGCGGCACTGGGTCTGCAGGGCTGGCAGTGGTATCAGAACAGCTTGCAGGCTGAAGACCAGAGCAGCGCACTCGACACGCAACTGGCTGCGGTACAGGCTGACCAGGCGCGTTTGTCCCGATCTCTGGATGCGCGTCTGCAAGGCTTGCCTGAGGCCAGCGACTGGCAGCAGTTCCAGCGCCTGAATGCTGATCTGCAACGCAGCCAGCAGGCACTGTCACAGCGTCTGGATACCCTGCAGGGCGATGCCCGTGCGGATTGGAAGCTGGCCGAGGCCGAGTATCTACTGCGCTTGGCCAGCCTGCGTCTGCTGGCCGCTCAGGACGTCACCTCGGCTACCGAGTTGCTGGCAGCGGTTGATGACATTCTCAAGGCCCAGCCTGACACCGGTGTCTTTGCCGTGCGTGAACAGCTGGCGCAGTACCGTGCCGAACTGGACAACCTGCCGCGCCTGGACCGAGCCGGGGTATTCCTGCGCCTTGGCGCACTGCGTGAACAGGTCGGACGGCTGGTGTTGTTGCCAGTACCGGTATTTGATCCGGATGAGGTCACTGTCGAGGAAGAATTTGAAGACCGCCTGGCCAGACGTACGCGCGGTGAGCGCATGCTGATGCGACTGGAACGCTATGTACGGGTCGATTTTCAGCGTGGCAAGGTCATTACGCCGCTGCTTGATGAGGCGGAAATGCAGCGTGTCAGACGCACCCTGCAATTGACTATGGAGCAGGCGCAATGGGCTGCCCTGCGTGGTGAACCCGAGGTCTATCTGGCCAGTCTGCAGCAGGCCGATGCGCTACTGCGCCAATTCTTTGAGCTGGACAACCCGCAGGTGCGGGTCATGCAGGAGCAATTGCAGAGCCTGACTGAACAGCAGGTCAGCCTCAAGGCGCCGGATCTGGCGCCCTTGCAGCAGACGCTGACGGCCTATATTCAGAGCCGGCGCAGCCTTCCGGTAGTCAGTGAGGAGCTCAGCCCATGAGTAAAAGCTACCTTGCCGTACTGGCGGTTCTGCTGGTGGCGGCGCTATTGGGCATGGCGGTGGCCGAGGATCCGGGCTACCTGCTGATCGCTTGGCGCAACATGTCGATCGAAACCAGTATCTGGGTCGGCTTGGCTTTTCTGTTGGCGCTGTGGCTGCTGTTATCGCTGTTGCGCGCCGTGATAAGACTGCTGAACGCTTCCGGTCGCCGGCTCAACCCTTGGTCTCGGCATAATCTGGAACGCCGCGCCAATCTGATCACCACCCGGGGTCTTTTGGAGTTTGCCGAAGGGCATTGGAGCAACGCACTGCGTTTGCTCAAGCGCTCGGCGCCGCACGCCGAACAGCCGCTGATCAATTACCTGGCCGCGGCCCGTGCCGCCCATGAGCTGGAAGACTTCCCGGAATGTGACAACCTGCTGCGTGAGGCCTATGAAACCACGCCGGGAGCGGATGTAGCGATTGCCGTGACTCAAGCCCAGTTGCAGATTGCCCGTGGTCAGCTGGAACAGGCACTGGCCACCCTGACGCGTTTGCGCAAGGAGCATCCCAAGCACCTCTATGCACTGAAGTTGATGGGTCAGTTGTATGCCAAGCTGGAGGACTGGAACAGTCTTGAGCAGCTGCTGCCGGAGTTACGCCGGCACAAGCTGCTGCACGAGGCTGAACAACAAGGCATGGAGCAACGGGTCTATATCGCGTTGCTGGTGCAGGCCGGGCAACGCGGCAAACATCAGGAGCCGGGCCAGACTGATGCCGTGACAGCGGTCTGGGAGCGCTTGCCCAAACTGGCTCGCCAGGAGCCTGCGCTGATAGAAGCCTATTGTCTGCAATTGCGTGGTCTGGGCAAGCTCGAGCGTTGCGAGGAAACCCTGCGTCAGGCACTGCGTCATGCCTTCAACGAACGGCTGGTGCACCTGTATGGCATGACGCTGGGCAAGGATCCGGCGCGGCAACTGCAAACCGCCGAACACTGGTTGGCTGAGCATCCGCACAATGCGGCGTTATTGCTGGCATTGGGTCGTCTGGCGTTGCAAAACAGCCTGTGGGGCAAGGCGCGTGAATATCTGGAAGCGAGTTTTGCCAGCAAGCGCGATATCCAGACCTGTGCCGAGCTGGTGCGTCTACTGGAGCACTTGGGCGAACAGACGGCCAGTCAGGCCATGCTGCGTCAGGGTTTTGGGCTGATGGTCAAGGATTTGCCCGAGATGCCATTACCCGCTACTCAGGGCCTGACAACGCCCTGAGCAGGGCGCCGCCGCGTTCAATCGCGCGGCGCATAGGCAAAGGCGTCGGCGTGCATCTGCGCGGCCGGCATGCCGCCTTCGATCAGTGCATCAAAGGTGGCGTAGACCATCGCCGGTGAGCCGCTGACATAAAACTCATAGCGGCTCAAATCCCCCAGATCATCAATGATCGCTTGATACAGCAGGCCGTTGCGTCCGCTCCAGTCCGGGTCATGGCTGATCACTTTGTGCAGCGTCAAGTCTGATAGCTGCTGCCATTCAGACCAGTAAGGCGGCTGGTAGAGATCGTCGCCCTGGCGTGCCCCCCAGTACAGATGCATGGGCTGATTGAAGCCTCTGCGACTGGCGTCCTGAATCAGACTCTGCATCTGCGCCAAACCGGTGCCAGCGGCGATCATCACCATCGGCCGTGTCGGCAAATCAGCGATGTGGCAGTGACCAAAGGGCAGCTGCAACTGCGCCATGCGCTTCTGTAGTAGCTGGTTGATCAGCGCGGCAGTGATGCTGTCGCGGTTGAGAATATGCAGCTCCAGTTCGCGTTGCTGATCGGGCGATGAGGCAATCGAGAACGCCGCCGCCTCGCCGTCCGGACGGGTCAACAGCAGATACTGGCCGGCATGGTAGCGCAGGGCCTTGCCAGCCGGCGTGCGCATTCGCAGCCGCCATACATCAGCGCCCATCTCGGTGCAGTCGATAACCTGGCAGGCCAGGCGTTGCAGGGGCAGTTCGCCGGGTGCCAACACGCCATCCCAGATCAGCTCGCAGTCCTGCAGTGGCTCGGCAATGCAGGTGAAAAATTCGCCGCTGGTGCGCTCCTCGCCCTGCTGTGACACCCGGCCACTGATCAGATTGGCCGCGCAGATGTGACAGTTGCCGTTCCGGCAGCTCTGCGGTGCATCGAACCCCAGGCGTCTGGCCGCATCAATGATGCGCTCACCGGGCAACAGCTCAAGTTCATGGCCGGCGGGTTGCAAGGTTACTTTCATGCTTGGTTGTTGCCCTCAGTCGATGCCCAGTTCGGACCATAACGCATCAATGCGCTGGGTTACACTGGCGTCCTGGGTAATGGCTGTACCCCACTCGCGCGTCGTTTCGCCGGGCCACTTGTTGGTGGCATCCAGACCCATCTTGCTGCCCAGGCCGGACACCGGCGAGGCGAAGTCAAGATAGTCGATCGGTGTGTTGTCGATCATCACGGTATCGCGCTTGGGGTCCATGCGGGTGGTGATGGCCCAGATCACATCGCTCCAGTCGCGGGTGTTGATGTCATCATCCACCACAATCACGAACTTGGTGTACATGAACTGGCGCAGGAAGCTCCAGACACCGAGCATGACCCGTTTGGCATGACCTGGATACTGTTTCTTGATCGATACCACCGCCATGCGGTAGGAGCAGCCTTCTGGGGGCAGATAGAAATCGGTGATTTCCGGAAACTGCTTCTGCAGAATCGGCACAAAGACTTCATTCAGTGCCACGCCCAGTATCGCCGGCTCATCCGGCGGTCGGCCGGTGTAAGTGCTGTGATAGATCGGCTTTTCACGACGGGTGATGCGTTCAACGGTAAAGACCGGGAAGCGATCGACCTCGTTGTAATAGCCGGTATGGTCGCCAAAGGGGCCTTCATCGGCCATTTCGCCGGGGTGAATAACGCCTTCCAGGACAATCTCGGCACTGGCCGGAACCTGCAAGTTGGAACCACGGCACTTGACCAGCTCGGTGCGCTGGCCGCGCAGCAAGCCTGCAAAAGCATACTCCGAGAGACTATCCGGTACCGGTGTAACGGCGCCCAGTATGGTCGCCGGGTCGGCGCCCAGGGCAACCGCGATGGGAAAGGGCTCGCCGGGGTGCTTGTCGCACCATTCCTTGAAGTCCAGCGCGCCACCGCGGTGGCTCAGCCAGCGCATGATCAGTTTATTGCGACCAATCACCTGCTGACGATAGATGCCCAGATTCTGACGTTCCTTGTTCGGGCCCTTGGTCACCACCAGGCCCCAGGTAATCAGCGGGCCGGCATCACCGGGCCAGCAGGTTTGCACCGGTATGCTTCCAAGGTCAACGTCGTCACCCTCCAGTACTACAGACTGGCAGGGCGCATCGCGCACCACCTTGGGCGCCATGCTCAACACTTTCTTGAAAATAGGCAGCTTGGACCAGGCGTCTTTAAGCCCCTTTGGCGGATCAGGCTCTTTCAGGAAGGCCAGCAGCTTGCCGATCTCGCGAAGCTCGCTGACGTCGTTCGCGCCCATGCCCATGGCGACCCGCTGCGGGGTGCCAAACAGATTGCCGAGTACCGGCATGTCGAACCCTGTGGGATTTTCAAACAGCAAAGCCGGACCGCCCTTGCGCAGGGTGCGATCGCATATTTCGGTCATTTCAAGAATGGGTGAGACGGGTGTCTGGATGCGCTTGAGTTCGCCGCGCTGCTCCAGGCCCTTGATGAAATCGCGTAGATCGGAGTATTGCATCGGAGCTTCAAGCCTCAAGCGGCAAGCGGCAAGTTGTCAGTGCAAGTTTGCCGCCTGGGGGTTTGATGTGATGCGCATTATGCCGACTCCCCAAGAGGGGTAGTCGGATAAATTGCTACAAGCCTCTACAAACAGCTTGCCGCTTGAAGCTTGTAGCTTGCCGCTGCGGTTCAGTTTTTGCTGCGCTTCATCGACTGGAAGAACTCATCATTGGTCTTGGTATCTTTCAGACGATCAAGGAGGAACTCAATCGCGGCGATTTCGTCCATCGAGTGCAGAATCTTGCGCAGAATCCACATGCGTTGCAGCTCATCTTCGCTGGTCAGCAATTCTTCGCGACGGGTACCGGAACGGTTGATGTTGATGGCCGGGAATACACGCTTCTCGGCAATCTTGCGATCCAGGTGGATCTCCATGTTGCCGGTGCCCTTGAATTCCTCGTAAATCACTTCGTCCATTTTTGACCCGGTATCGACCAGCGCGGTGGCGATAATGGTCAGACTGCCGCCTTCTTCGATATTTCGCGCGGCGCCAAAGAAACGCTTGGGCTTTTCCAGGGCATGGGCGTCAACACCGCCGGTCAATACCTTGCCTGAGCTCGGGATAACGGTGTTGTAAGCGCGCGCCAGACGGGTAATGGAGTCGAGCAGGATGATCACGTCTTTCTTGTGCTCAACCAGGCGCTTGGCCTTCTCGATAACCATTTCCGCTACCTGCACGTGACGGCTCGGCGGCTCATCGAAGGTCGAGGCCACGACTTCACCGCGCACGGTGCGCTGCATCTCGGTGACTTCCTCGGGACGCTCGTCGATCAGCAGTACGATCAGGTGACATTCCGGATTGTTACGCGCAATGTTGGCTGCCACGTTTTGCAGCATCAACGTCTTACCCGCCTTGGGCGGGGCGACCAGCAGGCCGCGTTGACCTTTGCCGATCGGTGCGCACAGATCGATGATGCGGGCCATCAGATCTTCAGTGGAGCCGTTGCCAGCTTCCATGGTCAACCGCTCGGTGGGGAACAACGGCGTAAGGTTTTCGAACAGGATCTTGTTCTTGGTATTTTCCGGTCTGTCGAAGTTGATCGAATCGACTTTCAAGAGAGCGAAGTAGCGCTCGCCGTCCTTTGGCGGACGAATCTTGCCGGAAATGGTATCGCCGGTACGCAGGTTGAAACGACGGATCTGGCTTGGCGACACATAGATATCGTCGGGGCCGGCCAGGTAGGAGGAGTCTGCGGAACGCAGGAAGCCAAAGCCATCCTGGAGAATTTCCAGAACACCGTCACCGTGAATGTCTTCACCACCTTTGGCGTGTTTTTTCAGCGTAGCGAAAATAACGTCCTGTTTACGCGACCGGCCCATGTTTTCAAGGCCCATCTGTTCGGCGATTTCAAGCAGTTCGGTGATCGGTTTTTGTTTGAGTTCAGTCAGGTTCATAGGGTCGGTAAGAGTAGGTGTCTTTCGGCAGGACGGGTTAGTGATATGCCGCCATTGAGTATGGGGCGATGGTTTGGCTGATACAGGGAAGCCGCTGGCGCAGGGTGCGACAAGGAATTGATGAGCAAATCTAGCACTGCTTGGAAGTGACGTCCATACCTTGAGTGCAGAAAACCCCGGTGGAGTTGCTCACCGGGGTGATTCGATTCAGATATTGCTGTCGAGGAAGGCGGCCAATTGGGATTTCGACAGGGCGCCGACCTTGGTTGCTTCGACGTTGCCATCCTTGAACAGCATCAGCGTGGGGATGCCGCGCACGCCGTATTTTGGCGGTGTGTCGGGGTTTTCATCAATATTCAGCTTGCAGATTCTCAGCTTGCCATCGTATTCCTTGGAAATTTCGTCCAGAACCGGGGCAATCATCTTGCACGGACCACACCACTCAGCCCAGTAATCCACCAGTACCGGGCCATCGGCCTTGAGTACGTCGGTGTCGAAGCTGCTGTCGGTGACATGCATGATCAAATCACTCATTTGTCTCTCCAGGGGGATCTAAGGGCTATATGAAGCGCACTATAGCACCACCCTGTACGACAGCGAAAGGCGACGGGATGTCGCCCGGTGCAACTGCGCACAAGACTCGGACAGGGTGGTAGAATCAGCTCACACGTATTCGAGGCAGGCGCATGGTGCAGACACAACAGCCGGACTTTCCCCTGGTAGCGGCGATTGATCTTGGCTCGAACAGTTTCCATATGGTGCTGGCGCGGGTTGATCACGGTGAAATTCGCATACTCGAACGCCTGGGCGAAAAGGTGCAATTGGCCGCAGGTCTGAATGATCAGGGTGAGTTGAGTGAAGAAGCCATGCAGCGCGGGCTGGATTGCTTGCGTCGCTTTGCCCAACTGACCAACGGTCTGCCTGACGGCGCGGTCCGTATTGTTGGGACCAATGCCCTGCGTGAAGCGCGAAACCGCGCCCAGTTCATGCGCCAGGTGCGGCAAATCATTGGCCACCGGGTAGACGTGATCTCCGGCCGGGAAGAGGCGCGACTGATTTATCTGGGAGTTGCCCACACGCAATCCGATGATGAAGGCAAGCGCCTGGTCATGGATATCGGCGGTGGCAGTACCGAGTTCATCATCGGAGAACGTTTTGAATCCATTTTGCGTGAAAGTTTGCAGATGGGTTGTGTGTCCTTTACTCAGCGTTACTTTGCCGATGGGCGCATCAGCGTCAATCGCTATGCCCAGGCCTATACGGCTGCCCGCCTCGAATTGATGAATATAGAACAGGGTATCAACCGGCTTGGCTGGCAGGAGGCAGTAGGCGCCTCAGGGACCATCAGGACTATCCGTTCGTGTATTCAGGCCGCTGGAAAAGGTCAGGAAGATATCACCCCGGAAGGGTTGCAATGGCTCAAACGCAAACTGCTCAAGGCCGGGCAGGTTGAGCGCATTGATATCGACAGCCTGAAGCCGGAACGCCGCGCCACCCTGCCTGCCGGTCTGGCTATTCTGGAGGCCATTTTTGATGCGCTTGGGGTGACCAGCCTGAGCCATTCCGAGGGAGCCCTGCGTGAAGGCGTGTTGTACGACTTGCTGGGCAGGCATCAGCATGAGGACGTGCGCGAGCGCACGCTGACAGCCTTGATGGAGCGCTGTCACGTGGATGTTGAGCAGGCAGCGCGGGTTGAATCCAAGGCCTTGAGTCTGCTTGGCAAGGTGGCGTCAAGCTGGCAGCTTGAAGGTGACAAACCGGCGAATATGCTGACCTGGGTGGCCCGAGTGCATGAGGTTGGGCTGGATATCGCCCACAACCAGTATCACAAGCACGGTGCTTACCTGATTGAGCATGCCGATTTGCCTGGCTTCTCGCGTCAGGAGCAGCAGGCCATGGCGGTACTGGTTCGCGGTCATCGGCGTAGCTTGCCGAATGCGGACAAGCTGTCAGAGTTTGGCGATGAGGCCAGCTCTCTGCTCAGGCTGTGCATGCTGCTGCGCCTGGCCATCCTCTATCATCATATTCGTGGTAACCAGGATATGCCGGGATTGCTGGTCGAGGCCGGCGAGAACTTCCTCAACCTGCAGTTTCCAGACGGCTGGCTGGACGCTAATCCCTTGACCCAGGCTGACTTCGATCAGGAAGCACAGTGCTGGGCCAAGGTCGGTTACACGCTGACGGTGCGCTGAGGCGAACTGGCGAGCTTTTCCAACAAGGTGCTTTGCGCGCTGCGGGCGATCTGGTTTCCAGTCGGGCTGCTGCGCACATAGCTGCCATCCGGCTGCAGCACCCAGCTCTGGGTGTTGTCGGTCATGAAGACCTGCAGTTCCTGTTTGGCGCGGGTAATCAGCTTTTTTCCTTCCAGCGGGAAACAGGTCTCGACCCGCTTGTCGAGGTTTCGCTCCATCATGTCGGCACTGGACATCCAAACCTGCTCCTGGCCTTCGTTGAGGAAGTAATAGACCCGGCTGTGCTCAAGGAAGCGACCGATGATCGAACGCACCGTGATGTTGTGCGACACGCCGGGAACGCCCGGGCGCAGGCAGCACATACCGCGGATGATCAAATCGACCTTGACCCCGGCCTGCGAGGCTTTGTACAGCGCCTTGATGATCTTGGCGTCGGTCAGCGCGTTGGCCTTGGCCATGATATGCGCGGGTTTGCCCGCCTGGGCATTCAGAGTCTCGCGGTTGATCAGTTCGAGCAGGCGCTTTTTCAGGGTAAATGGCGCCTGCAGCAGTTTTTTCATGCGCAGGGTCTTGCCCATGCCGATCAACTGGTTGAACAGTTTGTGGACATCTTCGGTCAATGCCAGATCCGAACTGAGAATGCTGTAGTCGGTATACAGGCGGGCATTGCCCGCGTGGTAGTTGCCGGTACCCATGTGCACATAGCGGCGCAGTACCTTGTCCTCGCGGCGCAGAATGAGCATCATCTTGGCGTGCGTCTTGAAGCCGACCACGCCGTAAATGACCACGGCGCCGGCCTGTTGCAGACGGCTGGCCAGTTGCAGGTTGGACTCTTCATCAAAGCGCGCGCGCAGCTCGATGACCACCGTCACTTCCTTGCCGTTCCGGGCGGCATCAACCAGTGCATTGACGATTTCCGAGTTGGCTCCGGTGCGGTAAAGCGTCTGTTTGATGGCCAGCACGTTGGGGTCCTGGGCAGCCTGGCGCAGCAGATCGACCACTGGACTGAAGGACTCGTAGGGGTGCTGAAGCAGGATGTCCTGCTTGCTGATGGCCTGGAACAGGGTGTCGTTGCTCGACAGGAGCTTCGGAATGCCCGGGCTGAAAGGCGGGAACTGCAGGTCGCTGTGATGATCCAGTCCGGTGATGGAAAACAGTCGGGTCAGGTTTACCGGGCCGTTGACTTCGTAGAGTTCGGACTCATTCAGACCAAACTGACGCAGCAAAAAGTCGGTCAGCGGCTTGGGACAGTTGTCTGCCACTTCCAGGCGCACGGCGTCACCGTAACGGCGTGACAGTAGCTCGCCGCGCAGGGCGCGAGCCAGGTCATCGACTTCGTCGGGGTCGACGATCAAGTCGGCGTTACGGGTCAGGCGGAACTGATAGCAGCCCAGTACTTTCATGCCGGGAAACAGGTCGTCGGCATGGGCGTGGATCATGGATGACAGGAAGACAAAATTGTCGCCGCCAGAGCAGAGTTCATCGGGCATTCGAATCAATCGCGGCAGCGAGCGCGGTGCCGGGATGATCGCCAGGCCGGAATCGCGGCCAAAGGCGTCTACGCCCTCGAGCTGCACAATAAAGTTCAGGCTCTTGTTTACCAGCAAGGGGAAGGGATGCGTGGGGTCCAGGCCGATCGGGCTGATGATGGGCGCCACTTCCTGGCGGAAATAGCGGCGAATCCACAGGGTCTGTTTATGTGTCCACTGGTGTCGGCGGACAAAACGGATGCCGCTTTCTGCCAGCCTCGGCAATAGCACGTCATTGAGCAGCGCATATTGGCGACTGATCTGGAAGTGGGCAATTTCGCTGATCTTGCTTAGTACCTGCTGCGGCTGCAGACCATCCGGGCCGGTTTGTTCGCGGGCAAAGGTGATCTGCTTTTTCAAGCCAGCAACGCGTATCTCGAAGAACTCGTCAATATTGCTGGAGAAAATCAGCAGGAATTTCAGCCTTTCAAGCAGGGGGTAGGACTCGTCCAGTACCTGCTCCAGCACGCGAATATTGAATTGTAGCTGCGACAGCTCGCGGTGAATGTAGAGCTCTGGCACGTTGATATCGGCAGCCGGCACAACGATTTCCGGGCTGCTGGGTGGCTCGGGTGCACTGGCCGGCTGGGCCTCGGTGACAATGCGAAGGGCCTTGCTCTCGGAAATGACCAGCTCTTCGTCCACCTTGTTCGACTCCTGCATGACGGTATTCAGTGCTCCTGTTGGTTAATGCTGTTCACGCAGCTGACGTGCTGCGGTTTTGGCAAAATAGGTCAGGATGGCATCAGCGCCAGCCCGCTTCATGGCTATCAGTGACTCGAGAATCACCGCATCGCTGAGCCAGCCATTGGCAATCGCGGCTTGGTGCATGGCGTACTCGCCGCTGACCTGATAAACAAAGGTTGGCACGCCAAAGCTGTCTTTGACCCTGCGAACGATATCCAGATAGGGCATGCCCGGCTTGATCATGACCATGTCCGCACCTTCGGCCAGATCCTGGGCAACTTCGTGCAATGCCTCGTTACTGTTCGCCGGGTCCATCTGATAAGTGGACTTGTTGCCTTTGCCAAGGTTCCCGGCTGAGCCCACCGCGTCCCGAAATGGTCCGTAATAGGCACTGGCATACTTGGCCGAGTAAGCCAGTATGCGTGTATTGATGTGACCGGCGGCTTCCAGCGCCTGGCGCATGGCGCCAACTCGGCCATCCATCATGTCTGACGGGGCGACGATGTCAGCGCCGGCTTCGGCGTGGGACAGCGTCTGCTTGACCAGCGCCTCGACAGTAATGTCGTTGAGGACATAGCCCTGCTCGTCAATGATCCCGTCCTGGCCATGGGTCGTGAAGGGGTCCAGGGCCACGTCGGTAATCACGCCTAGTTGCGGGAAGCGGGCCTTGAGCGCACGGGTGGCGCGCTGCGCCAGTCCTTCGGGGTTCCAGGCTTCTGCCCCATCAAGGGATTTGCGTTCCAGCGGTGTCACCGGGAACAGTGCCACGGCGGGGATCCCCAGTTCAACCAGTTCGGCGGCCTCTTCCAGTAGCAGATCGATGGATAATCTGTCGATGCCCGGCATGGAAGCGATGGCCTCGCGCTGCTGACTGCCTTCCAGCACAAAGACCGGAAAGATCAGATCACCTGCACTCAGGTGGGTCTCGCGAACCAGTCGGCGAGAAAAGTCATCGCGGCGCAGTCGGCGCAGGCGGCTGTTGGGGAAGGCGCGATTGGCAAGATCTAGGCTCACAGTTACTCCCGAGGCGCATCCGTTCAAGAGCCATTGCCCGAACAAACAGCACCAATCTGATTGACGTTATACGTCCAGATTATGACGGAATTGCGACAACAAGCGTAATGCCATTTGTTCCTTGCCATTGTCGCCGGGCGGTCTGGCCAGCTCAACCCGGTTGCGGCCCAGGCTCTTGGCCTGATAAAGCGCTGCATCGGCAGCGCCCAGCAAGGTGTCGAACTGGTAGCCATGGTGCTCGGAGCAGGCTACGCCGAGGCTGGCCGATAGTCGCACCGGGGTTTCCTGGGTTAGCCAAGGCTGGCTGCACAGCCCGATGCGGATGCGCTCGGCGACCTGTTGCGCGCTGTCAGTATCCAGGCCTGGCAGAATCAGAATGAATTCTTCGCCGCCAAATCGACCCAGTAGATCGTTGTTGCGCAGGTGCTGGCGGACTCGGCTGACCAGATGACAGAGCACGGCATCGCCGGTCTGGTGTCCGAATTCATCATTGATGCGCTTGAAGTGATCGGCATCGACCATGATCAGCGTGACGGGCAGGCGCTGCTCGCTGGCCTTACCAAGGATTTGCTGAGCCTGGGCTTGCAGGCTGCGGCGATTCAGGGTGTCAGTCAGGGCGTCGCGTTCGGACAACCGATGCAGGGCCATGGTCGTGCGGTAGTGAGTCATCAGAATAAAACCACTGGCCAGACCAATTTGCGCCACCATGGCGCTCAGTAGCGTCGCGCTTTGCAGCGGACTGTTGTTCATTGCGCTGGCAGGAACCAGATTGGTCATACTGGCGATGGCCCGCAGTGTCAGCCCAATACCGCAGAACAGTGCAATGCCGCCGGTCAGCCAATAGCCGGTGCGAAGGGGTTGCTCAGCCTTGATAAGGAGCTCGCGGGCGCATAGCAGGCTCATGCTGGCCAGCACGATGGATGCAATGCCCATGCGGGCTGGCAGGCTGTCGATATGGAAGCGGAATACCCAGAGCAGTAGCATGACGGATATTGCAGCCAGAATCGGGCCGGTTTGTGGTTGGCTGATGCCCTTGAAAGCCCGGATGCCGAGCCAGGTAACCCCTATTCCCAGCGTCATCAAGCCGTTGGCAAGGACCACCGACAGACTGTGGTGAATATGGTCCTGGCTGACGTTCAGCAGCAGGCCGAGCATGAGGGCACAGTTGCCCAAGGCCCAGTGTCGTAATCCTTGGTCGCTGCCTGCGTGCCAGGCGGCCAGAGTCAGCAGCAGGGTCATGCTCAGAGTCACCAGAGACAGGGCGACACCTAGGGTAGCGAGATCTAACTCTCCTGGCATTGGCGGGTGCGTCCTTGTCCGGCAGACTACAGCCGGCTCCCTTGCATGCGAAATCAGATGGGTTTCAACGAGCATACGCCTGGGATCAAGGCATGCAAAGGGTCGAGCGCGAGACAATATTGAAGTTGTGGAAAGGTTTGCAGAAAATCCCGCAGCACGCTGCAAAAGTTGTACAATGCTTTAGTTGTGTATAAATAAATAGATAATTCTTCCATCGCATCGACAGAGGTACTGGTTGTGTTTGATCTCCGTGAGAGGATCTGGCTTCGCCGGGCGATGGTGGCTGCATTGCTGATGCTGTGGCTGGCAGGGCTGGCGTGGGCGTTCTGGTGGTATGAAGGGCAGTACCTCAAGGCCTTTGAGCGACCAGCCTTTTTTGCCGCGGAAAACGTCGCTCCTCCTTTCCCGCCCGGACAGGTTCAGGTGTTACATGTTTGGCAATCGGGCTGTCCCTGCAATGGTGGGCACCTGGACTATATTGAAGACATGACACACCGTTTCTCTGAGCAAGGCGTGCAGTTTGCCCGCTCGGGCTCTGGCTCTGGCGCCGATGAAATAAAGGCAGGGGTATTAAAGGCTTTGCCCTTCTGGCCGATACCCAGTGCATGGAGTAACTGGCCAGGTGCACCGGCCGTAGCAATTTGGGATGCTACAGGCCAACTGGCTTATGTTGGTCCTTATAGTGATGGAGCGCATTGCAGCAGGGACAGCAGTTTTATCGAGCCGGTGATCAGCGCGCTGTTGGCGGGTCGCCCTGTCAGTATCCTGAGCCAGGACACCGTGGCCTGCCTGTGCGCCATCCACTGAGGTATCAATCTTGACTACTCGTATCGTCAATCCGTTAAGCCTTGAAGCCCATTATCGCAAGGCCGACAAAGCCATGCTGGCGGTGCTGTGGGTTTGCCAGATTTATGCCCTGGCACTGGCACCTTGGTACAGCACCTGGGGCCAAGCCCTGCTGGTCGGGGGCGGTACAATCCTGATCATGCACGCCTTGCAGGCGCTTGTCGGTGGTCAGCGTCTTTTCCGTTGTGCCATGGGTGCGGCTTTTATGGTGATGGCAGCCCTGCATATCAACCAGAGCCATGGCACCATCGAAATGCATTTTTCGATTTTCGTGTTGTTGGCTTTCCTTATTTACTACCGTGATTGGCTGCCTATTGTGGTTGCCGCCCTGGTGATTGCCGTCCACCATCTGATGTTTTTTATCTGCAATCGCGCGTCAGTGGCGTGTGGTTGGCGGTCGATGCAACCTGGGGGCTGGTCTGGATTCATGCCGGGTATGTTGTTGTCGAGGCCGCCGTGCTGGTGTACCTGGCGCGAGCCAGTTATGTGGATGCCCGCGAGGGTGAGATGCTGGCTGCAGTGACCAGTGAGATGATTGCTGATCCGCAGGCGCTGGATCTGACGCGACGTGCAGCAATGCGAACCGCGATGCTGGACATTTTCAACAGTTTTATCGCTGAGCTCGATGAAGTGGTCGCCGGCGTCAAAACGACGCTGAAAGAGGTAAGCCGGGTTTCAGGGTCGGTTTCAGAGCGATCAGGTCTGGTCCGTGATGGCGCGGATCGTCAAGCTGGAGAGGCCGCCTATATGGCGCAAGCAATGCAGGAGATGACCTCTGCTACCGCCGATGTTGCACGCAGTGCCGAGGAGGCAGCCGATGCTGCAAGAAATGTCGACAGCCATGCGCATCAGGGAAATGCCGCCATGCAGCAGATCCGGCAGGATATTGAATCGCTTGACCGAGATCTGGGTCTTACTGGTGAGGCGGTCAACGGAGCGGCTCAGTTGGCCAACGATATTCATCAGGTGGTTGACGTGATTAAGGGTGTGGCTGAGCAGACCAATCTACTGGCGCTGAATGCGGCGATTGAGGCGGCGCGGGCCGGTGAGCAGGGGCGAGGCTTTGCGGTGGTGGCCGATGAGGTACGGAATCTGTCACAACGTACGGCGAAATCGACGGCTGAAATTCAGGACTTTATCGGCCGTTTGCAGCACGCGTCTGAGTCGGCTCGGAGCGCCATGCTGCGCAGCCAGGATGCAGTGCAGCGTTGCCTCGGTTCAGCGGACGCCAGCGTGACGACCCTGGCCGGTATGGTAGACGAAGTGGCTCATATTTCCCGCCTGAATACCCAGATTGCCACGGCTACCCTTGAGCAGTCAGCGGTCGGTGAGGATGTTGCACAGCACCTGCAAGGCGTCAATGACATTGCACAGTCGAATGCGGCGCAGGCGGTTGATCTGGCCGACCTGTCACGTGAGCTTGATCAATTGCGGACCATGTTGGAGCAGCGGGTGCAGCGTTTTGTGACCAGCCATTGAGTCTGTGCTGGTCGATCTAGTGCAGCGCCAGCAAACGGTCTAGCGCATTCGCAAAGGCCTGCTTGTCGCGGTCGCTGTAGGGTGCAGGGCCACTGCGGCCGGCCAGTCCAGCGCCACGTAATTCGTCCATCAGGTTGCGTACGGCCAAGCGCTCGCCCATGTTGGCCTTGCTGTAAATCTCACCGCGCGGGTTGATCGCGGTGATCTTCCGGTCAACCAGGCCTGCCGCCAGCGGAATGTCGGCAGTGATGACCAGGTCACCAGGCAGCGCATGGTCGATGATGTATTGGTCGGCCACATCGGCACCGCTGGAGACGGTTACCTGACGCACGCCCGGTCCCGGTGGCAGAACCTGTGGGCTGTTGGCAACCAGTATCAGTTCTATCTGTCTGCGCCGTGCGGCGCGCACAACGATATCGCGTACGGGACGGGGGCAGGCATCGGCATCGATCCACAGGGTCATAGTCGGTCTTCCACTGGCAAAGCGGTATTTTCGCGTAAACCGAGGGGGCTTGCAGCATGCATCTTGGATTTAATGGTGATCAGCCGCTGGCCGTACTGGTGGCGGGTGCCAGTCGCGGCATTGGCCGCGCTTTGGTGTTGCAGCTGCTGCAGCGCAGCGATGTGGCGCAAGTGTTTGCGGTCGCACGCAGTTGGTCGCAAGACATGCCTGATGACGCTAGGCTGATCTGTTTGAGCGCGGATCTGACTGACGAGCTGGCGGTACAGGCGCTGGCCGACAAGGTTGCCAAGCAATGCGGGCAGTTGGATATGCTGATCAATACTGTGGGCTTTCTGCATGAGCCGGGTGGTCAGCAACCGGAAAAAAGCATCAGACAGTTATCCATTACTGCGTTGCTGCACAGTATGTCCATTAATGCAGCCGTACCGGCCTTGCTGGCCAAAGCCTTGCTGCCCCTGTTGCGCGGCAAGCATCGTTGTGTCTTTGCTTCCCTCTCGGCACGGGTCGGCTCGATTGGTGATAACAGCCTGGGCGGCTGGTATGCCTACCGGGCCAGCAAGGCGGCGCAGAACATGTTGATGCGCAGCTTTGCCATCGAGTGGCAGCGGTTGAATACCAACAGTATCTGCTTGCTGCTGCATCCTGGCACCACCGATACCGAGCTGTCCGCCCCGTTCCAGGCGAATGTGCCGGAGGGCAAATTGTTCACTGCAGACTTTGTAGCTGAACGGTTGCTGGCGGTCATCGCCGAGCGCACGCCGACCGACAGCGGGCAGTTTTTTGCCTGGGATGGTCAGCCGATTCCCTGGTGAAGGCTAGTCTTCAGCCTTGCTGAGGACTTCCAGCTCTTCGTTGGCTTCCAGCCACTGCTCTTCCAGTTCGCCAATCTGTTGTTTGCACAGGGTTTGTCGGCTAAGCAGCTCCTTGAGCTCGACCTTGCGCTCGGGGCTGTATATGCCGGCGTCAGCCAGTTCCTGCTCGATGGCTTGCAACTCTGTCTGCAGGCGGGCCAGCTGTTGTTCCATGCGCTCAATCTGTTTTTTCAGCGGGGCCAGCCGTTGGCGTTGCTCGGCTGCCTGTCGGCGTTGGGTCTTGGCGTCCGGTTTGCCGGCATCGGCGCGGCTGTCTATCGTGGTCTGGCTGGCGCGCAATGCCAGGTGTTGCTGTTGGCGAAACTGTGCCAGCCAGCGGGTGTAGGTATCCAGATCGTCGGCATACACGCTCAGCCTGCCATCGGCGACCAGCCACAGCTCGTCGGTGGTATCGCGGATCAGTGCGCGATCGTGGGAGACCAGCAGCATGGCGCCTTCGAACTGCTGCAGGGCCAGGGTCAGCGCATGGCGCATATCCATATCGAGGTGGTTGGTGGGCTCATCCAACAGCAGCAGATTGGGCTTTTGCCAAGCAATCAGCGCCAGTGCCAGACGGGCCTTTTCGCCCCCTGAGAAGTTCACTACCGGCTCTTCTGCGCGGGCGCCATGGAAATCAAAGCCGCCAAGAAAGTTGCGCAGACTTTGTTCACGCTCATCCGGGGCAATGCGCGCCAGGTGCAGCAAGGGGCTGGCTTTGGGGTCCAGGCTATCGAGCTGATGCTGGGCAAAATAGCCGATGGCCAGATTCTCACCGGTTTTCATCTCGCCGGCCAGCAAGGGCAGAGTACCCGCCAGCGTTTTGATCAGGGTGGATTTGCCGGCTCCGTTCGGCCCCAGTACGCCGATGCGCGCACCGGGCGCCAGTTGCAGTTTGACCTGTTCGAGGATGGCTGTGCCGTCATAGCCAAGGCGACCTTCGTGCAGGTCGAGCAGTGGGCTGGATTGCTGGTCAGCCTCGCGAAAGCTGAAGGAAAATGGCGAGTCGATATGCGCCGGCCCCAGATCTTCCATGCGCTCCAGCGCCTTGAGACGACTCTGGGCCTGTTTGGCCTTGCTGGCCTGGGCGCGGAATCGGGCAATGTAGCGTTGCATGTGCTCACGTTGCGCCTGCTGCTTCTCGAAGGCCGCCTGTTGTTGGGTCATGCGCTCGGCACGGGTCCGCTCGAACTGACTGTATCCACCGCGATAGAGAGTTAATTTACGGTTGTCGACATGCACAATATGCTCAACGACGGCATCGAGAAAATCGCGGTCGTGGGAAATCAGCAACAGGGTGCCCTGATAGGCCTTGAGCCAGTCTTCGAGCCAGAGAATGGCGTCCAGATCCAGGTGGTTGGTCGGCTCGTCGAGCAGTAACAGGTCGGAGGGGCACATCAGCGCCTGGGCCAGATTCAGACGCATGCGCCACCCACCCGAGAAATCGCCGATACGCGCCACACACTGTTCACTGTTGAAGCCCAGGCCCGCCAGCAGCGTGCGGGCCCGGCTGTCGGCACTGAATCCGTCGTGGGCTTCCAGTTCTGCATACAGGCTGCCCAGTTCCGGCGCATGAGCGGCCTCGGCGGCCGCCAAGCGGTGCTGGATGTCGCGCAGTTGCTGGTCACCGTCGAGCACATAATTGATCGCCAGGCGATCGAGCTGCTCGATCTCCTGTTTCATATGGGCAATGCGCCAGTCAGCCGGCAGGCTACAGTCCCCGGCATCGGCATTCAGTTCACCGCGCAGCAGTGCGAACAAGCTGGATTTGCCGGCACCATTGGTGCCAAGCAGGCCGACCTTCTGGCCCGGGTGCAGGGTCAGGTCGGCGTTCTCAAGCAGGCGCAGTGGGCCACGCTGCAGTGTCAGGGCTTCGATCTTGATCATGGGGGCGGAGTATATCAGTGCCGTGCCGGGCTGTGATCAGCGATTGCAGCACGCTATGCTGCACCTATGACTAACACCAATGAATCCCTGTGCGACTTTGTTCGCCGCTGCTATCCGTTACCCGGTCTCGAGCCCGTGCTCCTGCGGCTGCAGGATGCACATGGGCTGGATGTGCTGATGCTGCTGACGGCCTGCTGGTTGGGGTCTGTGCGCCAGCCGCTGGCGCATACCGATTGGCCGGCACTGCATCAGATCCAGGGTGCCTGGCATCAGCAGGTTATTCAGCCGCTGCGTCAGGCGCGCCGTGGGCTCAAGTCGCTGGCGGAAAAGTCGACATTTTATGCAGAAATCAAGGCGCTCGAGCAGGCGCTGGAGTGGCGCTGCCTGGAGCAATTGCAGGCGGGTTGCCGGATTGAGCCGCAGGATGACCGCAGTGACTGCCATGTTCTCGAGCATCTCATTGCATGCTGCCAGACAGGCAATACGCCATTGAGTGGCGAGTTGAGATCGGGTTTGCAGCAACTGAGTGCATGGATGGAGCGAAACGCCCGTAGCTGAGCCGGGCGTTTGTTCTGAAGCCGCTTAAGCGGTGGGCTTTGGCTTGCGGCGTGGACGCGGTGCTGGCGCAGGGGGATTATTGCGCTTGTCGATGGCTACGCTGGCTTGCTCTTCAATACGTTGCAGGCCCTTGGCAATGCGCAGAGTCTGGCGTACGTCACTCTGTAACTGCCGGGTATAGGCCTCTACCGATTTGCGTACGACCAGCAGCTCAGTCTCGGCCTGACGTAATGCGGTCAGCTTCTCGGCCGCCTTGCTGACGCCCTTTTGTTCACTGGCTTGCTTGACCGCCAGTCTGGACTCGGCTTCGGCACGCTTTTCTTCCAGTTTGGACTGTTGCTTGTTGAGCTTTTCCAGCGCCTTGCGGGCATCTTTCAATGCCTGGTCGCAGGCTTCGCTCAGATGCGCATTGAGCGTCTGAGTCAGGCCCTGCAGCAGATGCAGTGGGGTAACTACCTTGTCCTTGCTTTTCACATGCGGCTCCCAAAAGGGTCAGGGGGTACTGAGCAGGTCGCGATGGGCGTTGTGCAACACTTCTATCAGGCAGTCTTCAAGCTCAAAGCGTTCATGCAGCATCGCGCCAAGGCTATTGAGCCGGGCCTGCATCTGAGCTTCATCAGCCACCGCCTGGGTGTCAGCATAAAGGTCATTGAAGGCGACGGCCTGCTCAGTGATGGTTTCAATTCTCGGATAGAGCTGCTTGGCCAGATCCAGACCGCGTTGATCCTTGAAGTCTTCGGCTTCGCGGACCAGTTGTTCATAAATCTCGAAATGACCAGCGGACATGTAGTCCACCAGCACATCACAAAAGGACGCGAGCGCGGTATCAGGGTGCTGATCAGGAGCGTTACGGTCATGCAGCTGGTCGTATTCGATAATGAGTTGTTTGCGCTCGGCAAGCCAGGCATCAATCAGTTTGTGTACGCCGCCCCACCGTTCCTGGGCTGTTGTGCAACTTTCCAGCATGATCCACCTCTGCTTTCCGTCGGGCGGTTAGGCGTGCCTTGGCCAGGCCCTTTTTCTCGTTAATCGACAGCATAGGCCAGGCAAGGTCAGGGCATCAAGGCTTATAGAAGTTCAAGGTTACCTGGCCCAGTTCAATGCCCCATTTGGACATGGCTGCACGGTTGAGCATGACCTTGTCATCGATCAGGAACATCCAATCATCAAAGTCCACCAGCCAGGTCTTTCCATCCACCGGCAGGCGCAAGGTATAGCGCCAGTGGAAAGCGTTACCGGATACCTGGCCCCAGGCTTCACCTTCGACATCGTCTGCTGTGCCGCGCCAACTGCCGTCGGCTTGCTGGACCAGCGTCCAGACCCGTCGCTCGGTCGTGCCGTCAGAGTAGGTGAAGTGCTCATCAAGAACACCAGTGTCACCTTCCCAGCTGCCGGTCATTCGCACGTGAAAACGACGTACTACCTCGCCGTTACGCTTCTGGAACATACCCCAGGCTTCTAGATCGCCATTGAAGTAGTCCTGCAGGCGCAGCGTCGGGGTTTCGCTGGCGTAGTGCTCGACCTCGGGTGTGGCACAGGCGGTCAGGGTAAGAATCAGTGCCAGCAATAGAATACGCATGAACGGCCTCTTTTTAATCTGTGCTGCGGAGTAGTTGCATCAAGCCGAAAACGCTGAAGCAGATAAAGGCCAGCAGAGTACCTTCGGCAATGCTCAATCCGAGAAAGGTCCATTCAACCTTGGCGCAGTCAGCGGTACCGCTGAACAGCAGGCTGAGCATGTCTTGCAAGGGCAGAACATCAAGCATGTAGTCGAGGCTGGGCAGGCAGGAGGGCAACTGATCGGCCGGCTGATGCTGCAGCCATACCTGACGACCGGCGACCGCGCCACCGAGCATGGCGGTCAATGTGACGGCCAGAGCATACAGGCGAGCGGCCAGTCGACGCGGCTGATCCGCGGATGCCAAGGGGTTATGCAATACGGCAGCCAGGCAAATCAGCCCCAGTACGATCACCAGCACGCGCTGGATAATACACAGCGGGCAGGGCTCAAGCAGCAGTACATGCTCCATATACAGGGCGATGGCGATCAGCGCTGCACAGGTGATCAGAGCAAGCAGGTAAAAAGGGCGTGATGCGGGCAGGGCCATGGTATGTCCATCTGTTCTGGTAGCAAGCGGTTTACATTAGAGCATGCGGGCTCTGGCTGACAAGCAAAGACCGCTGGCGGGTTGTAACAGAGAAGGCATATAGCCCGCCGGTTGCCGGCAGGCTATAGAACAAGCGCCAGTAGGGCTTAGCGCTTTTTGCAACTCAGGCCTGGGCAGTGCCTTCCTGGGCGCGGCGCTGTTCGGCTTGAGCATACAGCGCGTCAAAGTTGACCGGCGCCAGCATCAGGGGAGGGAAGCTGCCGCGCAATACCAGGTTGTCGATGGCTTCGCGGGCGTAGGGGAACAGGATGTTCGGGCAGAAAGCGCCGAGCGTATGGCGCATAGCGGCCTCATCCAGCCCGTTAATGGCGAAGATACCGGCTTGCTGAACCTCGGCAATGAAGCTGACGTCGTCCTGGCCGTTGGTCACGGTGGCAGACAGGCTCAGTACGACTTCGTGAATACCTTCCTGCAATTGGGTGTGGCGGGTGTTCAGGTCCAGATTGACCTGCGGGTTCCACTGGGTCTGGAAAATGTCAGGGGACTTGGGGGATTCAAAGGACAGGTCCTTGACGTAAATGCGCTGCAGGCTGAACTGTACCTGTGGCTGGTCGCCTTGGGCACCATTCGCGCCTGGGTTGGTCTGGTTGTCGTCGGCCATCTTGGGGATCCTTGTATGTTGTGGTCTTGTTAAGGGGTGCCGGCATCGGCTGCGAGCAAGGCGTCCAGCTTGCCTGCACGTTGCAGAGCCATGAGTTGATCGCAGCCGCCAACGTGGGTGCTGCCAATCCAGATTTGCGGAACCGAGGTGGCGCCGCCGGCCAGGCGGGACATTTCCGCCCGAACCTTGGGTTGCCCGTCAACGCTGATGTCCTTGAACTCTACGCCTTTGCTGACCAGCAACTGCTTGGCGCGGATGCAGAAAGGGCAGTAATTGCTGCTGTACATGAGGACGTTTTGCATATCATTTCACCAGAGGCAGGCTATCTGCACGCCAGCTGCTGATGCCACCATTCAGGCGACTGACGTTGTCATGCCCGGCGGCTTTCAATTGCTTGGCGCAGGGCCCGGAATGCTGGCCGTTGGCACAGATCAGCAATAGTGGCTTGCCCTTGTGCTTGTCCAGTTCGGACATCCTTTTGGTCAAGGCATCGAAGGGAATATTGATCGAATCGATGATGTGACCAGCCGAAAAGTCTTTCTTCTGGCGCAGGTCGACCACTATGGCGTTTTCACGATTGATCAGATTGGTGGCCTGCTGGGTGCTCAGTGCCCGACCGGCCTTGCGGCCTTCGGTCACGATCAGCAAGGTCAGTACCACCAGAAAGGCTATGCTCAACAGATAGTGGTTGCCCACAAACTCGGTCAGTTGGCCAAAAAAGTCTAAAATGCGCTGCATGTTGGTGCTTCCGGGTCGATAAAGTGCGCCAGTATACACAGGCCGGCGCAGTGGCAGAACCATTGCTGCAGTTTGCCCGCGGCATGACAGCGGGGGATTGGCACAGTAAACTGGTCCAATTCTCATTCTGCTTCGTCAGGTGGCTGCGCTGCGGTGCCGGTCGAGGCCACTCGAACACCTATTACTTTACGAGTCTATCGCCATGACAGTAGCGCCCAAACCACTGGTTCTGATGATCCTCGACGGCTTTGGTTACAGTGAGTCGCCCGAGTCCAATGCGATCATGGCAGCCAATACGCCGGTTTGGGACGCACTCTGGGCCAAGGCGCCCCGTACGCTGGTGTCCGGCTCGGGCATGGATGTCGGCTTGCCCGACGGTCAGATGGGCAACTCCGAAGTCGGACACATGAATCTGGGCGCCGGCCGGGTGGTTTATCAGGATTTTACCCGCGTGACCAAGGCCATTGCCGATGGCGACTTTTACCACAACCCGGAAATCTGTCAGGCGGTCGATCGCGCGGTAGCGGCAGACAAGGCCGTGCATATCATGGGTCTGGTTTCTCCGGGCGGCGTACACAGCCATGAAGAGCATCTGGTGGCCATGGTTGATCTGGCTGTGCGTCGCGGTGCCTCGACGATTCTCGTCCATGCCTTTCTGGATGGTCGCGATACCCCGCCGAAGAGCGCCGAGGCGTCCCTGCATCTGCTCGACAAGGCCTATGCTCGCCTGGGTGCCGGGCGCACGGCCAGTCTGATCGGCCGCTATTTTGCGATGGACCGTGATAATCGCTGGGATCGGGTCGAAACAGCTTACAATCTGCTGGTTGATGGTACCGCAGACTATATCGCCGGGAATGCCATTGACGGCCTGATGGCTGCCTACGAACGTGGTGAGAGCGATGAGTTCGTCAAGGCAACCCGCGTTGGTGCACTTCAGCCCATGGCCGATGGTGATGCACTGATCTTCATGAACTTCCGTGCTGATCGCGCCCGGGAGCTGACCCGGGCCTTTGTTGAACCCGCCTTTGCCGGTTTTGCCCGTCAACGGGTGCCGCAACTCTCGGGCTTTGTCATGCTGACCCAGTATGCCGCTGATATCCCTGCCCCTTGCGCTTACCCCCCGGCCTCGCTGAACAACGTGCTGGGCGAATACCTGGCTAAACAGGGCAAGACCCAGTTACGTATTGCCGAAACGGAAAAATACGCCCACGTCACCTTCTTCTTTTCCGGCGGCCGAGAGCAGCCCTTTGACGGAGAAGAGCGCATTCTGATCCCCTCACCCCAGGTCGCCACCTACGATCTGCAGCCGCAGATGAGTGCGCCCGAGGTGACCGACCGTATCGTCGAGGCCATCGAGCAGCAACGCTATGACGTGATCATCGTCAACTATGCCAACGGCGATATGGTGGGTCATACCGGGGTTTTCTCGGCCGCGGTGCAGGCTGTGGAGTGCCTGGATGAATGCATCCGCCGGGTCAATGAGGCGCTCGCCAAAGTCGGCGGCGAGGCACTGATTACCGCTGATCATGGTAACGTCGAGCAGATGGCTGACGCGCACACCGGGCAGGCCCATACGGCCCACACCTGTGAGCCTGTGCCCTTTGTCTATGTTGGCCCGCGGCGCGTCAGTTTGCGGGAGGGCGGGATACTCTCCGATGTGGCGCCGACCATGCTGACCCTGCTCGGGTTACCGCAGCCGGCAGACATGTCGGGTCGCTCCATCGCGACGCTGCTGGATTGACCTGACCCATGCCCAAGGGACAGCGGCAGTACATTATCCGGTCACGGTTCGGCACGCTGTTCATGGCGGGTCTGGTGTTGTTCGCTGGCGTTGGTGATGCCCTTGCCGAGCCTAACGATTCCCGTGAGGCCCGTGCCGAATTGCGTCAGACCCAGGCCGAAATCGACCGCCTGAAAGAGATGCTTGAGGACTTTCAGCAGGAGATGGGCAGTCTTGAAGCTGATCTGAAGAAGAGTGAAAGCGAGATTGGCCGTCTGCGCCGCGAGAGCGACGAGCTGGAGCAGCGCATTCGCGAGGGTGAGAGCAGTCTGCGTGATTTGCGTGATCAAGCGCAGACCCTGCAGGCGGCACTGGACAGTCAGCAGGAGCAGATTGCTCGGCAACTGCGCGCTGCCCACATGGGTGGCCAGCAGGACTATCTCAAGTTGCTGCTGAATCAGGATGACCCGGCTCGCCTGGCGCGCATGATGCGCTATTACGAGTACGTCAGTCTGGCCCGGGTGGCTGAGATCAACAGCTATAACAGCACCCTTGAACAGGTCCGGCAGGCCAGTCAGCGCATCATTGAAGAGCAGGCCGCTTTGCAGAGCCAGCGCGAGCGACTGGCGACCACCCGTGAAAGCCTGCAAGGGCAACAGGCTGAACGCACGCGATTGCTCGCCGGATTGCAGGGCCGCAGTCGCACCCAGGCACAGCGCCTGGAATCCGCCGAGGCTGAACGCGCCGGCCTGGAACGTCTGATTCGCTCGATTGACGAAGCCATTGTCAGTATCCCCACGCCTGCCGCCAACAGCCCCTTTGCCGAGGCGCGTGGCAAGTTGCCGCTGCCGGTGCGCGGCCGCATTGCCGCGCGTTTTGGCAGCCAGCGCGGTGAGGATGCCCGCCTGAAATGGGATGGACTGCTGATTGCGGCGGACCAAGGCACGCAGGTGCATGCCATTCACGGCGGGCGTGTGGTCTTTGCCGATTGGTTGCGCGGCTCCGGTCTACTGCTGATTCTTGATCACGGCAGCGGCTATCTGAGCCTCTACGGGCATAATCAGACCCTGCTAAAGGAAGTGGGCACCTGGGTGCAGCCCGGTGAGGCCATCTCCACCGTCGGCAACAGCGGTGGCCTGTCCACGCCGTCACTGTATTTCGGTATCCGCCATCAGGGGCGTGCCCTGGACCCGGTTGCCTGGTGTATGCTGTCCGGGTGAGACTATCTGGTACACAACCCTGTTCTGCCCATCCTCGGGAGAGTTAGATGACCGCTGTGCGTACCTTGTTTGCTGTCTGCCTGAGCCTGATGCTCGGTATAGCCCATGCCCAGACCCCCGAGTCTGAGCCGCAGGCACCGCTGCCGCTGAATGAGCTGCGTACCTTTGCCGAGGTGCTGGAGCGAATTCGCAACGCCTATGTCGAGCCGGTGGAAGACTCGGTGCTGCTGGAGAATGCCATTCGCGGCATGCTCGAAGGTCTGGACCCACATTCCGCTTACCTCGAACCGGAAGCCTTCCAGGGGCTGCAGGACAGCACCAGTGGCCAGTTTGGCGGACTGGGCATCGAAATTGGCCAGGAGGACGGCTTCATCAAGGTGATCTCGCCAATTGACGACACTCCGGCCGCTCGTGCAGGCATCGAGGCCGGCGACCTGATCATCAAGATTGACGATCAGCCGGTCAAAGGCATGAGCATCATGGATGCTGTGGAAAAAATGCGCGGTGAGATCGGTACCTCAGTAATTCTTACCCTGGTACGCGGCACGGGCAGTCCCTTTGAGCTGGAACTGCGCCGCGCGGTCATTCGCGTTGCCAGCGTGCGTTCGGAAATCCTCGAGCCCGGCTTTGCCTACCTGCGGGTTACCCAGTTCCAGAACAACAGCGGTGATGAAGTGCGTCGTGCGTTGGCCAGCCTGTCCACCGGTGACGCGCTCAAGGGGATAGTGCTGGACTTGCGCAATAACCCGGGCGGCGTGTTGCAGGCTGCCGTCGAAGTGGCTGACAGCTTTCTGGATGGTGGCTTGATTGTCTACACCCAGGGCCGCATGGCCAACTCCGAGATGCGTTTCAATGCCAGTAGTAACAACCCCAGTGGTGATATTCCAGTGGTGGTGTTGATCAACGGCGGCTCGGCCTCGGCCTCGGAGATTGTTGCTGGCGCCCTGCAGGACCAGCGCCGAGCGGTGATCATGGGCACCGACAGCTTTGGCAAGGGCTCGGTGCAAACCGTGTTGCCGCTGAACAATGACCGTGCATTGAAATTGACCACGGCGCTGTATTACACCCCGAACGGTCGCTCGATTCAGGCCCAGGGTATTGTCCCGGATATCCGTGTTGAGCGCGCCCGTCTGACCCGTGAGGATGAGGTGGCCGGTGTGCGTGAGGCTGATCTGCAGGGCCATCTTAACAATAGCAGCGGCAATGAGACCCCCACCCAGCGTGCTGTTGAGCGGGTCGAGCGGCCACAGGATAGCGACTACCAGCTCAACCAGGCGCTCAACCTGCTCAAGGGCTTGAATATCACTCGCAACCAGCAATGAAAGCGGTTGTCATCGGGCTGCTGGCGCTGATGCTGGCAGCTTGCGGCGAGCCTGACTCGGCGCCTTCAGTTGTTGATCCTGAGAGCGAGACCGATCGCAGCACCATTCTTCCTTTACACCTGCCAGCCAGCCCCGAAGCCGACCAGCGTCGCAGTACCTGGCTGCAGCAGGAGCATGCCGGCTGGCAAACGGCTGAACCCGAGCAGCCCGCTGCGCTAGCCGACCCGCGAGCGCAACTGGCGATTGTCATAGACGACATCGGTCATCAGTATGTGGCCGGCCGGCGCCTGCTCGACCTGCCGGTGCCGGTCACCCTGGCGATTCTGCCCTATACCCGTTATGCCACGCAGTTGGCCGCCGAGGCCCAGGCTGCTGGACGCCCGGCCATGTTGCACCTGCCGATGGAAAATGCCGCGGGTCTGTCGATCGGCCCGGGCGGTTTATATGCCCATATGGATGCCGAGACCTTCAAGGCGACGCTGGAGCAGACGCTGGACAGTCTGCAGCCGATTGCCGGGGTGAATAATCACATGGGCAGCCTGCTGACCAGCCAGCGGCCGCAGATGGATTGGCTGATGCAGAGCCTGAGGGCGCGCGAGCTGTTCTTTATCGATAGCCGTACCAGCGCCGAGACCCAGGCTGCCTTTGCCGCCGAAGCGGCAGGTGTGCCGCATCTGTCGCGGCATGTGTTTCTGGATAACCAGCGTGATCCGCAGGCCATAGACATGGCCTTCAAGCGCGGCCTCAAGCTGGCGCGGGAGCAGGGATTTGCCCTGCTGATCGGGCACCCGCACAGCGTAACCCTGGCTTACCTGGAGCAGATGTTGCCAGAGCTGGAAAGTCGGGAGGGGGTCAGGGTGGTGTCGGTCCAGAGTCTGCTGGACCAGCAGTAAGCAGTACAGCGGGCAGGGTAAAACTACAGCCGCATCTCGATGCCGCGCTCGGCCATATACTGCTTGGCCTCGGCAATGCTGTATTCGCCAAAGTGGAAGATGCTGGCCGCCAGCACCGCATCAGCGCCGCCCTGCAGCACACCATCGGCCAGATGCTGCAGATTGCCGACCCCGCCCGAGGCGATCACCGGAATATGCAGGGTGTCGCTGATGGCGCGGGTCACGCCCAGGTCGTAGCCACTCTTGACGCCATCCTGATCCATGCTGGTCAGGAGGATTTCGCCGGCACCCAGATCTTCCATCTTCTTCGCCCAGACGACCGCGTCCAGCCCGGTCGGTTTGCGACCACCGTGGGTGAAGATTTCCCAGCGCCCGGGTTCGCCCGGCAAAGAGACCCGCTTGGCATCAATCGCCACAACAATGCACTGGGAGCCAAAGCGGTCAGCCGCTTCGCCAACAAACTCCGGGTTGAAGACGGCGGCGGTATTGATCGACACCTTGTCTGCACCGGCATTCAGCAGGTTGCGAATATCCTGGATGGTTCGTACGCCACCGCCCACGGTCAGAGGAATAAAGACCTCACTGGCCATGCGCTCCACGGTATGCAGGGTGGTATCACGCTCCTGGTGACTGGCGGTGATATCCAGAAAGGTAATCTCATCGGCACCCTGCTCGTTGTAGCGCCGGGCGACCTCAACCGGGTCACCGGCATCACGGATGTTTTCAAACTGCACGCCCTTGACCACGCGGCCGTTATCGACGTCTAGGCAGGGGATGATGCGTTTAGCGAGGGACATCGGCTTTCTCCGAAAGCAGCTGCAAGCGATCAGCTTCAAGCTGCAAGTAAATGCTTGAGGCTTAAAGCTTGCTGCTTGCCGCTGCGCGATCACAGAGTGATTGCGCCTCTGCCACATCCAGCGTGCCTTCATAGATGGCGCGGCCGGTGATGGCGCCGATGATGCCGGGCGCGCGGGCGTTGAGCAGGGTCTGGATGTCGCCGAGGTTATGAATGCCGCCTGAGGCGATGACCGGGATCGAGGTGGCATTGGCCAGTGCAGCGGTGGCCTCGACGTTACAACCCTGCATCATGCCGTCCTTGGCGATGTCGGTATAGACAATCGCAGACACGCCGTCGGCTTCAAAACGCTTGGCCAGATCAATGACCTGGATAGTGCTGACTTCAGCCCAGCCGTCGGTGGCGACAAAGCCGTCCTTGGCGTCCAGGCCAACAATCACTTTGCCGGGGAAGGCGCGGCAGGCTTCGCCGACGAACTCCGGCTGTTTGACCGCCTTGGTGCCGATGATCACGTAACTGACCCCGGCACGCACATATTCCTCGATGGTTTCCAGCGAACGGATACCGCCGCCGATCTGGATTGGCAGATGCGGATAGCGACGGGCAATGGCAGTAACTGCATCGCCGTTGACCGGCTTGCCCTCGAAGGCGCCGTTCAGATCAACCAGGTGCAGCCGTCGACAGCCAGCCTCAACCCATTTGGCAGCCATGGCTACCGGATCATCGGAAAACACCGTGGCATCGTCCATCAGGCCCTGTCGCAAGCGGACACAGGCGCCGTCTTTGAGGTCGATAGCGGGGATAATCAGCATAACTTTTTCCTTTGGAAAAAGAGCTTCAAGTTCCAAGCCGCAAGCTTCAAGCGGAATGGCTTGCAACTTGCAACTTGCAGCTTGCCGCTCTGAGTTCTTTACCAGCGCCCATCCCAGGCCAGAAAGTTCTGCAGCAGTTGCAGGCCATTGGTGTGGCTTTTTTCCGGGTGAAACTGGGTGGCGAAAATATTGTCCTGAATGACCGCGGCGGCAAAGTCCTTGCCGTAGTGGCAGCGTCCGGCTACATGGCTTTTATGGCCAGGCTGAGCGTGGAAGCTGTGCACAAAATAGAAGCGCTCATCCTGTTTGATGCGATGCCACATTGGGTGGTCGACGGTCTGGGTGACCTGGTTCCAGCCCATGTGCGGCACCTTCAGGCGCAGGGCGTCCGGACCCTCGCCTTCAAATAGCTCGTTGCCGAAAAAATCGACTTGCCCGGGAAACAATCCCAGGCCGTTGACACCGCCGTTCTCGGCGCTGCGCTCGAACAGCATCTGCATGCCCACGCAAATGCCCAGCAGCGGTTTCTCGGCGACTACCTCGCGCACCACCTGATCCAGGCCCAGTTGACGCAATTCGCTGATGCAATCGCGAATGGCGCCGACACCGGGTAATACCACTCGGTCGGCGGCCATGATCAGACTGGCATCACTGGTGACATCGACCCGCAGGGCGCCGGCATGCTCAAGCGCCTTGGCGACCGAGTGCAGGTTGCCCATGCCATAGTCAATAACGGCTACATGGCTGTTTGGCATGGATTACAGGCAGCCCTTGGTCGACGGCATCATGCCACTCATACGAGGGTCTTCCTCGGCGGCCATGCGCAGGGCGCGGCCAAAGGCCTTGAACACCGTCTCGATCTGGTGGTGGGTGTTGGCCCCTTTCAGATTGTCGATGTGCAGGGTGGTTTGCGAGTGATTGACGAAACCCTGGAAGAACTCGGCAAACAGATCGACGTCAAAGCCCCCCACGCTGGCGCGGGTGTACTCCAGGTTCATGTGCAGACCCGGCCGGCCGGAGAAGTCGATGACCACGCGTGACAGCGCCTCATCCAGCGGGACGTAGGCGTGGCCGTAGCGGCGGATACCCTTCTTGTCACCAATGGCTTTGGCAAAGGCCATGCCCAGGGTGATGCCGACATCCTCCACGGTGTGATGGTCGTCAATGTGCAGATCGCCGCGCGACTTGATGCTCATGTCAATCAGCCCGTGGCGGGCAATCTGATCAAGCATGTGTTCAAGGAAAGGGACACCTATGTCAAAGTCTGATTGGCCGGTGCCATCCAGATTGATCTCGACTTTGACCTGGGTTTCCAGGGTGTTGCGCTCGACGCTGGCCTTGCGCTCAGCCATGGCTGTTCTCCGCTGAATAATCTATCAAGGGCGAGCATTATACGTGCAGCACAGGCTCCGGGGCTACAACCGGCTGATGGCTTGTGTATATCAGTGTGATATGCGGCAGAATAACCTGGAACATTGATGGATAAGGCCGATGACAGATATCGATAGCGTGGTGGCAGGTGCCGGGTTGGTCGGCCTGGCCATCGCCGCCCAATTGGCAGCGAGGGGTCAGTCGGTGCTGGTGCTGGAGCAGGAAAGCTGGCCCGGCCAGCATGCTTCCAGCCGCAACAGTGAAGTGATTCACGCTGGTATCTATTATCCCGCGGGCTCGCTCAAGGCCGAGCTGTGCCGCAGCGGGCGCGACCAGCTGTATGCCTGGTGCGCAGCCAAGGGTGTGGCACATCGGCAAATCGGCAAGTTGGTCGTCGCGGTAAATGAAGAAGAAGTGCCCGCCCTGAGGCAGTTGCAGCAGCGCGCTGCGGCCAATGGTGTCGACCTGGAATGGCTGGACGCCGCGGCTGTGGCGGACAGGGAGCCGCAGCTGCGCGCAGTGGCCGGACTGTTTTCGCCGTTGACCGGTATTGTCGACAGTCACGGACTCATGCAGTCCTACGAGGCCGCCCTGCAGCAGCAGGGCGGCCAAGTGCTGTGTCAGACTCGACTCGAGCGGGTTGAAACCCGGGACCATCATCTGCGGCTGCATGGCACCAGTGCGGGGTCGCCTTTCAGCTTGAGTTGCCGTTATCTGATCAATGCCGCCGGTATGTTTGCCCAGCAACTGGCCCAGTGCATTGAAGGTTTGCCCGCGGCCAGTATTCCCCCTCTGCACCTGTGCCAGGGCCGGTATTTCAGTTATGCAGGACAGTCGCCCTTTCAGCATCTGGTCTACCCTATGCCCGAGCCGGGTAACGCCGGGCTGGGCGTTCATGCCACGCTGGATATGGCCGGTCAGTTGCGTTTTGGTCCGGATGTGGCTTATTGCGACCGCATCGATTACCGCGTCAACGAGGATCTGAGCGAGCGTTTTGCCGAGGCTATCAGCCGCTACTGGCCGGCCTGTGATACGGCGCGACTGCAGCCGGCCTACAGCGGTATCCGCGCCAAGCTCAGTGGCCCCGGGGAACCGCCAGAGGATTTCGTCATCCAAGATCACTGCACCCACGGTGTGCATGGCCTGATCAACCTCTACGGTATTGAGTCGCCTGGCCTGACTGCCAGCCTGGCTCTGGCCAGCAGGGTGGCGAGCCGGCTGCAGAGGCTTTACCCTGAGACAACAGCTAGCCATGCTGCCAACCATGACAAGGAGTATCCATGAAGGCCTTTGCCAAACTGATCGGTCTGGTCGTTTTCGGCGTCGTTCTGCTCGGGGTGGGGGTGTTGTTCTTCCTTACCAGACTCTTTGACCCTAACGACTACAAGGATGATATCCAACAGGCTGCACGTGACAAGGCCAATATCGAGCTGACCCTGGCTGGCGACATCGGCTGGTCACTCTTCCCCTGGCTCGGTATTGAACTCAAGGACGTCAGCATCGCGCCGCTGGATACGCCGGATCAGCCTTTGGCTGAAGTCGGCAGTCTGGGCCTGGGTGTCGAGGTCCTGCCGTTGCTGCGTCGGCAATTGCGCATGAGTGATGTGATTCTCGACAGCGTCAGCCTCAATCTGGTTCGTGATGCCGAGGGCGCGGGTAATTGGGAGAATCTGGGTGCCAGGGATGAGACTGTCGCCAGCGCAGAGGATGCCGAGCCAGCGCCTGATCAGCCTGATAGCAGCGCCGAACTGGACTTTGCGATTGATAGCTTCAGCCTGACCAACGCCCGTATCAGTTATGAGGATCAAGCCAGTGGCCAGCGCTATCTGGTCGAGGATGCCAATCTCAGGACCGGCGCTCTGATTGAGGGCCAGGCAGTGGATGTGGCGTTTCTGGGTCTGCTCAGCAGTGAACAGCCGGTCATGCGCGTGCGCATCGACCTGTCGGCTGTGGCGCAATTCGATCTGGATCTCAAGCGCTATCAGTTGAACGCCATCAATCTGAATGTTGATGCCAGCGGAGAGCCCCTTGCCGGCCGCGCGCTGTCCATGCAGTTGCAGGGCGACAGCCTGCTTGATCTGAGCGCCCAGGTTGCCGAGCTTAGCGAGTTGCGCCTGTCGATTGCAGACCTCCGTGCCACCGGGCAGATCCGCGCCAGTCAATTGGATCAGGACATGGTGCTCAGCGGGCGTCTTGATGTGGCCGAATTCAACGCGCGCGAACTCCTCGCCTCGTTGGGGCAGGCCATGCCTGAAACCGCCAACCCGCGGGCGCTGGAAAAGCTTGCTTTGTCGGGTGATATCAGTGGCTCGGCGAGCAGCCTGATGCTGGAAAAATTGCGACTGGTGCTGGACGGTGCAGAGCTCGGCGGTAGTCTCGGGCTGGCTGACTTCGAGCGTCAGGCGTTGCGCTTTGAACTCACGGGTAATCAGTTGAGTCTGGATGACTACTTGCCGCCACCTTCGGAACAAGCCTCTGCTGCCAGCTCGGTACCCAGCGGCGGCAGTACGTCGGATTCCCCGCCGCCAGAGTGGAGTGACGAGCCGGTATTGCCACTGGAGCTGATGTCCGTTCTGGATGTCGACGGCAGCCTGGAGCTGCAGGAAGTCATTTTGACCGGGCAGACTATCAGCAACTTCAAGACAGCGTTGAATGCCCGTAACGGGCGGATTCGTTTGACCCGATTCGAGGGCGGCATGTTCGGCGGACGCTTTAACGCCACTGCCGATATCGATACCCGTAGAACGCCGATCAGTGTCAGTGCCAACAAGCAATTGACCGGCGTCGATGCGCTGGCCGTCCAGCAGGCCTATGACATGGCGGAACAAATGCGCGGACGGCTGGACTTCAATCTGGATGTGCGGGCCGGCGGCAACAGCATGCGCAGTTGGATGAGCAGCCTGAATGGTTCGGCCAACTTCAACGTGGCAGATGGCGCCTTGCTGGGTACCAATCTGGAGCAAAAGGTCTGCCAGGCGATTGCGCTGGCCAACCGCAAAACCCTGGCCGAGCCACGTGGTGCGGAGAACACACCCTTCCAGAGCCTCAGCGGTAGCTTCCGGATTACCGATGGCAAGATTGCCAATAACGATCTGGTAGCGGCTCTGCCAGGTATCGCGCTGAAGGGGCGGGGTGAGGTAAATCTGCCGATCCAGCGCATGGACTACCGTCTGGGTCTGGTGCTGCAGGGTGACAAGACCGAGATGCCTGATCCGGCCTGCGAGGTCAATCCGCGCTATGCCAACATCGAGTGGCCGGTACGTTGCCAGGGCTTTCTGCATAACGCCGCCAGCAGTTGTGGCGTGGATACCGAGGGCGTCGGTCAGATAGCCGCTCAACTGCTCGGCAACGAAGCCCAGCGCAAGGTTGAAGAGGCGATTCAGGATCGGCTGGGTGATCAGGCCCCGGAGGTACGGGATGCCATTCGCGGACTCTTCAACCGGTGAGTGAGGGTGGGCTTTCTGCGGCCGTATTGAGCTGGTATGACCGGCATGGCCGCAAGGACCTGCCCTGGCAGCAGGACATCACGCCCTATCGGGTATGGGTGTCGGAGATCATGCTGCAGCAGACCCAGGTTGCTTCGGTCATCCCCTATTTCGAGCAGTTCATGCGCCGCCTGCCCGATGTCGGTGCGTTGGCTGCGGCCGACGCAGACGAGGTGATGCACCTGTGGACCGGCCTTGGCTACTATTCGCGCGCCCGCAATCTGCACAAGACCGCCCAGCGCATCGTGGCCGAACATGACGGCGAATTCCCACGCGATCTGGCGCAATTGATCGATCTGCCCGGCATCGGCCGCTCGACGGCAGGCGCCATTGCCAGCCTGAGCATGGGGCTGCGCGCGCCCATCCTGGATGGCAACGTCAAGCGCGTGTTGGCCCGCTATCACGCCGTGCCGGGCTGGCCTGGCAACAAGCCGGTGCAGGAACGGCTATGGGCTTTGGCCGAGAGTCATACTCCGCAGCACAGGGTCAATCATTACACCCAGGCGATGATGGATCTTGGCGCCACCCTGTGCACCCGCAGCAAGCCGCGCTGTACAGACTGCCCATTACAGGCGGGCTGTCAGGCTCGACTGCTGGGTGAGCAAGGGGCCTTTCCTCAGTCCAAGCCGCGCAAGAGCTTGCCGGTACGCCAGTGCCTGATGCCGTTGCTGGTCAATGCCGAGCAGGCGGTATGGCTTGAGCGACGACCCGACAGCGGCCTGTGGGGCGGGCTCTGGTGCCCGCCGCAGTTGGAGGATGAACAGCAACTGGCCGACTGGCTGATACGTCAGGGCTGGCAGGTTGAGCACAGTCAGGCGTTGCCGTCACTGCGCCACACCTTCAGTCATTTCCATCTGGATATTCGCCCACAGCTGCTGCGCATTGCCGCGACCTGCGGCGTGGCCGAGCGGGGGCAGGTCTGGTATAACCTGCGGCAACCTTCCCGTCTGGGACTGGCAGCACCGGTCAAAAAGCTGCTGGCCCAGCTGGAATCTGTCCTCTGAAAGCCACGTTCAGGAGTAGCCCATGACCCGTATGGTGATCTGTCGCAAATACAAAGAATCGTTGCCGGGGCTGGAGCGTCCGCCGTATCCGGGGCCCAAGGGCCAGTTGATCTTTGATGAGGTTTCAAAAAAAGCCTGGGATGAGTGGCAGGCGCACCAGACCATGCTGATCAACGAACGTCGACTGAACATGATGGACCCGGAGGATCGTCGCTATATCCAGGGCGAGATGGACAAGTTCCTGGCCGGTGAGGAATACGCCCAGGCCGAGGGCTATGTGCCGCCCGCCGAGTAAGTGCGGTAAGCGGCTGAAAGCACGCAATTATATTTTCCGGTGGCGCTTGACACTCGGCAGTTGAAACCGTTTAATAGCGCCCCGTTGCCCAGATAGCTCAGTTGGTAGAGCAGGGGATTGAAAATCCCCGTGTCGGCGGTTCGATTCCGTCTCTGGGCACCATCATTGCAAAAGCCTGCTGGCTTCGTCAGCGGGCTTTTTTGTTTTTTGCTCCGGCGTTGGCTGCAATGCTGGATTGTGGAACGAAGTTTGCCTTCAATTCAGGGCATGACCGGCACAGCGTTCTTGGTCATGTGCATGAGCTGTGCTAGTTTTGCTGCATAGCAGGACAATGACAGACGGATCTGTTGACCGCCGGCCCCGATCGGCGCCTCCCAACACCCGATGCTGAATGGACAACGATACGTGACACCACCGGCTCTTGAAGTGCGTAATCTGCACAAACGTTATGGCGATCTCGACGTCCTCAAGGGCGTCGATCTGGTCGCTCGCGATGGCGACGTGATCTCCATTCTAGGCTCCTCGGGTTCGGGTAAAAGCACCCTGCTGCGCTGCATCAACCTGCTGGAAAACCCGCACGCCGGACAGATCATCGTTGCCGGTGAAGAAATGAAACTCAAGCCCGGTCGTGATGGTGCTCTGGTCGGCGCTGACAGCAAGCAGATCAATCGCCTGCGCACCCGGGTGGGCTTTGTATTCCAGAGTTTCAACCTGTGGCCGCACATGAGCATCCTCGACAATATCATCGAGGCGCCGCGCCGGGTGCTTGGCCAGTCCAAGGCCGACGCCGTTGGCGCTGCCGAACTGTTTCTGGAAAAGGTTGGCATTGCCGACAAGCGCCATGCCTTCCCGGCGCAGCTGTCCGGTGGTCAGCAGCAACGCGCAGCCATCGCCCGCACCCTGGCCATGCAGCCACGGGTCATCCTCTTTGATGAGCCCACCTCGGCCCTTGACCCGGAAATGGTCAATGAGGTGCTCAGCGTCATTCGTGCGCTGGCCGAGGAGGGACGTACTATGCTGTTGGTTACCCATGAAATGGGCTTTGCCCGTCAGGTGTCGAGCGAAGTGGTTTTTCTGCACCAGGGCCAGGTTGAAGAAATCGGTACCCCGGAGCAGGTTTTCGAGCATGCCAAGTCAGAACGCTGCAGACAATTCATGTCCAGTCATAATTGAGGAGCAGTACCCATGAAAAGCTACAAACAGGTTTTGCTGGCAACTGCCGGCGTCATGTTGTTCAGTACCGCAGTCATGGCAGAAACCCTGCGCATTGGTACCGAAGGCGCCTATCCCCCCTTCAACCTGATCGACAGCAGTGGTGAGGTAGTCGGTTTCGATCTGGATATCGCCCATGCTCTGTGCGAAAAGATGGAGGTCGAGTGCACGGTGGTGACCTCCGACTGGGACGGCATTATCCCGGCCCTGAATACCCGCCGCTTTGATTTCCTTGTGGCCTCCATGTCGATCACCGAAGAGCGCCAGCAGGCAGTCGACTTCACCGAGCCCTACTACACCAACAAGCTGCAGTTTGTGGCGCCCAAGTCGGTGGAGTTTCCGGTTGATGAAGCCAGTCTGCAGGGCAAGACCATTGGCGCCCAGCGCGCGACCATCGCCGGTCAGTGGCTGGAAGACAATATGGGTGATGTGGTCAACATTCGTCTTTACGACACCCAGGAAAACGCCTATCTGGATATGAACGCCGGCCGTATCGACGGCGTGCTGGCTGACAACTTCGTGCAGTACGAATGGCTGCAGAGCGAAGCGGGCGCCAACTTCGAGTTCAAGGGCGAGCCGGTATTCGACAACGACAAGATCGGTATTGCGGTACGCAAGGGTGACCCGCTGCGCACACGTCTGAATGAAGCGCTGCAGGCCATTATTGATGACGGCACCTATGCCGAGATCAACGCCAAGTACTTCCCCTTCAGCATCTATTGACCTGACTGGCCGGGCCCCGTGCGGGGCCCGGAACTGATACGCACCCATGCTTGATTTACACGGATTCGGCCCGGCTCTGATCGAAGGCACCTGGATGACCCTGCGTCTGTCCCTGGCCTCGGTCGCCCTGGGTTTGCTGTTCGGACTGCTCGGTGCTACCGCGCGGACCTCCAACAACCTGCTGTTGCGTGGCATGGGCGGGTTTTACACCTCGGTGGTGCGCGGCATCCCCGAGACCCTCTGGGTGCTGATGGCCTACTTCGGCACCGTCTCGACCATGAACTGGATCGGTAACTTCTTCGGCAACCCCTATCTGACGCTGTCACCCTTTATCGCCGGCACCATCGCCCTGGCGCTGTGTTTTGGTGCCTATGCCGCCGAGGTATTCCGTGGTGCGCTATTGTCGATTGCACCCGGACAACGTGAGGCCGGACTGGCGCTGGGCATGTCGCCCATGCGCATTTTCTGGCGCATCACCCTGCCACAACTCTGGCGAGTGGCATTGCCTGGTCTGGGTAATTTGTACCTGATTCTGCTCAAGGATACCGCGCTGGTATCACTTATCACTCTGGAAGAAATCATGCGTAAGGCTCAGGTCGCAGCCAATGCCACCAAGGAGCCCTTTACCTTCTACTTTATGGCCGCACTGATCTACCTGGGCCTGACGGTGATCATCATGGCTGTCCTGCAGTGGCTTGAAAGCCGTGCCAATCGCGGCTTCACGAGGACCGAGCTATGACCTGGGCAGAACGCTGGGCGCTGCTGTTACGCTGGGCTCCTGATCTGCTGGACGGGACATTGTTGACGCTGCAGATTGTTGCCATCGCCGTGGTCGTTGGTTTGATTCTGGCTATCCCGCTGGGATTGGCGCGAGCCTCGCGGCACTGGTATATCCGTGCCGTTCCCTTCAGTTATATCTTCTTCTTCCGCGGTACGCCCTTGCTGTTGCAGCTTTTTTTGGTCTACTACGGCCTGTCGCAGTTTCAGCTGGTGCGCGAGAGTATGTTCTGGCCCTATCTGCGCGAGCCCTACTGGTGCGCACTGATTACCATGACGCTGCATACCGCGGCCTATATCGCCGAGATTCTGCGCGGTGCCATCCAGGCCGTGCCACCGGGTGAAGTCGAGGCCGCCCGGGCGCTGGGCATGTCCAGGCGTCAGGCGTTGCAGTACATCATTCTGCCCAGGGCGATCCGCATTGGCTTGCCGGCCTATGGTAACGAAGTGATCCTCATGCTCAAGGCCAGTGCCGTGATCTACACCGTTACCCTGATGGACGTGATGGGCGTGGTGCGCACCATCAACTCGCGGACCTATCAGTACGAAATGTTCTTCCTGCTCGCGGGTCTGATCTATCTGGTCATCACCCTGGTGTTCACCCAGCTATTCAAGCTGGTCGAGCGCTGGCTCAAGATCGAGGCCAGCCGCAGGCGCTGATCATGGATCTTGCTGCGCGCTTTGCCGCGCTGGACAGCTGGCTGGCGCAGCATGCCAGCGTCTGGCGAGCCCGGCCCTTTGTCGAGCACAGACTGCCCTGGGAGCAGGATTGGCCGCAGCTGGCGCACTGGCTGCGCCAGCAGAGCCTGGCCCATGCCGAACAGGCGCATACCCGGCTGGACCTGCTTGACGCGCCCGACCCCTTTGCCCGTCTGCTCATTGAAGCCCAGGCCCTGAGCCGGACGCCGGACTGGTGTGTTAGCGAGCCGGACAGTCTTCCCGAGGCGCTTTCACGGCATATGCCGGGGCGCAAGTGGCAACAGGTTCAGCGCTTTGCCCAGGTGACCCAGGCGCAGTTGCAAAGCAAGCCGGAGCACTGGTTGGACTGGTGTGCCGGCAAGGGCCATCTTGGCCGCGTGCTGGCCTGGCAAGGCCGCCAACCGCTGACCTGTCTGGAAATTGATCCACTGCTGGGTGAGCAGGGTGTGGCGCTCAGTCAGGGCCTGGGCATCGATGCCCGGCATCTGCAAGCCGATGTGCTCGACCCGTCAGCCTGGACTGTGTTGCAGCCTGACCAGCACGTGCTGGCCCTGCATGCCTGCGGGCAACTGCATATGACTCTGCTGCAGCAGGCTGTGGCCCATGACTGTGCCGCAGTAGCGCTGTCCCCCTGTTGCTATAACCGCATCGCCACTCGTTACTACCAGCCGCTTTCAGCTGAGGGCCGCGCTGCACAACTGCAATTGAGTCGCGACGATCTGGGTCTGCCTCTGCAGAGTACCCATACCGCCGGACAGCGCAGTCGCCGCTTGCGCGACCAGTCGATGGCCTGGCGTCTGGCCTTTGATCTGTGGCAACGTGAAGCCCGCGGTGTGGACAGCTACCTGCCCACACCGTCACGACCGGAAAGCGCTTTGTCTCAGGGTATGCCGGCGTTCTGCCGGGATCTGGCTGCATATCATCAATTGCACTTGCCCGAGCCGGCCGATTGGCAGGTGCTGGAGAAGCATGGCTGGCAGCGTCTGGCCGAGGTGCGCAATCTCGAGCTGGTGCAGGGCCTGTTCCAGCGTCCGCTGGAAATCTGGTTGCTGCTCGACCGCGCGCTGTTCATGCAGCAGGCAGGTTACCAGGTGCAACTCGGCACCTTTTGCCCCAGCGCCCTGACGCCGCGGAATTTATTGCTGCTGGCCGAGCGCAACAGTGCACCGTTAACACCCAGCCTGTGAACGGCTTGCGCACAGACTTATCCACAGGCAGTCCCGGTTTCAAGTTATCCCCGACTACTGTGCATAAAGACGTGGATGCTTTTGGGGTAAGCGGCTGCATGCCACGAAATACAGGGCCTGCAGACCTGCGATCAAAAATGAATCAAAGTGGATAATTAAGCATAAACAAGAGCTTGCATGGTCTTTGTCAAGTCTTGCGCTAGCATTCGTGCACAAGCTCGATCAATCCCTTGCAAAGCGACTAAATGCGCCTTTTTTCAATCTCATGCCCCGGGTGGCTTTACAGACGGAGCCAGCGCTATATAATGCGTGCCCATGCCGGTATAGCTCAGTTGGTAGAGCAACTGACTTGTAATCAGTAGGTCCCGAGTTCGACTCTTGGTGCCGGCACCACACCCCGAAAGGCCCGCAGCGATGCGGGCCTTTTTTGTTGCGCGATGTTCAGCTGGATTTGGCCTGCCCTGCTTGGCCGATTGCTCACCCTTGCCAGCTGCTTTCAGCCCAGTCTGAACCTAACTGGTTGCGCCGAGTCAAATCCACTGTCCGGTCGAATCCCGATCGTCAGCAGGAGGCTTACCATGACTAGCACCACAGACAAGATCAAAGGTACAACCAACGAAGTGGTTGGTGAGAGCAAGAAGAAAATTGGCCAAGCAATAGGTAACGAGCAGCTTGAAGCCGAAGGCGCTGTGCAGAAAATCAAGGGCCAGGCGCAGAACCTCAAGGGCGATGCCAAAAACAAACTGAAGGACGGTATCGATAAGGCCTGATTGCCTGTTCGAGCCAGCTAAGTTCAAGGATGACCGGGCGCGATGCCCTGTCATCACTTGTTCAGAATCCCTATCAGGCGCATGCCCTGCGGTTGTGATCCGAGGGCGCCGCCGCTATAGTCTTTTCATCTCCATTCTCTGACGAGTCCCGATGACCCAGTCACTGTTTCGTGCCTGTCTGCTTTGGCTGATGATCCTGATCATCCCGGCCCAGGCGGTTGCGGGTGCGCTGTCGGTGAACTGTGCAACCGGGTCGGCAGAGCACCATCAGCCCCAGGCTGAGCACGACCATGGGCAACATGGTAATCACGTCCATGCTGTTGAACAGGCTTCTGCATCTGATACCCGTTCCGACTCGCCACATAGTGGCTGTGCGCTCTGCGCCAGCAGTTGCCATGCCCTTAGTACCCTGACCAGCCATAGTCTGCCGGGCCTGCCCGTGCCAGCGTCTGTACTTGGCGCGCTGGTCGGTTACCAGGATTTTACCGGGCAGAGCCCGGAACCGCTTAAACGACCGCCCCGCCTCCACACTCTGTGAATCTGCAACGGCTCCTGTCGAGCTGAACCTGTTCCTGATCGGTTGATGCCGATCTGATCGCAGAGGTGATCATGTTCTTTCCAAAGTATGCCCTTTTCGGCCTGTTGGCCGCACTGACTTTGCCTGCACAGGCCCAGTCGAATTCACTGCCCAAATCGCAGACAAGTCCGTCTGCACAGGTGGCCGTGCCGCCACTTCAGTACAGCTCGCCGCTACGCCAATACCAGGCTTACGCCCCACAAAGCCCGGCTGACTGGCGCGAAGCCAACGATACGGTGGCGCGCATTGGTGGCTGGCAGGCCTATGCTGCCGAGGTCTGGGAGGCCAGTCAGAAGGCTGATGGTAACGGCGCCGAGAGCAGCGATGTGCCGGCAGCCCCTGCACACCACCATCACTAGGGGGCTTACATGCATAGGCTATTGAGTTTACCCATGCGCATGACGGCACCCCTGTTGCTGCTGACATTGGCCGGCTGTGCCAGTCTGGCGCCGGAGGCCAGCCTTGATCAGGTGCAGCAGCAGAGTGCCGAGCTGACTGGACAGCAACAGCTGCACTGGGTACGTGATGAAGAGCAGGCTGCGGTGTTGCGCGAGCGCATCGACACCCTGCTGCAGGCGCCACTGACGCTGGACGCGGCAGTGGATATTGCGCTGATGAATAATCCCGGACTGCAGGCCCGCCTGTTTGATCTGGGTATTGCCGATGCCGAGCGGGTGCAGGCCAGTCGGCTGGCCAATCCGGGGTTCTCTATCGGCCGCTCGACCCGCGGTTCCGAGGTCGAGTGGGAGCGTGGCTTGCACCTGAATCTGGCCAGTCTGCTGGCGCTGCCTCTGACTCGACGCATGGCCGAGGGTCAGAGTGAGCAGGTGCAGCAGGAGGTCAGTCTGGAGGTCATGCGCCTGGCGACGGAAACCCGCATAGCCTGGTACCAGGCGGTAGCCGCACAGCAGAGTCTGGATTACAGCCAGCAGGTATTGCAGGCCGCTGAAGCCAGCGCCGAGTTGGCCCGGCGCATGGCCGAGGTTGGCAATTACAGTGCCCTGCAACAGGCCCGTGAGCAGAGCTTTTATGCCGAGGCGGCACTGGCGCATTTGCAGGCAACCCGCGACCTCATGGCGCGCCGTGAGCAACTGATCCGCCTGCTTGGGCTCTGGGGTGAGCAGACGGCGCTGATATTGCCCAAGCGGCTGCCGGATCTGCCACATCATCCGCTGGATCAACCGGATATCGAACAACAGGCCATGGCCAGCCGTCTCGATGTACAGGCTGCGAAGCTGGCAAGCGAGAGGCTGGCTAGCAATCTGCAGCTGGGTCGCGCGACGCGCTTTATCAATGTGCTGGAGTTGGGTCTGAGCAACAACAGTTCCAACGAGGAGCCGGTGCAGCGTGGTGTTGAACTCAGTGTCGAGTTGCCGCTGTTTGATTGGAGCGGTGCACGCATGGCCGGCAACGAAGCACGTTACCAGCAGCAACTGCAGCGCACCGCCGAGGTGGCGATCAATGCCCGCTCACAGGTGCGTGAGCGCTACCTGAGTTACCGCAGTGCCTGGGATGTCGCCGCCCATTACCGTGACGAAATAGTGCCCCTGCGCAAGCGCATCAGCGAAGAAAACCTGCTGCGCTACAACGGCATGTTTATTGGCGTCTTTGATCTGCTCGCCGACGCACGTGAACAGGTGCAAACAGTAAATCGCTATCTGCAGGCCCAGCGTGATTTCTGGGTTGCCCAATCCGAGCTGGATCTGGTGCGCTTCGGTCCGGTTGAAGCGAGTCAAATCAGCGCGGCTACCAACCCATCTGCTGCCCCCGCCGGAGGACATTGAACATGGTTTCACGTCGTGATTTTGTTATGGGGGCGGGTGCGATCAGCGCGGCGGTGGCGGCTTCATCGGTCAGCCGTGTGGCCATGGCCGGGCTGCCCGAGCCGGTTATCCAGACCAGCCCGAACACCTTGCCGCCGCTTGAGCCGTCCAACGGTAGACCTTACAAGCCGGTAGTCACCCTGAATGGCTGGACGCTGCCCTGGCGCATGAACAACGGCGTCAAGGAGTTCCATCTGGTGGCCGAACCGGTAGTGCGGGAAATGGCGCCCGGATTCAACGCCCATCTGTGGGGCTACAACGGCCAGTCGCCGGGTCCGACCATTGAAGTGGTGGAAGGTGACCGCGTACGGGTGTTCGTTACCAACAAGCTGCCGGAACACACCAGTATTCACTGGCACGGCCAGCGTCTGCCCAACGGTATGGATGGTGTTGCGGGACTTAACCAGCGGGCGATCCCGGTGGGCAAGACCTATGTCTACGAATTCGAGGCCAAGCGCCCTGGTACCTTCATGTATCACCCGCATGCCGATGAAATGGTGCAGATGGCCATGGGCATGATGGGCTTCTGGGTCACCCATCCGCGGCAAGCCCACCCGAATATCGATGAAGTGGACCGCGATTACTGTTTTCTGCTCAACGCCTATGACGTCGAGCCGGGCAGCTACACGCCGAAGATCATGGAGATGCTCGACTTCAATATCTGGTCGTTCAACAGCCGGATTTTCCCCGGCATTGATCCGCTGGTGGCACGCAAGGATGACAAGGTGCGGATTCGGGTCGGCAACCTGACCATGACCAATCACCCGATTCATCTGCACGGTCACGAGTTTGAAGTGACCGGCACCGATGGTGGGCCGGTACCTCGGAGCGCGCGCTGGCCGGAGGTCACCACCGATGTCGCAGTCGGACAGATGCGCCAGATCGAGTTCATTGCCAGCGAGCCGGGGGACTGGGCGCTGCATTGCCACAAGAGTCATCACACCATGAACGCCATGGGGCATGACGTGCCGACCATGGTCGGTGTGGATCATCGCAAGGTCGTCACCCAGATCAGCAATCTGATTCCCGACTACATGGTGATGGGTGAGCGCGGCATGGCCGATATGGCCGAAATGCAGATGCCGCTGCCGGACAATACGGTGCCGATGATGACCGGTGACGGCCCCTTCGGATCGGTGGAAATGGGCGGCATGTTCACCATGCTCAAGGTCAGGGAAAACCAGCCGACGGGGGATTACAGCGACCCCGGCTGGTACCGGCAGCCTCCCGGAACCCAGGCCTTCGAATGGACCGGACCATTGGCTGAGCCGGCACGTTTCAAGTCCGAGACAGCAACAGGCACACCTGCGGTGGAAGTACAGGTGCGCAAACCTGGCGGCCATGCCGGTCACTGATTGCAGGAGAGAAATATGATGCATAAGAAATCGATTTCAGCGCTGGGTTTTGCGCTGGCATTGGGCGCGCTATCTCTAAGCGCCTGGGGCCATGGCGCCGCCGACAACAGTGAGCGGGCTGCCTTGCCAGCGGAGCAGAAGCCCTGGGGCATAGGTGCTGAGGAGGATCGGGTTGACCGTGAGCTGGTCATTCGCATGGGCGATGACATGCGCTTCAGTCCTGACTATATCGAGGCTGAAGAAGGGGAAACACTGCGACTGGTGATCATCAACGAGGGGCAAATGCGCCACGAACTGGTGCTGGGTACGGCGCAGGAGCTGGAGGCGCACGCGGCCATGATGGCGAAATACCCCGGCATGGAGCACGACGAACCCTATATGGCGCATGTGGAACCGGGTCAGACCCAGAGCATGCTCTGGACCTTCAATCGGGCCGGGCGTTTTGAATTTGCCTGTCTGCTGCCGGGGCACTTTCAAGCCGGCATGCTGGGCAGTGTGCAGGTGGACGCTCAGCCTCTTTCCAACCAATGATCCAAGGAAGCAGAAAATGAAAAAGTTATTCGCAGTCTGTGTGTTGAGTCTGATTACCGCGGTTTCTGCCCTGGCAGACAGCCCGGTGGCCATGAGCGAGGGCGAGTTGCGGCGGATTGATCAGGCCGGTCAGCGCGTCACCCTGCGCCACGGGCCGATCGATAATCTGAAGATGCCCCCCATGACCATGGTGTTTCGCCTGGCCGAGGGTGTGGATCTGAAGGGGCTGGCGGCCGGTGATCAGGTCCGCTTTCGGGCCGAAAATGAGGACGGCAGTTATGTGGTGACCGCGCTGGAAAAGGCCGAGTAAGACAGCTCGTCATCTGTCAGGCCAGCGGCATGCAGCCGACGCTGTTGCTGCTGGCCTGATAGACCGGCGCAAAACCACCTCCGGGCGTGCGAAAGTTGGTGGTTTGACCCTGATACAGGCGGGCTGCGACCCACTGTACCTGACCTTGATAGACGTAGTTGCGCAGGTCGAACTTGAGTATTGGACCATCAGGTCCGGCTGATAGCGCCCTCTGTCCGGGTGCTACCAGTGCCTGGGCGACGTAGTCGCCAGCCAGAATATCCTGCCAGACCCTGTGGGTCAGCTTGTCGCCACGGTAGGTTGCGCGCCCGCCGTAGCCTGCGCTGGGTTTGAAAAAAAGCCCCTTGCGTGCCTGCCATAGCGCGTCTGAGTTGGCGGTAGTGACCTGGCGGGTGCGTGGAATGCCTGCCAGCAAGATGGCCTGTGTACTGTCAGGGACACCGAGCTCGGTCAGCGTCTCTGCCTGGCTGAGCAGCACCAGATTATGCTTGTTGGCATAGAGCGCATGGGCGCGCGGGTTGGGCGACAGCACCACCTGGTCGTCCAGATAGGCACTACGCAATACCGCATGGGCCGGGTCATCGAGCAGGAAATCAGTCAGCCGGTTATAGACCAGGTCAATCTCCAGATCGGCGTGCATCAGACGCTGGCCGCGCAGCGTCAGCTCGGCTGGATCGGTAATTACACTGCGAATGCCGTGCGCTTCGAACAGTTGCTGGAACAGCAGAAACTCACCATAGAGGTATTGTTCCTGCGGCGCGCTATCGACTATCGCGATGCTGCGCAGTGGCAGGCTGTGGCCGGATTGCGCCCATTCCTGGCGGAACATGGCAACAATAGCCTGCTCCATGGCCTCGGCCAGTGCCGGAGGCGGTATCAGACCTTCTACTTCCATGCAGCAGGCCCGTTGCGCGCGGGCCAATAGGGTATTGAGCATGGCACCGCCGGCATTGGTGTTGATTTCGATCAGCCCGAAACCGCTCTCCGTGACATGGAAGTCATAGCCCATGAAGACCCCGGATGCGGTGCTGGGATGGCGGGCGATAGCCGGTGCTTTAGCCAGCACGTGCTGTTGATAGGCCGGCATGGCCAGCACCGATTCAATCGCCGTGATCAATTCCTGCATGCGAGCCATGTGGGTGTCTGAGACAAACACCGGGCGGCTGGCAAACAGGGTTGGGCAACGTGTCTGCAGCAGCTCGAACAGATCAGGTTGCCCTACTCCGGACTCGATTGCGCTGCGGAGAGCCTGCTGATCCAGGCTGATGCAAAAGCAGTCCTTGTTCAGGGTGTTGGTCAAGGTAGCGACGGCGCTGTCAGTCATTGCTGTTCCATGTGGCAGTCTGAGTGCTTGTGCTTTCCCGTTCTTGCCAGACCGGCGGCAGCTTGGACGGCTTGCGCTGAGTTCGGGAACAGGATTTTTTCACAACAGCATAGGCTGCACGCAGTCACGCAGGCAATCAGGTTCGCCGGTTATGGTACGTAGCTACCACACGTGGCTAGCGTCAGCCTCTCTTGGGTGAGTAGAAGCGAGTGCGGGCAGGGCTCAGGGTGTCAGGCGTACTTCAATACGCTGGTTCTGCCGGGCAATGGCGTTCCACTCGCCAGCCGTGAGGAAGCGGTCGATCTGCGGATAGTCCACCTGCGGCCGGTTATCCTGGGGTGGGTTGATCACCAGGCGAATGCGGCTGCCCTCGACCACTGGCTGACGCTTGGCAAAGTTGGCAAAAGCCAGGGTTTCCTGGGCGCCACTGCGCTGCAGACGCTCCAGCTCACTGCTGATAACTTCACAGTCGGCCGCTGGAAGGGCGTCGGGGGCCAGGGTCATGCTGCCACGCTCATCCTGCACCAGACAGAATTGCCCCGTGTGCGCGGTGAGCTGGATACGACCCTGAAAGCCGCCCTGGTGCAGCGATTGAATCAGTGCTGTGAGCTCGTTCAACTTCTGGTCATTGAAGGGCACGTCAGCAAACCCGAACTGCCCCTGACGGCTCAGCGACCATTCCAGCGCACGCAGAAGTGCGTTCTTCTCACTGTCCGTTCTGCTGCGTTGCTGTGCCAACGCATCTTGTAGCTGGCGATTGAGTGGGCTATCAGCTGTCGGGCTGTCCATCACGGCGCCTGGACCCGCAGCGGCGCCGTTGTCAGCCAGCAGCAGATTGTACAAGCCAAGACTCAGCAGCATGCCCAGCAATGCACCACCGAGCAGGCTTGGCCAGCGCCTGGGCGCTGGGCGCAGGTCAATATTGTTCAGTTGGTCGGCCATGGTGCGCAGTTCGGAGACCATGCTGGCGCGGAGTTTTTGCGTTTGCTGGTCAAGGTGCGGCTTGAGCAGCCGGATCATGGCCTCATCGGCGGCATCACGGGCCAGCGCTTCAATTTCCCGCGAGGCCGATAGCGGCTCCGCTTCGGCCATGACCGGCTCGGCAGCGGGGCTGCTGGCTGTGCTGATGGCGGAGCTGGGGTCGTCCAGCAAATGCAGCGAGTTGAGGACGGCCAACAGGTCAACGGACTTCATTTCCTTGGGCAGTACGCCCACGGCACCCAAAGCGCGGGCCTGGCTCAGATAGACTTCGCCGCCGTCGCGCGAGGTATACATCATGATCGGGATCAAGGCGGTATCGGGGTCGCTCTTGATAATGCGCACGGCCTCCAGACCATCGATGCCGGGCATCATATGGTCCATGAAGATGGCGTGGGGTTTGTTGTACAGCAGGTATTCCAGCGCATCCTCGGCTGAAACCGCCTCATCAACAACGATGCCGTGTTCCCGCAGCAGACGTTTTAGTACCAGTCGGGCAGAGCGGGAGTCGTCTACCACCAGTGCGCGTTTGGAGCCCATGACCGTCCCTGAATCAGTGCAGCAGGCTGACGAAAGCCTTGTTGTTATAGGTGGTTGCTGCCAACGGCATGCACGCAACCTTTACTTGATTAGGACTAAAAAGGCTGAAAAGAACTATCGCCCATATGGGCTAGGACGCAGTAAACACGGGCCTTGGTTAGACATGGCAGCTGAAGCCAATTACCTGGTCACAATAAGCCGTCTGCCTGATGGCTGTACGCAGCTATAGTGGTTGCTGTTAGCTGTGTTTGTTTTGGAAAAATAACAAGGATCCTTATGGATGTTTTCAGTTTCTTGCATGCCATGGTTGAGCAGTCTGGCTCGGATCTGTATTTCAGTGTCGGTGCGCCGGTCAATCTGAAACGCGATGGTGAGGTGGTTGCGCTGGATGGCTTGCCGCTTGAAAGTGGCATGGTCAAGCAACTGGCCTATCAGTTGATGAACCAGAAACAGATTGCCGAGTTCGAGCGCACGCTGGAGATGAATCTGGGTATCGGTATCCCCGGCGCCGGTCGTTTCAGGATCAATGTGTTTTACCAGCGTGGCGAGGTGGCCATGGTCATCCGTCATATCAATAACGTGATTCCTGGCATTGAAGCGCTCGGCTTGCCGTTGAAACTGCGTGAGCTGGTGATGCTCGACCGCGGGTTGGTGTTGGTGATCGGCGCTGCCGGCTCCGGCAAGTCAACCACCCTGGCGTCCATGATTGACTACCGCAATACCCACCAGACCGGGCATATCATCTGCATTGAAGAGCCTGTGGAGTTTCTGCATCAACACAAGCTGTCGATCGTCAATCAGCGTGAGGTCGGACTGGACACCTTCAGTTTTGCCGAGGCCCTGCGCAATGTGCTCCGCGAGTCGCCGGATGTCATCATGATTGGTGAAATCCGTGATCGCGAAACCATGCAGCATGCGCTGCACTACAGTGAAACCGGTCACCTGGTACTGGCTACCCTGCATGCAACCAATACCGTGCAGGCGATTGAGCGGATGATCAATCTGTTTCCCAAGGACAGTCGCCAGCAGGTGCTGGGTGATATTTCCATGAACCTGGCTGCGGTGGTTGGTCAGCGATTGTTGCGTGGCACGCGCAAGAAACGATTGCCAGCAGTAGAGCTGCTGTTGCGCACGCCCTATATCGTCGATCTGATCGCACGAGATGAATTGGGTGAGATACGCTCAGCCATGGGGCGTAGCCGCGAGCTGGGTCTGCAAACCTTTGATCAGCACCTGTACATGCTGCTGGAGGCGGGTGAGATCAGCATGGATGAGGCCTTGCACCATGCCGACTCACGCACCGATCTGTTGCTCAAGACCAAGCTTGAGCATGGTTTTGCCCAGGCTGATTCGGAGCTTAAGGTGATGCGCGACGCCGATTGACAGAGGGATACCTAGTTCGCTCAGGCGCTGCCGATATGCCAGGTCTGCAGAGACTCACGTAGTTGCGCAGGGATCGGCGCGGGGCGTCCGCTTTGTTGATCAATCACCACCATCACGCTGTTGGCAGCGGCCTGCACCTCGCCCTTGGCGCGCACACAGGCGGTAAACACAAAGGACGTATTACCGATATGGCTGATGCCCGACGCCAGATCAACCGGCGGCCAGCCCGGCTGAAAATGCGCAAAGCTGATATCGGCTGAGGCAATCAGTATGCCCAGACCCTGCAGGTCAAGCTGACGGATGCCGCCAAAGCGGGCCTGTTCAATATAGCGCGCCAGCGCCGCCTCACTGCGCTGGCTATCGGCATCCAGGTCGGCATAGCGCGGTGTCAGCTGCTGATGCACCGGAAACCCTTCTACCCTATCCAGCAGGCTCAAGTAGCGGGCTTCAGGCAGCGGCTCGGGACTTTCGCCACTTAGCTGTTGTATCAGTTCATGCGTTGCCTGAGGCAGCTCAACCCGCTGGCCGTTTTCGTAGCCGCCAATCAGGCAGTCCTGGGTGCCCACCAGCTCGCTGTTCTGATACAGCTCATTGCGTACCCGATAACTATGCTGATCGCAGCCCAGATAGGTTAGGCGAGCAGTCAGATCGCTGCCGTACCAACTGACCTGGCGGTATTGGGTAATGCTGCGCAGGGGTCTGAGACGCACTGTGTCAGAAAACCAGGCGTCCTTGCCGAGCAGGTCAATCTGCGCCAGGATTCGCGCCTCTTGATGCAGTTGATAGATGCGCGAGTTGTTGACGTGTCGCCAGGTGTCGAGATCGGTATAGCGCGGGGTTAAGTGGCATTCGAAGTGACTTGGGGCGCTCATGGTCTTGGCTGTTCCTGGCTGCGTAAACGGAATAGAGCGTAAGCATGGGCCGGTCGCTGATCGGCTGCAACCGCTGACTGGCGTGGATAAGTCGGAGGAATGCAGGGTCATTGTCCGGTCTCAGGGCTGACAGCTGCAGTTGAATAGCCTAAAGTTCGGCTTCTTTAACGTGGATTTGATCAAGGATTTCGACAAGATGAACAAGACAGGGATTGCGGCCTCCGCCTTGGTAGCGCTACTGGCAGCGGGCACTGCAGGCGCGTGGTATACCGGCAGTCGAGTGGAAGGAGCGTTGACCGAAGCGCTGCAGCGCACCAACGAGAAGTTCCTCGAGCTGTTCCCGGATGGTGAGCTGCGCATGGAGCTGTCCCACTTTGAGCGCGGCCTGTTCAGTAGCCAGGCGGAATACCGCATTGTCGTTGACGACGAGGGTGACGAGACCCTTTTGCTGGCGCTGTCCGACCGCATCGAACATGGTCCCTTTCCGCTGTCACGCTTGAGTCGCTTGCAGTTCATGCCGGTCATGGCTTACAGCCAGACCAGCATGAAAGACAGTGAAGTTCTGGGCGGTCTGTTCAATGCCACGGGTGGACACTCACCTATGAACATGACCAGTGTCATGGGCTATGACCAGCACATTGATGCGCAATTGACGCTGGTGCCCATGACACTGCAGGACGAAGATCTGGACATGACCTTTTCTGGCTTCAATGCCAACCTGAGTACCGACAAGCTGGGCGAAAAAATTGTCCTGTCCGGGAATATGGAGGCACTGACGCTGAAGCTGGATGGCCTGCTGTCGGTTCAGATGAGCATGAATGATCTGGTCATCAATATGGATCGCACGCAGAACGCCGATGGCCTTTATCTGGGTTCAAGCCAGCTTGATCTGGCGCGTATGGCCTTTACCGCGAGCAACAAAAAGACCCTGGAAGTTCTGGCGCTAAGCTCGAGTGACACGCTCCTTGAGCAGGACGGGCAACTGACCAGCGAAATGGATTTTGACCTGGGTTCAGTCAATTATGCCGGCCAGACACTGGGCTCAATGAGCAGTGCCTGGCGCTTTTCTCGCCTTGACGGCAAAGCGGTGGCCGAGCTGAATCGTTTCTACAATCAGGTCATGACCTCGGTCCAGACCGACGCTGATATCGACGATCACATGGATGAGATGCAAGTTGTTGTGGCGCAACTGCTTGCGGGCAAACCCCGTTTGGCGTTGGAGTCCCTTGACGTGCGAACGGCCAATGGTGAAAGCCGGCTGAGTCTGGCATTTGAGCTGGCGGCACCCGAGTCCTTCGAGCTGGAAGATGAAACCTTGCTGCGTCAGATCATTGCGCGGGTTGATGGGCAACTGAAGTTGTCCAAGCCCATGCTCCGGGATCTGGTGTCCTATAAAGGGCTGTTCCAGCCTGGGCTGAGCAGTGACGAACTGGCCATGGAAGCCGAGGTGTTGATCGACATGCTGGAAGACATGGCCCAGGCCAGCAAACTGGCCCGTGTAGAAGGCGACGATCTGCGCACCGACCTGGTGTATGCCGAGGGTCAACTGGAGATCAACGGCAATCCCGTGGCGGTTGACGAGCTGGACGATCTGTTTGCGTCCACGATGCCGAGTGCCCCACAGCCAGACATCGAACAAATGTCGGATGCCGAGATTCAGGCTGAGGTTGAGCGCCTGATGCGGGATCTTGAAGCAATCGACGCGCGTTAAAATCCATGGCGTCAGCCCTGCCCGACATCCTGTTCTGGCGGGGCAAAATTGTGGTGCTGATCGATCTGCAGTATTACCTGGCGCATGGCCTGCGCGGCTGGTGACAGACTATGGTCGGCACGGCTGACCAGCCCATAGGCCGAGTGTTGTCTGAAACTGTTGTCACTTAACGTCAGAACACTCAGGCGACCAGCATTGACCTCATGTGCAACCACATCCCAGGGTGCGGTGCTGAGTACATCGCTTTGCGCGACCAGTGCTTTGAGCACCATGAAGTTGTCACACTGAATACTCACCGGACTCTCTCTACCGCTGAATGACTTGAACTCCTCGGCGACCTCTTCAGGCATCTGAGTTGCGGCCAGAGGGTAGGCCCAGAGGTCGCTGGATGTGATTGCAGTCAGCGCTGTCAGCGGGTGATCGGGGCGGCAAAAAATGACGCCGTGATGCACGCCCAGCGGCTCTATGTTGAGTAGTGGGTCATCGACAAAGTCACGGATATCGGCCACAAACAACTCAATGTCGTCAGCCAATAGGCGTGCGCGCAAATCGCGCCAGTTATCAATCAACAGTGCGACTCGAATCCCCGGATAATCAGTGGCCAGTTGTCCCAAAGCGGCTGGCACCAAGCGGGCTGCGGGATAGGGGCCGGCGCCGAGTCGCAGTTCCCCCGCCTGAAGGTTGCCCAGTTGGCTGACGGCATTTTTCAGTGCGCGGCTGCCGGCCAACAGACGCTGGGCATGTTCCAGCACCAACTGGCCGTGTGCGGTCAGGCTGATGCCGCGGGTATGGCGATCCAGCAGCTTGCAATCAAGGCTGGCCTCCAGCGCTTGAATGCTGCGACTCAGCGCGGGCTGACTGAGGTTGACGGTTTCCGCTGCACGGGCAAAGTGACCTTGCTCGGCGAGGGCGACGAAGTGGCGTAGCTGCTGTAAGTTGGACATGCGGAGCCTGCATTGTCTGGCTAAAGAGGATGCGCAACAAGTATGCGCGTGCGTCGACCATCCTGCGACCTTTTCCACGCCAACCCGCCGAGCGGGTTATCTTTGCTTACCTTAAGGTGCTTGCTGCCTGGGCAGGCCGCGCACCACACTGACAAACTTTCCTCTTGTGGAATTTGCCTTTGAAAGCGCCATCCTCGTCATCGCTGGGTCGTTTCATCCGCCTCTCCACCACGGCTACCCGTATTGCCGGTGGCGTGCTGGGGCAGCGTCTGCTGCATGGCCGTGCCGGCATCGACTGGCAACCTGTTGGTGATTTGCTGACCGAGGTTCTGGGGCAGATGAAAGGACCTGTGCTCAAGCTCGGGCAAATGGCTTCGCAGTGGCAGGGCGTTCTGCCTGCGCCGATCATCAACGCCCTGGCGAGCCTGCAAAATCGCGTACCGGCAATGGCATTCAGTGACATAGAAGGGCAGCTCAAGGCGGTTTATGGTCCTGACCTGGGCGTTTATTTTCAGCACATCGAGGCTGAACCCTTTGCCGCCGCATCGCTGGGTCAGGTTCACCGTGCCGTCAGCGCTGAGGGGCGGGATCTGGTATTGAAAATCCAGTATCCGGGCATTGCTGCCATCTGCGCGGCTGATCTCAAGCAGCTGCGGCGTCTGTTGCCGCTCGGCCGTCTGTTTCGTGCGCCTGCCGCTCAACTGGAGGCAGTGCATGCCCAGTTGGCTCGCAGTGTTGCCGAGGAGCTGGACTATGCGGCGGAAATGCGACGACTGCAGCGTTATCATCTGCACTTCAAGGGCTGTGATCGGGTGCTGGTGCCTGAGCCCCTGCCGGCGCTCTGCCGCCCCGGTGTGCTGGCGCTGAGTTACCTGCCGGGCCTGCCCTTTGCAAAGGTCGCCGATGCATCGCCGGCACTGCGCGAGCAGTTGGCTCAGACGCTTGTGCACTGGTTGTGCCGTCAGGCCTTTGAATTCGGTGAGTTGCACGCTGATCCACATGCCGGCAATTTTGCCTACACACCCCAGGGGCAGCTGATTGCCTATGATTTTGGCTGCATGCAATCCATGGGTGCTGATCTGCTGGCGGCCTATAGCCAGTGCTATCGCGCTTTGCAGGCGGGCAGTGCGGAGCAGCTGGAAGATGGCTTTCAAGCCCTGGGTCTGCGTCAGCCGGGCACGCCTGTGCCATGGGCGTTGTATCGTCAGTTACAGGACTTGTTGGGACCACTGATTCAGCCTGCAGCGCAGTGGGATTTTGCCGCCAGTGGGCTGCATGCTCAGGTCCAGACACTGGTACCTGACGTGCTGGCACGACTTGGCAGCCTGCAACCGGCACCCGCGACCATTCTGGTCAACCGGGTGCTGGAAGGGCATTACTGGAGCTTTACTCGACTTGGGGTGTGCCTGCCACTGGCGGCGTTGCTGGAGCCGCATCTACAGGCGTGGCAGGCAGGTGCAGTGCAGTGAAGTTGGCGACCCGTTGCAGGGCCAGATCGGCCATTTTCAGCAGGCCGGTGTTGGCCTGAAAGACGTGCCAGAGACGTGGAAAAAACTCCAGCTGGACCCTGACTCCGGCTGCTCTGGCAGCCTCGGCAAAGCGCAGGCTGTCATTCAGCAGCAGTTCTTCTTCGGCCACCTGGATCAACAGGGGTGGCAGGCCGCTCAGGTCGGCATTGATCGGCGATAGCATCGGATCGCGGCGGTTCATGCCGGGTTCGCAAACCAGGTCGGCGGCCTGCTCTATCCAGCTCATGTTCAACAACGGATCACCGGCAACCGGGTTGTTCAGGTGCTCCGCAGTAAAGTCCACGACCGGCGAGAAACACACCAGGGCAGCGGGCAGCGGCAGTTGCCGGGCCTTGAGCTCGAGCGCGGTGATCAGGGTCAGGTGCGCACCGGCCGAGTCGCCGGCGATCACTATGCTGGCCGGAGCATAGCCGCGCTGCAGTAGCGCCTGGTAGGCCGCTACCGCATCTTCTCGCGGGGCTGGCAGGCGGTGTTCCGGCGCAAGACGGTAGTCAATCACGCAGACATCCATCTGCGTCAGACTGGCCAGCTTGGCGCACAGCAAGCGGTGGGTGGCGGGCGAACCAATCAGATAGGCGCCGCCGTGCAGGTAGAGCATGACCCGTCCCTGACCGCCAGCATGCGGACGATGCCATTCGCAGTGCTGTCCAGCGATGATCTCCCGTGTACGGCTGACGCCACGACTGACCGGCATGGCGGCGGTCAGCAGGCGAATCACCAGGCGTTGCACAGCAATCGGTACGGCGGGGCGAATCAGTCCGCGGAACAGCCACTTCATGAAAAAGCGCAGCAATCCGCGCAGCAGTCCCTGGCCTGGGTCCGGGGCAGTGTAATCAGCCTGTGAAGTCATAATCAGTCCATGTCGGGTGACGGGTCAGGTGCCGGTAACTGAAGGTGTAACCGGGCCAGTTATTGGTGTGCTTGCCCTCGGCGGTCTGGTACCAGCTGTGACAGCCGCGACTCCAGATGGTCTTGCCCAGGGCTTTTTGCAGCCCTTGGTTATAGCTGTCCTGCCGTGCGGATTTGACATCCATATAACGCAGGCCATGGCGTTGCAGTCGGTCGATGCAGTCAATCACGTAGTTGAACTGACTCTCCAGCATATAAATGATCGAGTTATGGCCCAGGTTGGTATTGGGGCCATAGAGCAGAAACAGATTCGGGAAGCCACTGACGCTGATGCCCTTGTAGGCCTCGGCGCCGGATTGCCAGGCCTGATTCAGTTCACTGCCATGCAGGCCGATAATCTGCATGGGCGCAAGAAAATCGCTGGCTGCAAAACCAGTGCCGTAAATGATCACATCGACGTGGTGGCATTGTCCTGACGCGGTCTCGATGCCCTCGGCAGTAATGCGGCTAATCGGCTCGGTCACCAGCTGGACCTTGTCCTGATCGATGGCCGGATAGAAGTCGTCACTGATCAGCATGCGTTTGCAGCCCATCGGGTAGTCAGGTAGCAACAGTCGGCGTTTTTCCGGGTTGCTGACACCCTTGCGCAGGTGGGCGTGAAAGCCTTTTTCCAGCAGCTTCATCAGGCCGGGAAAACGGATAAAGGCCAGCGCGCGGATTTCGTGGGTCAGATAATGCCAGCTGCGACTCAGCTTCAAGAGTAGTGGCAGGCGCTGGAACAGGCGTTGGTTTTGGGGGCTGTAGGGCGCGTCATCCTTGCTGATGACATAGGCGGCACTGCGCTGGAATAACAGTAGCTCGGCGGCCTGCTCGGCGACCGGCGGCACGAACTGGATGGCTGAGGCGCCGGTGCCAATCACCGCAACGCGCTTGCCCTGCAGATCAACCTCATGCTGCCAGCAGGCTGAGTGAAAGGCCGGTCCGGCGAAGCTGTCACGGCCATCAATCTGTGGGTAGATTGGCCGGTTGAGCTGGCCGCAGGCACTGACCAGGCAGCGGGCGCTGAGCGTCTCGCCGTTGCTGCAACTGACCTGCCAGAGACCGCTGGCCGCATCAAACTCGGCACGGCTGACTTCGCGACCCAGGCGCAGCCGGGTAGCGAGCTGATACTTGCGTACGCAATGCTGCATGTACTCAAGGATCTCGGCTTGCCCAGCGTAGCGGCAGTGCCAGTCGGCCTTGGGTTCGAAGGAGAAGGAGTAGAGGTGCGAGGGCACATCGCAGGCGGCGCCGGGGTAGTGATTGTCACGCCAGGTACCCCCGACGTCACGGCCTTTATCAAGGATCAGAAAATCGCTGATACCGGCTTTATCCAGTCGAATCCCCAGCCCCAGTCCGCCAAAACCGGCGCCTATGATCAGTACGTCTAGCGGGTCAGACGCGGGCCTGTTTGCGTGCATTGATCTATCCACGGGAGACTGGGAAAGAGCATCATCATAGCCAACCCAGGGTTACTGCATAGTGGCCTGAACGGCCATGCACAGGGGGATACGTGACAGCCCCGGATGGCCGGCAGATAAATTTGCTCATAACTCCGGGCAATTCAGGCGCCGGATTTCCATTAGCATATTGAATGAATCATCATTCCGTTAATCAAAGGCGCTGCCATGCGGCGTGCGCCGGCGTATTGTGACGCTTTACCCGCTCAACTGAGGAGATACTCCCGTGACCGATCTGGATGCGTTCCGCCAGCAGACCCGTGCCTGGTTGGAAGAGAACTGCCCGCAGAGCATGCGTGCCCCGATGACCAGCGAAGGCGATCAGTGCTGGGGCGGTCGCGGCTTTCAGTTTCAGAGTGAGGACCAGAAACTCTGGTTGCAGCGCATGGCCGACAAGGGCTGGACGGCGCCGGACTGGCCGGTTGAATACGGCGGTGGCGGCCTGAGTTCCGCCGAGCACAAGGTCTTGCGTGAAGAGCTGGCGCGCCTGCGTGCGCGGCCGGCCCTGTCGAGTTTTGGCGTGTGGATGATCGGCCCGGCGATTCTCAAGTTTGGCTCCGAGGAGCTCAAGCGCCAGCACTTGCCACCGATTGTGCGCGGCGAGATCCGCTGGTGTCAGGGCTATAGTGAGCCGGGTGCCGGTTCTGACTTGGCCGGGCTGCAGACCAAGGCCGAGGACCAGGGCGATCATTTTATCGTCAACGGCCAGAAGATCTGGACTTCCTATGCCGACAAGGCCGACTGGATGTTCTGTCTGGTGCGCACCAACGCCGAAGCCAAGAAGCAGCTGGGTATCAGTCTGGTGCTGTTTGACATGACCTCCCCCGGCGTTACGACCCGGCCAATCAAGCTGATTTCCGGTAGCTCGCCCTTCTGCGAAACCTTCCTTGACAACGTGCGAGTAGAGAAGAGTCAGGTGGTCGGTGAAATCAACGCCGGCTGGACCATTGCCAAGTATCTGTTGACCCATGAGCGCGAAATGATCGGTGGCATGGGCCGCACCGCCGCGGGCCAGAAGACCCTGCCGGAGTTTGCCGCCGAGCACATTGGCCTGGAGAACGGCAAGTTGTCCGATGGGTATCTGCGCAGTGACGTTACGCGCTGGGATCTGGATGCCAAGGCCTTTGAGCTGACCGCCGAGCGGGTAGTGGATGAAGCCAAGTCCGGGCAGGGCGTTGGCGCGGCCTCGGCCATGCTCAAGTACTACGGCACTGAATTGAACAAGCGCCGCCAGGAGCTGATGATCGCCCTGGCCGGCAGTGACGCTATGGTCTGGGAGGGCACCGCCTGGAAAGAGGGCCAACTGCCACGCAGCTGGTTGCGCTCCAAGGGTAACTCGATCGAAGGTGGCACCTCTGAGGTGCAGCTGAACGTGATCGCCCGCAACATTCTTGGGCTCCAGTGAGCGGACAGAGGACAGAACAATGGCAATGTTGGTATTGAATGAAGAGCAGCAGATGCTGCGTGACGCCGCCAAGGGTTTTCTCGCCGAGCAGGCGCCGATCAGCCAGTTGCGGCAACTGCGCGACAGCCGCGATGAAACCGGCTTTTCCCGTGAGCTGTGGCAAAGCATGGTGGAGATGGGTTTTGTTGGCACGCTGCTGGCTGAGTCCTTTGGTGGCTCAGCCTTTGGCCATGTTGGCATGGGTCAGGTATTCGAGCAGGCCGGGCGCAACCTGAGTGCGTCGCCGCTGCTCTCGACCGCCGTACTGGGTGTCTGTGCCCTGCAATTGGCCGGCACCCCGGCGCAGCAGCAGGACATGCTGCCAGCCATCGCCGAAGGTCGTCTGCTGACTGCGCTGGCGGTGGATGAGGCGGCGCGCCATGCTCCGTCTCGAGTGGCGACCACGGCTAAGGCTCAGGGCGAGGGTTACCTGCTGAATGGCGAGAAGGGCTTTGTGATTGACGGCCATGTGGCCAACACCCTGATTGTCTCGGCGCGCACGGCTGGCGCCGTGCAGGACCGTGACGGCATCAGCCTGTTCCTGGTTGATGCTCAGACTGCCGGGGTCAGTATTGAGCGCACCAGTATGGTCGATAGCCGCAATGCGGCGATTATCCGTTTCAAGGATGTGCAGCTTGGTTCGGCTGCTTTGCTGGGTCAGACCGGGCAAGGGTTTGCCGTGCTGGAGGCGTTGTTTGATGTCGCCAATGCGCAGATCGCCGCCGAGCTGCTCGGGATTGCCTCTCAGGCCTTTGAAGTGACGGTGAAATACCTGCAGGAACGCAAGCAGTTCGGTGTGACCCTGGGGTCGTTCCAAGGCTTGCAGCACCGTTGCGCGCACCTGTTCAGTGAGATCGAGCTGGTCAAGTCGGTAGTGATCAAGGCCTTGATTGCGCTGGATGAGGGCGATGCCCAGGCGCCGGTACTGGTCAGTCTGGCCAAGGCCAAAGCCAGTGAAGTGGCCGAGCTGGCGACCAACGAGGCCATCCAGATGCACGGCGGCATGGGCATGACCGATGAGTTTGATGTAGGTCTGTTCATCAAGCGCGCGCGGCCCTTGCAGCAGCTGTTTGGTGATTACCGCTTCCACGCGGACCGCTTTGCCTCGCTGCGCGGTTATTGACCCGTAATAACAGGCAGTCTGTTATACCCGCAGGCCGGCTCGTTCCGGCCTGTGTCGTTTCTGTTCCGCAGAAGCAGGCTTAGCCTATTTGCTACTGGTCAGCGCGCAGCGGCCTGATTACTCTTGTTGCACACACCTCTGTTGGGAAGCACTGATGTTGATACGTGGTCTGACCTGGTTGATCCTTTTTCAGTTGATCGGCACGGGCCTGAATGTTCTATGGTTGTCTTTCCTGCCGGGCCCGATCATTGGCATGGTGCTGCTGTTGGTGTTTCTGGTGATCCGCGGTGAAGTCGGTGAGCCGATCGAACAGGCTGCCGCCGGCCTGCTGAAATACCTGCCGTTGATCCTGGTGCCGCCGGCTGTCGGTATCATGGCCTACGGCGCGGAAATGGCCGCCTATGGTCTGGCCATCGTCGTTACGCTGACCCTGTCGTTTTTCCTCGCTCTGCCGCTGTGTGGCTGGTTGATGCAGCGCCTATTGCAAAGACAGCAGCGCTCGGAGGATCAGCCATGAGCGCCTTGAGTCTGGCCTGGCAAGCGATTGTCGAGCACCCGCTGTTCTGGATCGGCGTGACCCTGGCGGCCTATCAGCTGGGCGTGGCGCTGTATGAGAAAACCCGGCTGGCACTGTTCCATCCGGTGATGATTTCGATTGTCATCATGATCACGGTGCTGCTGTTGATCGACGTGGATTTCCCCACGTACCGTGAGGCGGTGGCGCCGCTGCTGGTTCTGCTCGGGCCGGCCACGGTTGCCCTGGCGGTACCCTTGTATGTCAACCTGCGCAAGATTCGCGACTTTTTCTGGCCGGTGATGCTGACCCTGTTGCTGGGCGGCCTGTTCGCGACCATCAGCACGCTGCTGATTGGCTGGGCGCTGCAGGTCGATCATATGCTGCTGATGACCATGGCGCCGAAATCGGTGACCTCGCCGATAGCCATGCTGGTGGCTGAACAGATCGGCGGTGTAGCGGCACTGGCGGCGGTGTTCGTCATGATTACGGCGATCATAGGCGCACTGTTCGGTCCCTGGCTGCTTAAGATCACTGGCATTCGTTCGCAGGCGGCCTGGGGACTGGCCATGGGTATCTGCGCACACGCCGTAGGCACGGCGCGGGCGCTGGAAGAAAGTGAGGAGGCGGGCGCCTTTGCCGCCCTTGGCATGAGTCTGATGGGCATTGCCACAGCCATTCTGCTGCCGTTGGGCATGACGCTCTGGTTTCTGGTCTAAACTCCTGGGGGTATGCGTCAATTGGCCGCCTGTCAGTGAGGCAGGGGTTGTTGCATAGTGCAGTCAGGCCAGTCTGTAAGCTTAGCCTGGCGCTTTACCCGCCCAACCCTTGCAAGGAGCTAGTGGCATGGAACTTGATCCCCTTCTGTTGTCGCGCATCCAGTTCGCCTTCGTGGTGTCCTTTCATGCGATTTTTCCGGTCTTCACTATTGGTCTGGCCTCGTTCATCGCTTTTCTTGAGGCGCTGTCTTTTAAAACCGGCAATCCGGTCTGGGAGCGACTGTCGAAGTTCTGGATACAGGTATTTGCCGTGGTGTTCGGTATGGGTGTGGTATCCGGTATTGTCATGTCTTTCCAGTTCGGCACCAACTGGAGCAATTATTCCTATTCAGCGGCCAATTTCCTTGGTCCGGTATTGAGTTACGAAGTGATTACGGCCTTTTTCCTTGAGGCGGCGTTTCTCGGTGTCTTGCTCTTCGGCCGGGATAGAGTGCCCAAGGGCGTTCACTTGATGGCCGCCTGCATGGTGGCCTTTGGTACGTTCATTTCGTCGTTCTGGATTCTCTCGGCCAATAGCTGGATGCACACGCCGGCCGGGGTCGAGTTGCGGGAGGGCGTGTTTTTTGTCACCTCCTGGTCCGAGGCCATCTTCAATCCGTCATTTCCCTACCGTTTTGCCCATATGGCGCTGGCCTCCTTTCTGACCGGCGCCTTTGTGGTCGCTGGGGTAAGCGCCTGGTATCTGTTGCGCGGACGTGAGGTAGAGGTCAACCGACGGGCCTTGTCCATGTGCCTTTGGCTGATTCTGCTGGTTGCGCCGACCCAGGCCGTGGTGGGTGACTTCCATGGAATCAATACCCTTGAACACCAGCCGATGAAGGTCGCGGCCATGGAGGGGAACTGGCAGACGGCCTCTGGCGTGCCCTTGTTACTGTTCGCCTGGCCGGATCAGGCCAACCAGACCAACCACTTTGAAATTGCCATTCCCAAGCTGGCCAGTCTGATTCTGACGCATGATCCCGATGGTGTGGTTAAAGGGTTGAACGAAGTGCCGGTTGCCGAGCAGCCGCCCGTTGCACTGGTTTTCTGGTCGTTTCGGGTCATGGTCGGGCTGGGCTTGCTTATGATCGCGGTGGGTTTTGCCGGGTTGCTGCTGCGCCATCGCCAGCGTTACTGGCAGACGCCCTGGTTTTTGCAAAGCTTGCGGTTGATGAGTGTGACGCCCTTCGTTGCCGTATTGGCGGGTTGGGTGGTCACCGAGACAGGCCGCGCACCCTGGCTGGTGCAGGGATTGATCACGCATGCCGAGGGGCTGACACCCTCATTGACCGGCAGCATGGCGCTGTTCAGCCTGCTCGGCTACGTGCTGGTCTACGGACTGATTTTCAGTGCCGGGCTGTATTACCTGATGCGCGTACTGCAGGACGGCTTGGAGATCAAGCCGCAGGCCAGCGACCAGCACGATGCCCATCGCCCGGCGCGGCCGCTGTCTGGCAGCGATGTACCACTTGAACAGCAGGGAGCCTGAACATGGAAGCATCTCTTTTGGATTTGTCGATGATCTGGGCCATGATTATTGCCTTCGCGGTGATCATGTATGTGCTGATGGACGGCTTCGATCTGGGCGTCGGGTTGTTGTTTCCCTTTGCTCCCGATGAAGATGCGCGGGATGTGATGATGAACTCGGTGGCGCCGGTCTGGGACGGTAACGAAACCTGGCTGGTGCTCGGTGGTGCCGGGCTACTGGGGGCGTTTCCACTGGTCTATTCGATCCTTTTGCCGGCTTTGTATATCGGCGTGTTCCTGATGTTGGCCGGCCTTATTTTTCGCGGCGTGGCTTTTGAGTTCAGGTTCAAGGCCAAGCGTTCGCGCTATCTTTGGAACTGGGCCTTTGCCGGTGGTTCGTTTCTGGCGGCCTTTGCCCAGGGCGTGGTAGTGGGTTCCTATATTCAGGGCTACGAAACCGAGGGGCTGGCCTATGCCGGCGGCGCGTTTGACTGGCTGACGCCCTTTACCGTGATGACCGGTCTGGGCCTGATGGCCGGTTATGCGCTGCTCGGTTGCACCTGGTTGATCATGAAAACCGAAGGCTATATTCAGGCTTGGGCCTATCGGTTGGCACCTTGGTTGCTGGCCGCTGTGTTGGCGGTCTTTGCCATCATCAGCATCTGGACGCCCTCTGTCGACCCGGCGGCCTTTGAGCGCTGGTTTGCCGAAGTGCGTTGGATTTGGATTTTCCCCGTGCTGACACTGCTGTTCGCCCTGCAGATCTGGCGTAGTCTGAAAAAACGCAGCGAGGCCATGCCGTTTCTGGCGACCATGGGCATGTTTGCTGCCACCTACTTCGGTCTGCTCTGGACCCGCTGGCCCTATGTGATCCCGCCGAACTTTACCCTGTGGGATGCGGCGTCAGCACCGGAATCGCAATTGTTTCTGCTACTGGGCATGCTCTTTGTGATCCCTATCATCCTGGGTTATACAGCCTGGACCTACTGGGTCTTCCGCGGCAAGGTTCGGGTGGGTGAAGGCTATCACTGAGTCTGCGCGGCGGCGCCGCGACTGGCTACGACAACAGGCCCGGTCAGTTCAGCCATGGTTGCAAGCGGCGGTTGTCAATGGCGTGCTGCACAACCTTGGCATCATTGCGCAAATGGGCCTGATAGCCTGGCTGGTTGATGCCCTGCTGGTTCAGCAGCGACCCCTCCATGAACTGGTCTGGGCCGGCCTGGGGCTGTTATTGGCGGTCGGGTTGCGTGTCTTGTTCCAGGCCGGCCAGGAACGTTGTGGTCAGCATGCCAGTGCCAGGATCAGACAGCAGGTCCGCGAGGATCTGAGCGATGCCTGGGGCCGGCTCGGCCCGGTCAGGCTGGCTGATCGCTCGAGCGCGGCCCTGGCTAACCAGTGGGTTGAGCAGGTTGATGCTCTGGATGGTTACTACGCCCGCTATCTTCCGCAACAGTGGCTGGCGTTGTTGAGCCCGTTGCTGATTGTGCTGGTGGTGGGCTGGCTGGATTGGCTGGCTGCAGTGTTTTTGCTGGTCTCTGCGCCACTTATTCCCCTGTTTATGGCGCTGATTGGCATGAGCGCCGAGAAAGTCAGCCAGCAGCATGTATTGGAAGCGGGACGGCTGGCTGGACATTTTCTCGACAGGGTGCGAAGTCTGACCAGCTTGCAACTGTTTGGACAGGTCGCGGCATCCACTTCATCAGTCCGGGACGTTGCCGAGCGCTATCGGGCCGTTACCCTGCGAACGCTGCGTATTGCCTTTCTGTCATCTGCTGTTCTGGAGTTCTTCGCGTCCGTCGCTATTGCCGTGGCCGCGATGTACATCGGTTTCGCCCTGCTTGGTTATATTCAGTTTGGTCCGGCAGCAGAGCTGACGTTGTTTTCCGGCTTGTTCATCTTGCTGCTTGCCCCTGAGTTTTTTCAGCCATTACGCAATCTGGCACAGTCCTATCACGACCGTGCTGCGGCCCTGGGCGCCGCTGATGGGATGGTGACCCTGTTCGCTGAGATGGCACACACAGCTGAACAGCCGACTGCGGGCGAAGGTCTCATGCCGGACGCTGAGCGTATCAACCTGCAGTCTGTGGGCCTGAACTATCCCGGACGCGGGCGGGTCTTGCACGCAGTATCACTTGATCTGACGCGCGGTCAGGTAGTGGCACTGGTGGGCCCTTCTGGCGCAGGCAAGACCAGCCTGCTGCACTGCCTTGCCGGCTTCATCCAGCCAACGGATGGCGCCATCAGTGTCTTTGGACAACTACCCGGACGCCTGCCGCTGGCATGGCTAGGGCAGCGCCCTTTTCTGATTCAGGGCAGTTGGGCCAGGAATCTGCAGCTCACGGCACCGCATGCCAGCGCGGCTGACATGCTTAAGGCGATACAGGCGGTTGGCCTCGGCCCGTTGCTGGCAGCCCAGCAACAGGGCTTGGACACTCCGCTTGGTGAGTCCGGGCGGGGTTTGTCGGGAGGTCAGGCGCAACGCCTGGCGTTGGCCCGTGTGTGGCTGTCGGATGCCGAGCTGGTGTTGCTGGATGAGCCTACAGCGAGTCTTGATGAGGAGAGCGAAGCCGAGGTTGTTCAGGCCTTGGCTGCCCTGGCCGAAAGCGGCCGCACTCTGGTGATGGCGACCCACCACCCGGCCCTGATGGCTCTGGCTGATCGCTGCGTCCTGTTGCGTGACGGGTGTATTGCCGATGCGTGAATTGCAGCCCTGGCTGGCCCTGATGCTGCAACGCCGCAGCCGACTTTGGCTCGGCGCGTTGCTGATGGCGCTGACGCTGCTCAGCGCGGTCGGCTTATTGGCGCTGTCCGGCTGGTTCATTACGGCCACCGGGGTGACAGCGCTGTTATGGGCAGCGGGTCAACGCGTGATGTTTGATATCTATCTTCCGGGTGGCGGTATCCGCTTTTTTGCCCTGAGCCGAACGGTCGCGCGTTATGCCGAGCGGGTGTTCAATCACAGTACTGTCCTGCAGTTGTTGGCTGACCTCAGGGCCACGCATTTTGCCGCATTGGCGACACTTGATGGGGTCACGCTTGGCCGCTTTCGAGCGGCGCAGTGGTTGAACCGTCTGACCGCTGATATTGATGCGCTGGATAGTCTCTATCTGCGCTTGTTGGCGCCCCCGCTGGTGGCGCTGCTCGGGATTCTGGTGGTGACCGCACTGGTGGCGCTGTTTCATCCCATGCTGGCGCTGCTGCTTGGGGCCCTGCTGCTGTCTTTGTTGCTGTTGGTGACCTTGGGTATGGCGGCCTGGGGGCGACATTTGAGTGCCCGGCGTATTGAGCTGCTGGATAGTCTGCGGGTGCAGTCGGTAGAACAGTTGCAGGGTCTGGCCGAGCTGACTGCAGCGGGGACTCTGGCAGAGCATCGGCAACAGTTGCTGGAGGCCAGCCAGCAGCTGTTGAATGAGCAGTTGTCCCTGCAGCGTCGCGTTATTGTTGGCCAGGCAGGCGTCACCCTGGGTGTCATGCTGGCGGTGCTGCTTGCGCTTTTAGCCGGCGCCCAGGCCTATCAGTCCGGGTTGTTATCCGGGCCGGTGATGGTCATGTTGCCACTGGCGCTGATGGCCCTGAGTGAAGGCCTTGCCGGCTTGCCTGCAGCTTTTGTCCAGTATGGCGCCACCGCTACAGCCGCTGCTCGCCTGAATAGACAGGCAGCACTACGCTCGCAATTGCTTGAGCCGCTGTCCCCACGGCCGCTGTCGCTGGATACCAGCGTGAGCTGGCAAGGTGTCACGGTAGTCCATGCCGGGTTACAAGCGGTTGACCTGTATCTGGCCCAAGGCGAACACGTGGCCCTGACGGGGCGTTCGGGTAGCGGTAAATCAACCCTTGCTGCGCTCGCGGCGCGTTTGCGTGATCCGGATAGCGGGCAGATCACGCTGGGTGGCGTTTCGTTGCCTGATCTGCCCCTGAGTGCCCTGCGTGGGCAGCTAGGTTACTTGACCCAGCAAACTGAATTACTGCATGACAGTATTGCCGCCAATCTGTTGATGGCCAAACCGGATGCCCGTGATGAGGAGCTCTGGCAGGTGCTGGAGATGGTAGAGCTGGCTGACCTGGTCAGAGCGATGCCAAACCGTTTGCATACCTGGGTGGGCGAGTCGGGCCGACAGCTGTCGGGGGGAGAAGGGCGTCGCCTGGCACTGGCACGTGTACTGCTCAAGGCCTCGCCGCTGATCATTCTTGATGAGCCGTTCAGTGGACTGGATCACGCTTTGCGTGAGCGCATTCAGGCCAGGTTGGAACTGTGGCTGGAGGGTCGGACCGTGTTGTTGCTGGGGCACGATCAGGCGCAGCTGCCCAGAGCCGATCGGGTAATCGTTCTGGACAGCCTGCACCAGCCTTCATGATGGTAATGCGGCGCGCTACCAGGTATCGACAAAGGGCCGCAGGCCGCGCTCCAGTGACTCCGGTGGCGCCGAGCTGAGGCCACGAAGCAGCCAGTCACGGGTTTCCATCGGGTCGATTACCGAGTCAATCTCGAGGAAGCTGGCCATGCTCAAACCCTTGCCGCGCTGGTACAGCTCGGCCACCAGCTTGTCGAACAGCGCCTGCTGCTCTGCGGGGTCCTCAAGCGCCGCCAGTTCCTTGGCATAACCCAGGCGCACGGCTCCTTCCAGGCCCATGGCGCCGAACTCGCTGCTCGGCCAGCCGATGGTGAACATGGGTGCATGGAAGCTGCCAGCGGCCATGGCCTGCGCGCCAAGGCCGTAGCCTTTGCGCAGGACCACGGTAAAGAACGGAATTCTTAGGCTGGCAGCGGTGACAAACATGCGTGAGACATGCCGCACGGTAGCTTGCTGTTCGGCATCCGGACCGACCATGAAGCCGGGGGTGTCGCACAGGGAAACCATCGGCAGGCCATGGGCCTGGCACAGCTGCATGAAGCGCGCGGCCTTGTCGCCGGATACCGCGTCGATGGCGCCGCCCAGATGCATGGGGTTGTTGGCCATCAGGCCGAAGGCCTTGCCGTTGATACGGATCAGCGCGGTAATCAGGCCGGGAGCAAACTGCCGGCGCAGCTCCAGTACCGAACCGCTATCGGCCAAGGTCTCGATCACCTCGCGAATGTCGTAGACACGCAGACGGTTTTCCGGAATCAGGTGGCGCAGCAGGCGCTGATCGGCGCACTCGCCGCCGGGCAGATCGCCCTGGAAATAACTCAGATATTGCTTGGCCACCCGGGTCGCTTCCGCTTCATCCTTGACCAGTACATCGATAACGCCGTTGGGCCCCTGCATGCTGGTCGGGCCGACCTGTTCCGGAGTGAAGCGACCCAGACCGCCACCTTCGATCATCGCCGGGCCGGCCATGCCAATGGTCGCGTTCTCGGTGGCGATGATTACGTCACAGCAACCGAGCAGGGCGGCGTTACCGGCAAAGCAGCGGCCGGACACCACGCCGACCAGCGGTACCTGACCACTGAGGCGGGCCATGCGCATGAATGTGGTGCAGTCGAGTCCGGCCACGCCGACCTTGTCGATATCGCCGGGGCGACCACCACCGCCTTCAGTGAAGAACACCAGCGGCAGACGCCACTGCTCGGCCAGCTCGAGCATGCGGTCGGTCTTCTTGTGATTGGTCACGCCCTGGGTACCGGCAAAGACCGTGTAGTCGTAACTCATGGCCATGCAGCGAGCCTTTTCAGCACCGAACTGCGCTGCATTGACGGTGCCTATGCCGGTAATCAGACCGTCGGCCGGGCTCAGTTTGAGCAGCTCCTCATGGCTGCGGCGGGTACGCTGGGCGGCCAGGGCAAAACCGCCGTATTCCATGAAGCTGCCCTCATCCAGCAGGTCCGCAAGATTCTCGCGGGCGGTGCGCTGGCCGGTCTTGCGCCGTTTGGCCACGGCTTCCGGGCGGCGCGCATCGGTCAGGTCGGCCTGCCGTTCAAGCACGTCGCGCAGGTCGCTGCGAATGAGCTCCAGATCAATGCTTTCCTCGGTCGCCAGGCCGTCGGCGCTGACTTCGGCCGGCTCAAGAAACAGTAGGGCGCTGCCTTCGAACAGGGTGTCACCGGGTGCCACGGCAAGGGCGCGAACGATACCGCTGTGGCTGGCCTTGACCACGAATTCCATTTTCATCGCTTCCAGCACCGCGACCTGCTGGCCGATGGCGACCGCATCGCCGGCTTGCACATCAAGGCTGACCAGTACGCCCTGCACCGGGGTGTTCAGTGGCTGGGTACCCGCCGGCGCATCGGCTTCGGCATGGCGTTGCGCACTGCCTGCACCCGCGGTTTTGGCATACAGGTGTGGATGAGTCTGTACGGCGGCGCCAACCAGTGCAGCCGATTCGGTTTCAATGAAGCCGGTGGTAACGCGATTGGCCTGCACATCCGGGTGCAGCAGCAGGTTCTGCAGAAAATGCAGATTGCTGGCCACGCCCTCCAGGCGAAATTCGCACAGGGCTCGGTAGGCGCGCTTGAGGACCTGGGGGTAATCGGCATCGGCCTGAACAATCAATTTGGCCAGCAGGGAGTCAAAGCTTGGGCTGCTGGTGTAGCCACTGTAGCCATAACCATCCACGCGGATGCCGGCGCCGCTGGGTGGCTCATAGGCGCTCAGGGTGCCGCCGGCCGGACGTGCGCTGCCATCGCTGGCCATGCTTTCAAGGTTGATTCGCAGTTGCACGGCATAGCCGCGCGGAGCGGGGATCTGTGCCTGGCTTAGCCCCAGTTCGGCTAGCGTCGCACCCGCTGCCAGGCGCAGTTGGATCTGTGCCAGGTCCAACCCGGTGACTGCTTCTGTGACCGTGTGCTCGACCTGGATACGTGGGTTGGCTTCCATAAATACGAAGTCGCCGTTGTCTTCATCGAGCAGGAATTCGACCGTACACAGACCGCGGTAGCCAAGCGCACCGGTGAGATTCAGGGCGGCACTCAGCAATTGTTCGCGCAGGGCTGGATCAAGACCGGGTGCCGGAGCGATCTCCAGCAGTTTCTGGTTGCGTCGTTGCAGACTGCAGTCGCGCTCCCATATGTGTGCTACCTCACGGCCATCACCGATGATCTGGACTTCGATATGCCGGGCGCGGCGGATCAGTCTTTCGATATACAGCTCACCATTGCCGAAGGCGGCCGTGGCTTCGGACTGGCAGCGGGCATAGGCCTCGTCCAGTTCCGCTGGATCCAGCACCGCACGCATGCCACGCCCGCCGCCGCCGGCCAGGGCCTTGAGCATCACCGCCGCCTGGGGTCCCAGGTCGGCCATAAAGGCTCTTGCCTGCTCCAGCGTGGTCGGCTGGTTGGTCCCTTGTACCAGCGGCACGCCATGTTGCATGGCTAGTCGTCGGGCACTGGCCTTGTCGCCCAGGCAGGCCAATACCTTGGCATCGGGCCCGACAAAACGAATGCCGGCATCGTCGCATTGGGCAGCAAAGGCAGCATTTTCACTGAGAAAGCCATAGCCGGGGTGAATGGCATCGCAGCCCTGTTCATAGGCAATGCGCAGCAACTGGTTGGCGTCCAGATAAGCGCTGGCGCCGCGCCCCTTGAGCGCCACGGCCTGATCGGCCTTGTGCCGATGCAAGGACGCCGCATCGTCCTCGGCATACACGGCGACGCTGGGGATATCCAGCTCGGCAGCGGCGCGGGCCAGGCGGATGGCGATTTCGCCACGGTTGGCGATCAGCAGTTTGGTGATGGGCATGCATTAATCCTTGATCGTACTGGGCTGGCTTGGAATCTGCCGGGAATTACTGATCCTTCAAGTATCGGTGTTAGCGCTCTTGCCGGCTACCTGTGCCGGACACGCCGTGAACCCATCCCTGGGGGCTCGGCGATGCCCGTCCAGGGCATCGACGGTCCGGCACAGGTAGCCGGCAAGGGCGCATTGTCACGTCTGCTGCGGGATCAGTAATTCCTTCAATTCATTCTTTTTCACTTTTCCGGTCGCCGTCATCGGCAGCGCGTCGACGATGCGAAACTCGGGTATCTTGTACGCCGCCATGGCCTGTCGACACCAGTCGGTCAGCGCTGCAGCGGTGAGTTGAGCGTCGGGTTTGGCGACCACGAAGGCCACCGGGACTTCGCCCTTGCGGTCATCCGGGCGGCCTATGACCGCCGAGGCCAGCAATTGGGGATGTTGGCCGAGCATGGCTTCCAGTTCGCTGGGGAATACGCTCATGCCCTTGACCTTGAGCATTTCCTTGCGGCGGCCCAGATAGCGGATAAAGCCCTGGTCAGTGATTACCCCGCTATCTCCAGTGTGCAGCCAGCCGTCACGTAGCGCCTCAGCGCTGGCCTCGGGCTTGTTCCAGTAGCCCTTGAGCAGAGACGGACTACGCAGGCACAGTTCGCCCTCAGCACCCAAAGGCAGCAGCTCGCCAGTTTCAAAATCACAGACCTTGAACTGCGTGCCGGGGACCGGCAGGCCAACGAAGGTGGGTGCTGACTTGAGATCAAAATTGTCTGTCTGCAGACCGGCGGTGAAGGTGTCGCAGGTGTGCGTTTCGGTCATGCCGAAACTGGTTTCGAACAGGGTGCAACCCGTCAGAGCGCGCCAGCGCTGGCGGTACTCGGGGGTCAGTTTCTTGATAAAGGACACGCAACTGGTGATCTGCAGGGAGCTGAAATCGAAGTCGCCGACCTGCGGGTGATCGAGGATTTCAGCCGCGCTGTCGACCAGCAGGCCGGTGTGATTGACCTGATAGTGTTGTATAGCCTGCATGAAACTTAGCGCATCCCAGCGTGCTAGTAGTACCAGGGTTGTGCCGGAAAACACCGGGAACAGCAGGCCGGCATTTTCACCGGCAATCCAGAATTCGGGCATGAAGTTCAGACTGACCCGCTGGCTATCCAGGCCCAGTGCCGCTGGCAGGAAGCTGGCGCAGGTATAGAGCATGTCGCCGTGGGTGTGGATGCAGCCCTTGGGCAGGCCGGTGGTGCCGCCGGTGTAATTCAGCGCGGCGATATCATCCAGCGTCGGTCTTGGCAGATCAGTGCGGGGCGTGACCCTGGCCAGCTCGGGCAGCAGGTCGAGGCTATCGCTGATCTCGAGTTTGGGTGCGCGCAGCAGATCCGGGACGCTGACCGGCGGCTCAGCAGGGCAGAGTTCTGAAAGGCTGGTGCTGATCAGTAGCCGTAGCTCGGTATGTGCCCGTACCTGGCGTACCGCCGGTAGCAGCTGGTCGAAGCAGACCATGACGCTTGCACCACAGTCCTTGAGTTGGTATTCCAGCTCCATGCCCAGTGCCATGGGGCTGACCGGGCAATGGATTGCGCCAGCCTTGAGGATGCCGTAGAAGGCGATGTGAAATTGCGGGCAGTTGGGCATGAACACCGCGATCCGGTCACCGGGTTGTACCCCCTGATTCAGCAGCAGGCTGGCAAAGCGCTCGGATAGCTGATCCAGTTCGGCATAGCTGGTGTGCTGACCGTAGAAGGCGATGGCGATCTTGCTTGGCGTGGTTTCGGCACGTTGGCGCAGGTAGTCGGTTAGCGGCTGTTGGCCCAGCGGGTATTCAGGTTCGCGGGCGTGGCCGACTGGCCAGACGGCCTCCTGCAGTTGTTCTAGCTGCTCGAGATAGCGGCTTTCATTCATGGTCGAGACTCCGCGCGGACTGCGTCTTGTTTTGGCTTGAGCTCAGACTAGGCGCATGTTGCGCCTGCAGGAAGCGATGATTATTCATTCAGGATCATGAATATGCTTCATGAGAGCGGCTAGATGTCTTATTTTTTAGGCTAATCCAGGCTTTTTCAGGTGGTCATTATGAATGAAAAGCATGCATGGCAATCACTGGCACGTATCGACCTCAACCTGTTCAGGGTGTTTGAGGTGATCTACCGTGAGCGCAGCCTGACTCGGGCCGCCGCCGTGCTGCATGTCAGTCAGTCGGCGGTCAGTCATGCTCTGGGCCGCTTGCGTGAGCATCTGGCTGATCCGCTGTTCGTGCGGGAGGGGCGTGGTGTTGCGCCGACTGTCATGGCCTTGCGCCTGGCGCCGGCGATTCTCGACAGTCTGGAGCGCTTGCAGCAGGGTGTCGGTCGTCTACGCCAGTTCGACCCGCTTCGGGATCAGCGCGTCTTTACCTTGAGCCTGCCTGAGCAGCTGGAGCCGGTAATGCTGCCGGCCCTGCTGGTGCATTTGCGCGAGCAGGCACCTTTCTGCCGTGTGCATACGGCCGGGGTGCGCTGGCGGGAGTTGCCACTGGAGTTGTCAGCAGGACGTGTTGATCTGGCGATTCAGATTGCCCGTCCTGCCGAGGCGCCGCTACGCCAGATGCAATTGGTCAGTGAGCCACTGTGTGTGGTGGCGGGCAAAAACTTTCAAGGGAATTTGACGACCCAGCGTTATTTGGCAGCCGAGCATATTGCCGTGGCATCCTGGCGCCGCGGGTTGTCCTTTGAGGATCTGGCGCTTGGGCATCTGGGGCTTGCGCGTAAGGTGGTGCAGCGCTGTCAGAGCTACCAGGCGGCCAGTCTGGTGGTGGCGCAAAGCGATTTGCTGCTGACCCTGTCACGTCGTCAGGCCGAGTTGGTCAGTCGCTCACTGGGTAACAGGCTGCTGCCGATGCCCTTGCCACTGCCGGCGATCGGTTTGACGCTGTACTGGCACGAGGAATCCGAGCACGACCCGGCCAATCAATGGCTACGCCAGCAGGTGCTGGCGTTGGCTCAGAACAGTTCCAGTGGTGTTACGGCGCCGTCGCTGCTGTAACCACCGGCATCCAGCTCGCTGAAAGGAGGTGGTGCGTCTTCTTCCTTGAACACCTCGAAGAAGCCTTCGCCGGAGCCGGGGCGCGCACTGCGTCCAGTGGCTGGATCAATGCGTACATTGACCAGGCCGCGGGGCATGGGCTGGCTGTTCTCCGGTCTGCCCTCAAGCGCCCCGGCCATGAAGGTCATCCAGATGGGCAGTGCAGCGGTGCCGCCGTACTCGCGCCGGCCCAGGGTGCTTGGCTGGTCGAAGCCAACCCAGACAGTGGTGGCAAAGTCGCCGTTGTAGCCGGCAAACCAGGCGTCTTTCTGGTCATTGGTTGTACCGGTTTTGCCAGCCAGATCGCCGCGTTGCAGGGCCCTTGCACGCACGGCTGTACCGCGAGTAATAACATCCCTGAGCATGCTGCTGAGCTGATAGGTGGTACGGGCATCGACTACCTGTGGCGCGATAACGACGTCGGTAACCGGCGACTCGGTGAGCTCTGCGTAGCGCTGCAGGCGCTCTTCATGCTGTGTACGGGCTGAGGGGGCTATTGCCGGCACGGCGAAATCGATGATTTGCCCGTTATGATCTTCAATGCGATCAACCAGATAGGCACGCACACCAAAACCGCCATTGGCAATGATGGTGTAGCCCTGGGCGATCTGCAGCGGAGTCAGTTCTGGCGTGCCCAGGGACGCTGAAAGGTTGCGGGGCAGCTCCTCACGGCTGAAACCAAACTTTTCGATATAGCTGAGCGCGTTATCTACGCCGAGATCTTGCATCAGGCGAATCGAGACAAGGTTGCGCGAGCGGTACAGGGCTTCCCGCAGGCGGATGGGGCCGAGGAAGTCACCACCGGAATTTTGCGGTCGCCAGGCTGAATCGACGCCGTCATCAACAAATACCAGCGGTGCATCATTGACCAGACTGGCCGGCGTGTAACCGCTGTCCAGTGCGGCGCTGTAGAGAAAGGGCTTGAAGCTTGAGCCGGGTTGGCGCCGGGCCTGGGTAGCGCGGTTGTAATTGCTTTGCTGGAAAGAGAATCCGCCCGTCAGTGCCTGGATGCTGCCATCCTGAGGCGACAATACCACCACAGCACTTTGCGCTTCGGGGATTTGAGCCAGCTTGAACAGGTCATCATCTGCAGGGATTACGCGGATAATATCGCCTACCTTGAGAACATCTTCTGGCTTGCGGGGCACGGGTCCCATGCTGTTGGCATTCAAGTGTGGGCGCGCCCAGCGCATGGCTTCCCAGAGGATGCTGCCGGTTATGCCGCCACGCAAGGCAATATCTACCTTGTCAGCCTCAACAGAAAGTACGACCGCAGGCCGCAAGCCGCCAATACTGGTGTAGGGTCTCAAAAGCGCTTCAACGTTCTCCAGATCGCTCTCCGGATGATGGGCTTCCGGACCACGGTATCCGTGGCGACGGTCATACTCCATCAGGCCCTCGCGAAGGGCTCTGTTCGCCAGGCTTTGCAGCTGGCTGTCGACGGTGGTGTAGACATGCAGGCCGCTGGTGTAGGCTGCATCGCCGAAGCGTTCAAGCATTTCCAGTCGGGCCATTTCGGCAACATAGGGCGCCTCCATTTCAGGATTGGCGCCGTGGTTGCGGGCATTGATTGGGCTGGCAACGGCTTCATCATGTGCGGCCTGGTCGATATAGCCCAGGCTCAGCATACGGCCAAGAATCCAGTCGCGACGGATCTGCGTACGCTCAGGGTTGGCGACGGGGTTGAAGCGCGAGGGTGCCTTGGGTAGCCCGGCAATCATCGCCAGATCAGCCAGCGGCAGCTCGTTGATCGACTTGCCATAGTAGACTTGGGCCGCAGCTTCTATGCCATAGGCTCGGTTGCCGAGATAGATCTTGTTGACGTAGAGTTCAAAAATTTCTGTTTTGCTGAGACTGCGTTCAATCTGCAGTGCCAGCAAAATTTCATTGAATTTGCGCGAAAAGACCCGATCGCTGGTGAGAAAGTAGTTTTTGGCCACCTGCATTGTGATGGTGCTGCCGCCCGTCTGTATCTGACCGGTTTGCACCAATTCGGTGATTGCGCGGAGCAGACCTTTGGGGTCGACGCCGTGATGATTGAGGAAATTATCATCTTCGGCAGCCAATATGGCGTTAATAAAGTCGTTTGGGACATCCTCATAACGAATTGGAATTCGGCGCATTTCACCGAATTCAGCTATCAATTTGTTATCTGTGCTATATATCCGCAGAGGGGTTTGTAATTGCAGGTCGCGCAGGGTCTCTACGTCCGGCAAAGCAGGGCTCAGATACAGTGCAATGCCGCTTAGCGCCATTATCGGGGCGCAAATCAGGGCAATTAGGGACCAGAAAGCAAGTTTTAGAAAGCGCATAAGGGACGGGCAAATTCCCTGTCAAATGAATTGGTTAGAGTAAAGGTCAGGTGAGAACGGGTTAACAGTCTGCATTATAAGCGTATTTTTTTTGATTTAGCTATTTGCGCTTGTAGACGGACTGTTATTTAATGTAGGAAAACATAAACCGTCCGTAAGTGTCGGATGCTGATAGGAAATTGGCCGTGCTAGGGCTCATAAAGAAAAAAGCGAACACGCTGCTGGGTATCGATATCAGTTCCACTACTGTGAAGCTGCTCGAGCTCAGTCGCTCCGGGAACCGCTACAAGGTTGAGGCCTACGCGGTTGAACCTTTACCACCCAGTGCGGTGGTCGAGAAAAACATCGTCGAGCTTGAGGGTGTCGGCCAGGCTTTGGAAAAAGTCCTTGCGCGCTCCCGTACCTCGCTCAAGCAGTCCGCTGTGGCTGTTGCCGGCTCCGCCGTCATAACCAAGACCATCGAGATGGATGCCGGTCTGGATGATGACGAGATGGAAGAGCAGATCAAGCTGGAAGCCGATCAATACATTCCTTACCCTCTCGATGAGGTGGCTATCGACTTCGAGGTTCAGGGGCCTTCCCCGCGCAACCCTGATCGCGTCGAAGTGCTGCTGGCAGCTTGCCGTCGTGAAAACGTTGATATTCGTGAAGCCGCTTTGGCCCTGGCTGGTCTTGACGCCAAGGTGGTCGAGGTCGAGGCTTACGCCATGGAGCGGGCCTGTGATCTGGTAATTGATCAGTTGGATGGCAACCGCGATGAGCTGACTGTGGCAGTGATCGATATCGGCGCCACCATGATGACCCTCAGTGTTCTCAGCAAGGGTCGAATCATTTATACCCGCGAGCAGCTCTTCGGTGGCAAGCAGCTGACTGACGAGATTCAGCGGCGCTACGGTTTGTCCCAGGAAGAAGCTGGATTGGCCAAGAAGCAAGGCGGTTTGCCTGACGACTACGAGTCGGAAGTGCTAAGCCCCTTCAAAGATGCCGTGGTTCAGCAGGTTTCCCGCTCACTGCAGTTTTTCTTTGCTGGTGGTCAGTACAACGACGTGGACTACATCCTCCTGGCTGGTGGTACGGCTTCGATTCCCGGTTTGGATCAACTGATTCAACAGAAAATCGGCACCACCACGTTGGTAGCTAACCCCTTTGCAAACATGACCCTGTCCAACAAGGTTAATGCCGTGGCACTGAGCAACGATGCGCCGGCCTTGATGATTGCATGTGGTCTGGCAATGAGGAGTTTCGACTAATGGCTCGCATTAACCTACTACCCTGGCGCGAGCAGCTCAGGGAAGAGCGCAAGAAGGAGTTTTTGACCATTCTTGTGCTGATTGTTGTCTTTGCCGCCGCCCTGGTGTTTCTGGGTGATCGCGTGCTTAACGGCAAAATTGATCATCAAAATGCCCGGAATGCGTTTTTGCAGAAAGAAATTGCGCTTCTCGATACCCGTATTCAGGAAATCGAAGAGCTTCAAGCTCGACGTACCCAATTGCTTGATCGTATGAAAGTTATCCAGGATCTGCAGGGTAACCGTCCAATTATTGTGCGGGTGTTTGATGAAATGGCCCGGACCTTGCCAGACGGTGTTTTCTTCAGTCTGGTAGAAATGAAAGCCAGCGTAGTCAGTATCAAGGGCGGTGCAGAATCGAATAGTCGGGTTTCCAATCTGATGAGGCAAATGGATGCTTCTGATTGGCTGACTTCGCCAAACCTGACTGCCGTTCGTGCTATTACCTCGGGTGGTGTGGATCAAGCTAACGAGTTCGAGCTGTCTGTGCGCCAGACCGACCCGCGTAGCGCGGCTGAGGGAGAGGGCCAGCAATGAGCATTAATCAGGCAATTGAGAGTTTCAAAAAGATTGATGTTAACAATATTGACGTTAACAACGTGGGGTCATGGCCGGGTGCACTGAAGTTCATCACTGGGCTTATTTTGCTTATCGCTCTGTTGGTTGCAGGCTACCACTTTCACCTCAAGGATTTGCAGGTTTCCTTGGAGCGTGAGCAAGCCACTGAAGTAACCTTGCGTGCGGAATTTACCGATAAGTCCTTCCGTGCAGCCAACCTTGAAGCCTACAAAGAACAGTTGGCAGAAATCGAGGAGCGCTTTGGAACCCTGCTGAAACAACTTCCCAGTGACACTGAAGTGCCTGGTTTGCTGGAAGATATCACGCAGATGGGTCTTAACAGCGGTCTTGAGTTCGAATCCATTACCCTGCAGCCTGAGGTTGCACAGCAATTTTATATCGAGCTTCCAATACAGATAGTAGTCACGGGTAGCTACCATGACATTGCTACGTTCGTTAGTAGCGTGTCCGGCCTGCCCCGTATTGTTACGCTCCATGATTTTAAAATCGAGCCAGTAGAAGAGGGTGGTAATCCAGACCTTCTCAAGATGGACATTCTGGCTAAGACCTATCGATACAATGAAGCAGGAGGCGAGCAATGATCATGCGTCATTCCATGCTGAGCGTCGCACTTGCCTCCGGTTTGCTGTTGTCTGGCTGTGGTGGCGGTAACTTCAGCGATCTGCAAGAGTTTATGGAGCAGACTCGGGCTCGTCCTGCCGGTGCCATCGAGCCTCTGCCAAGATTTCAGCCCTATGAGGCATTCACGTACAGTGCAACATCCTTGCGTAGTCCGTTTCAGCCGCCGATCAAGATTGATCTGACGCAGCCACGCGGGTCGCAGGATATCAAGCCCGATGAAGACCGGGTTCGACAGTTTCTTGAAGGCTTTAACATCGAGTCCTTTGAGATGGTTGGCATCCTCAGTAACGACCAGGGCATGCAGGCACTTATACGAGGTGCTGGTAGTGTGCACAGGGTAAGCATTGGTGACTATCTGGGTCGAAATCACGGCCGTATTGCCAGTATCGAAGAAGGCCGTGTCGACGTAGTAGAAATCGTCCCGGACGGTGAAGGTGGTTGGTTGGAGCGCCCGCGAACGCTCAGCTTGCCTGAGCGCGGATAAGTCAACCAGGGAGATAAAAAATGAACTGCAAACAGTCACGCGTGGAACGCAATCACATGCCTTTAACCAGAAAGTTTTCACTTGCAGCGGTTCTTGCGCTGTTAAGTCCGCTGGCCCTGGCGGCCAATCTGCAGAATCTGGATGTGGCCTCCCTGCCGGGCGAGCGGGTTGAGTTGAAGCTTAGCTTTGACGAGCCGGTTGTTTCCACGCCCAAGGGTTACACCATCGATCAGCCGGCCCGTATCGCGATTGACTTGCCTGGGGTAAAAAACCAGCTTGGTCAACGCAACCGTGAGCTGGGTCTGGGTAATGCTCGTAGCCTGACCGTGGTTGAAGCGAATGACCGTACGCGCCTCATTATCAACCTGACAGACCTGGTCCCCTACGCTACCCGTGTAGATGGCAATGATCTGTATATCATGGTGGGTGCTGCCAGTGCGCCAGGCTATACCGCAGCTGACACGCCAACAGCTGTAGCGCCGGCAACCGCAGCTCCTTCACAGTGGCGAGATGCGTCGCAGCCTGCCGTGAGTGCATCTGCAGCCACCGGAGCCCCTGCTATTCGTGGTCTTGACTTCCAGCGTGGCGATCAGGGTGAAGGTAACGTCGTTATTGACCTGTCTGACCCGTCAATTCGCGTTGATGTTGAAGAGCAGGGCGGCCGTGTGCGTCTGACCTTCCCTGATACCCAGTTGCCTGACCAACTGCGCGTGCGTCTGGACGTGAAGGACTTCGCTACACCGGTCAACTTTGTTAACGTCAGCACCAGTGGCCGCAACGCTGTTGTAAGCATTGAACCCACGGGTTTTTACGAGCATCTGGTATACCAGGCGGATAACCGGCTGATTGTAAGCTTCAAGCCGCTGACTCGCACCGAAGTCGAACAGCGCCGTGCAGATGCCTTTGCCTATACGGGCGAAAAGTTGTCTCTAAACTTCCAGAACATTGAAGTGCGTTCTGTTCTGCAACTGATTGCTGATTTTACCGACCTGAATCTGGTCGCCAGCGATACCGTTCAGGGAAGCATCACCTTGCGTCTGCAAAATGTGCCATGGGATCAGGCGCTGGATCTGGTGTTGAAGACCAAGGGTCTTGACAAGCGCAAGATTGGTAACGTGCTTTTGGTGGCGCCGGCCGAGGAGATTGCTGCACGCGAACTCCAAGAGCTGGAAGCTAGTCGCCAGATTGCTGAACTTGCGCCCCTGCGCAAGGAAATCATTCAGCTCAATTATGCCAAGGCGTCTGACATTGCCAGCCTGTATGAGGATGATGAGAATGAAGGCACGCTCGCCGATGATATGCGAGGTACGGTCATCTTTGATGATCGTACCAATACCTTGCTGGTTACCTTGACCCAGGAGCGCATTGACGAACTGCGTCGTATCGTTACCCAGTTGGATATCCCGGTCCGTCAGGTCATGATCGAGGCACGAATCGTTGAAGCCAACGTTGGTTTTGACCGTGCCTTGGGTGTGCGCTGGGGTGGTAACGTGCGCATGGGTGATCGCTTCAGTCTGTTTGGCAAGAATGGTGAGACGGGCGTCGACGACAGCGCTGAAGACCAGACCACCGCTGGCTTCCAGGGTCGTCCTACCCGTCCATTCAACAGTCCCTTCGTTGATATGGGGCTGCCTAGCGGTATGTCTACCTCAGGTATTGGCATCGGCTTCATTACTGATAACACCATTCTGGACCTTCAACTGTCCGCCATGGAGAGTACCGGTAATGGGGAAATCATTTCCCAGCCCAAGGTGGTTACCTCGGACAAGGAAACGGCCAAAATCCTCAAGGGTTCAGAGATCCCCTACCAGGAAGCCAGTTCCAGTGGTGCGACTACTACCGCTTTTGCTGAGGCAGTGCTGTCGCTGGAAGTAACTCCACAAATCACTCCGGATAATCAGGTCATCATGGAGGTAATTGTCACCAAGGATGAGCCTGACTTCACCAACGAAGTGAACGGTGTGCCGACTATTCGCAAGAACGAAGTCAACGCTACCATTCTGGTTGGTGACGGTGAGACCATCGTGATCGGTGGTGTGTTCTCCAGCGAAACACAGAACGGTGTTGAAAAGGTGCCTTTCCTTGGTGATCTGCCGATCCTGGGTCGTGCTTTCCGCCGGGACATTACCTCGGAAACCAAATCTGAACTGCTGATTTTCCTGACCCCGCGCATTATCAACAATGGAGCTATCAGCGTTGCCAGGTAAGCCCGTTGCGTAATGTGTTTCTGGTAGGCCCGATGGGTGCTGGGAAAAGCACCATCGGGCGTCTGCTTGCAAAGGAACTCAAATACCCCTTCAAGGATTCAGACCGGGAGATAGAGGCGCGAACTGGTGCTGATATCCCCTGGATTTTTGACGTTGAGGGTGAGGAAGGCTTCCGCGAGCGCGAGGAGGCCATGATTGCGGAGCTGGTGCTTGAGCAGGGTATCGTTCTTGCCACCGGGGGTGGGGTAGTCATGCGTGAAGCCAATCGACATGCGTTGGCTGCCCATGGTCTGGTTGTGTACTTGCGCACCAGCGTCGATCAACAACTACAGCGCACTGCCAAGGATCGTCAGCGCCCGTTGCTGCAGACGGCAGACCCGGAAAAGGTTTTACGTGAGTTGATGGCCAAGCGCGACCCGCTGTACCGCGAAATTGCCGACCTCATCATCGACACTGATCAGCGTGGCCCGAAGATTGTGGTCAACACCATCCTCAATCGCCTTCAAGATGGCGCCGACTGACAGTCTGCATAACTCTCCAAAGCACTCGTTCAGCTTATGCAATGCCCTGCCGGGTGTTGTATTCTTGTCGCATTCTGAGGGAGATACAAGATGCAGCAATTGAACGTTGAATTGGGTGAGCGCAGTTATCCTATTTATATTGGGAGTGGGTTGCTCGACCAGCCAACGCTGTTCACAGATCATATCCATGGCCGCCAGGTCTGTATCGTGACGGATGATACTGTCGCCCCTCTTTACCTGGAGCGGCTCTCTGCGACACTCAAAGATTATCAATTGCTCAAGGTTGTGTTGCCTACTGGCGAAGCCTTCAAGAACTGGGCCACGCTACAGCAGGTGTTTGATGCACTGCTGCTTAACCGGCATGACCGCAAGACCACATTGATCGCCCTCGGTGGTGGCGTTATTGGTGATATGACCGGATTTGCGGCGGCGTGCTACCAACGCGGTGTCGATTTTATTCAAGTGCCGACAACGCTATTGTCGCAGGTTGACTCCTCCGTGGGCGGCAAGACGGGCATCAATCATCCTGCCGGGAAAAATATGCTCGGCGCCTTTTACCAGCCGCAGGCGGTGATCATTGATACCGACAGCCTGAAAACCTTGCCAGCTAGGGAGATCAGTGCAGGTCTGGCGGAAATCATTAAATACGGTTTGATCCGTGATGCGGACTTTTTGACCTGGCTGGAAGTCAATATGGCCTCAATGCGCCAGCTGGATGCAGCCTTGATAACTGAAGCGATAAGTCGTTCTTGCTGCATCAAGGCCGAGGTAGTTGCCGCTGATGAGCGTGAGGGCGGGGTTCGGGCAATTCTCAACCTCGGGCATACCTTTGGCCATGCGATCGAGGCGCATCAAGGCTATGGACAATGGTTGCATGGTGAAGCGGTAGGCGCGGGAATGGTAATGGCGCTGGATCTGTCGCGCCGCCTTGGTCGATTGAATGACGCTGACATTGAACGTGGACGCAGTCTTATCGCTGCGGCAGGACTACCGGTCTCGCCACCCACCGAAATGACAGTTGAAGACTTCACGGAACTGATGGCCGTGGACAAGAAGGTGCTGGATGGCAAGTTGCGCCTGGTGTTACTCAGGCAGATGGGTCAGGCGGAAGTCACAGCGGATTTTCCGTTGGAATCACTAAATGCCACGCTGAATGCGTGGCGCCAATAACCGTTGCAGGGTAAAAGACATGACAGTTCCGGGTGGCATTGAAGCCTTTCTCGATCACTATCAATTGACGCACGATCCTTTTGCCGCCCGTACACCGGGTTTCAAGTTCTTTACCCCGCAGCGCAAGAATGTGTTGGCCGAATTGCATCATCTCGCCCGATTCGGTAATCGTGCGCTACTAGTGACGGGGCCGCATGGCAGCGGCAAGACATTGCTGCGTCAGGCTCTGGTAGCCAGTACCAACAAAGATACAACGCAGTGTGTGGTCACGACGGCGAAGGAGTTTCCGGAGTCAGGCGGGTTAATGGGTTATTTGTGCCAGGCAGTCAATGCCAGTGGCCGCAATGTTGAGGCGTTACTTGACCGCGCGGAACAGTTGCACGAGACCGGTGTACAGCTCTATTTGATCATTGATGATGCCGAGCTGCTTGAGCAGCAAGCCTTGCAGGATATAGTCGACCTGTGCCTGGTTGACGGTGAGGACTCGGCTCTGCGCCTGTTCTTGTTTGCAGATCCGAGCATAGACCAGGCGCTGGCCAAGATAGAAATTGATGTCAGCGATGATGACGATGGTGATCTTGCCAATAGCTGGGTACACAGGATTGCACTGCAGCCTTACAGTCTGGAAGAAACGCGCGATTACATTGCCCAGCGACTGGATGCCGCCGGACAGGGTATTGAGCTGGTTGATGATGCACAGTTGGAGTGGGTTCATGACCACAGCGGTGGCTGGCCAGGGTTGATCAACAGCGCGGCGATGAAAGCCATGCAGGACGCAATGGATGAGCAAGAGCGCGCGGTCGATGGCCCAAAACCAGGCTTGCCGCTGAAAACCATTGCGGCTCTGGTGCTGGTCGGGGTTGGTGTGGCCTTTGCCTGGTGGATGGGTGATCAAGAGCAGCAGACGCCGGTCGAAACGGTATTGCAGTTACCTGAAGCGACAACCCCTGCGGTGGTCAATGCAGATCCTGAACTGGCCGGATTAACCGAAATGGATTCGCTGTCGATCAGTCCTGCGGCATCAGAGCCTCCTGGGTCGCAGACGGGCAGCTCTGAGCCTCAGCCGCTTCAGGACCCTGTGGTAATTGATACGCCGTCAGTGCCAGATGCAGGTACGCCTCCGGTGGTAGTGGCGGGTTCCCCTGCAGCGCCGAGCGCTACGCCCAGCCCTGTTGCCGAGGCACAAGCTCCTGTTGCGGCGGCACCAGTAGCCCCCCAACCCGCTGAGCGCTCGACGCCGGTTTCAACACGGGTGCAAGCGCCGATATCGAGCCAGTCTGACAACGGAGCCTGGTACAGGGAGGCAGCCGCAAGCGAGTATGTGCTGCAATTGCTTGGTAGTCGTAGCGAAGATGCAGCCAAGAGCTTTATCAGTCGCAATAGCGCTCTCTCTGACCTGGGCTTCTTTGAGACCCGTCACGAGGGGCAGCCCTGGTTTGTTGTAACCCAGGGTCGCTATTCGACACGGCAACAGGCCCAGGCTGCCATTGCCGCTTTGCCAGAACCGGTAAAGCAGCTCAAGCCTTGGCCCAGAAGCATGGGCAACATCCAGTCATCCATGCAATGAACTGCTGATGCTTGCCGTTCCGAAGGTGGGGCGGCAAGCATCAGATCATACCGAGCGCGCTAAGCCTCCATTCAAGTTATCACTCTCCGGCATGGCCAGATCAGGTTTGCCCCAGACTTTACGCATGAAAAAGCCCGCGCGAAGGGCTGAAATTGTAAAAGCTTTCCTTTTTACGACATTTGCATACGCTTTTGCGGCAAAAAAAATTGTGGTGGTTTTGGCTGCTGTGTACAATCAACTCCCCTTTTTCTTCGACGCCGGTGCAGGTCTTTTCCCTAACCTGCTGACAGGTGTCTGATCTTTAAGCTTTTTAATGAGAGCGTGCCTATGAAAGCAGGTCTATATCAGCCTGATCAGTTCAAGGATAACTGTGGCTTCGGTTTGATTGCCCATATGGAAGGCCAGCCCAGCCATCACTTGCTGAAGACAGCTATTGAGGCGCTGACCTGCATGACCCACCGCGGCGGCATCAATGCCGACGGCAAAACCGGTGACGGTTGTGGTTTGCTGATTCAGAAGCCTGATCAGTTCCTGCGCGCCATAGCCAAGGAAAGTCTGGACGTCACGCTGCCTGAGCAGTATGCCGTGGGTATGATCTTCATGGGCTCGAGCGCTGGTGAAACCAAGGCCGCCTATGCGGCCTTTGATAATGCACTGCAGGATCAGGGCCTGACCCTGCTCGGCTGGCGGCCCGTGCCCGTAGACGAGAGCGTGCTTGGGCCGTTGGCCTTGAGTCGCATGCCGCGTATCGAACAGATTTTTGTCTCGGGCGAAGGTCTGGATGAGCAGCAGTTCGCTATCAAGCTCTTCTATGCCCGTCGCAAGGCCGAGATCGCCATGCAGGGAGACGAGAATTTCTACGTCTGCAGCCTGTCGAACAAGGTCATCTCCTATAAAGGCCTGATGATGCCGGCCGATCTGGAGCAGTTCTATCCTGATCTGGCTGACGCACGCATGGAAACCGCGATCAGCGTATTCCACCAGCGTTTTTCCACCAATACCCTGCCCAAGTGGCCGTTGGCCCAGCCATTCCGGCTGGTGGCGCACAATGGTGAAATCAACACCATTACCGCCAACCGCAATTGGGCGCATGCACGTCGTAACAAGTTCAGCAACGATCTGTTACCGGATCTGGATAGTCTGGCGCCGCTGGTCAATGTGACCGGCTCCGACTCATCCAGCATGGATAACATGCTGGAGCTGTTGATTGCCGGTGGTATGGATCTGTTCCGTGCCATTCGTATGGTTGTGCCGCCAGCCTGGCAGAACGTCGAAACCATGGACGCTGATCTCAAAGCCTTCTATGAGTTCAACTCCATGCATATGGAGGCCTGGGACGGCCCAGCCGGTATCGTCATGACCGAGGGTCGCTACGCGGTCTGTCTATTGGACAGAAACGGTCTTCGTCCGGCCCGCTATGTGGTGACCAAGAATGGTTATATCACCCTGGCGTCGGAAATCGGCGTGTGGGACTACCAGCCAGAGGACGTGATCAGCAAAGGTCGTGTCGGCCCCGGCCAGATTCTGGCGGTTGATACCCAGACGGGTGAAGTGCTGCACACCAGTGATATCGAAGATCGCCTCAAGTCGCGTCATCCATACCGCAAGTGGTTGAAGGAAAATGCCCTGCGCATTCAGGCAACCATGGATGACCGCGACCACGGCAACGAGTTTCTCAATCAGGAGCAACTCAAGCAACACATGAAGATGTTCCAGGTCACCTTTGAAGAGCGTGATCAGGTGCTGCGCCCGCTGGCCGAAAATGGTCAGGAAGCGGTCGGTTCCATGGGTGACGATACGCCCATGGCTGTGCTGTCGAGTCGTGTACGCTCTGTTTACGATTACTTCCGTCAGCAGTTTGCTCAGGTCACCAACCCGGCCATCGATCCACTGCGTGAAGCCATCGTGATGTCGCTGGAAACCTGTCTGGGTGCCGAGCGCAACGTGTTCGAAGAGACGCCTGAGCACGCCAATCGCGCCATTCTCAGCAGTCCGGTGATCTCGCCTGCCAAGTGGCGGACGCTGATGAACATGGATCGTCCCGGCTTTGCCAGTCAGAAGATTGATCTGAACATGCCGGAAGATATGCCGCTGGGCGATGCTGTGCGCGCAATAGCCGAGCAGGCTGCCGCCGCTGTGCGTGAAGGCAAGACCTTGATTGTCCTCAGTGATCGCGGCATCAGCCCCGGTCGTTTGCCGGTGCATGCGGCCATGGCCGTTGGCGCGGTTCATCATTATCTGGTTGACCAGGGGCTGCGCTGTGACTGCAACATCCTGGTCGAGACCGCAACCGCCCGCGACCCGCACCACTATGCTGTGCTGATCGGCTTCGGTGCTTCCGCTGTCTACCCTTACCTGGCTTACGAAGTGTTGGGTGACCTGCTGCGCACTGGTGAAGTCATCGGCGATCTGTATGAGGTCTTCAAGAGCTACCGCAAGGGTATCTCCAAGGGCCTGCTTAAGATCCTCTCGAAGATGGGTATTTCCACCGTGGCATCCTACCGTGGTGCCCAGCTGTTTGAGGCGGTCGGCTTGTCTGACGAGATCGTCAATATCTGTTTCAGGGGTGTGCCGAGTCGTATTCAGGGGGCGAGCTTCTCCGACCTGCAAGCCGAGCAGAAACTGCTGGCGGCCGAGGCCTGGAATCAGCGCAAAGCGATTCAACAGGGTGGCCTGCTGAAGTTTGTCTTTGGTGGCGAATACCATGCCTACAACCCTGACGTCGTGCGCCTGTTGCAGGACGCCGTTCAGGGCGACAGCTACGATAAATATCTGGAATATGCGGCGGTGGTGAATAACCGTCCGGTTGCATCGCTGCGTGATCTGCTCAAGATCAGTGATAGCCAGACGCCCATCACGCTGGATAAGGTCGAGCCGCTTGAATCGATCTTCAAACGCTTTGATTCGGCTGGTATCTCCCTTGGCGCGCTGTCACCCGAGGCTCACGAAGCCATAGCTGAGGCCATGAACCGCTTGGGTGCACGCTCCAACTCCGGAGAGGGCGGTGAAGACCCCGCCCGCTACGGCACCGCGCGCAGCTCCAAGATCAAGCAGATTGCTTCTGGTCGTTTTGGCGTAACCCCCGAGTACCTGGTCAATGCCGAAGTGCTGCAGATCAAGGTGGCCCAGGGCGCTAAACCCGGTGAAGGCGGTCAGTTGCCCGGTGGCAAGGTCAATGAACTGATTGCCCGGCTGCGTTATGCCGTGCCTGGTGTGACGCTGATTTCGCCACCGCCGCATCACGACATTTATTCGATCGAAGACCTGTCGCAGCTGATCTTTGACCTCAAGCAGGTCAATCCGCAGGCGCTGGTTTCGGTCAAACTGGTGGCCGAGCCTGGCGTCGGCACCATTGCCGCCGGCGTGGCCAAGGCCTATGCCGACCTGATTACCATCTCCGGTTATGACGGTGGTACCGGTGCATCACCGCTGACCTCGATCAAATATGCCGGTTCGCCCTGGGAGCTGGGCCTGTCCGAGGCGCATCAGACGCTGCGTGGCAATGATCTGCGCGGCAAGGTACGAGTACAGACCGATGGCGGTCTGAAAACCGGCCTGGATGTGATCAAGGCGGCCATTCTGGGGGCTGAAAGCTTTGGCTTTGGTACCGCACCGATGATCGCGCTGGGTTGCAAGTACCTGCGCATCTGTCACCTGAACAACTGTGCTACCGGTGTGGCTACACAGAACAAGCACCTGCGTGACAATCACTATATTGGTACTGTGGAAATGGTGATGAACTTCTTCACCTACGTAGCCACTGAAACCCGTGAGTGGTTGGCCAAGCTGGGTGTCAGCAGCCTGGAAGAGTTGATTGGCCGTACTGATCTACTGGAGATTCTGCCGGGTACCACCAGCAAGCAGCAGGGTCTCAACCTGGAGCCGTTGCTGTTCAGCAAGGATGTGTCGGCTGACAAGCCGCAATTCTGCCAGTCGCCGCGCAATGAGCCCTTCGACAAGGGTCTGACTGCCGAACAGATGGTCAAGCAGGCCCGTGCTGCCATAGACGGCAGGACCGGTGGTGAGTACCACATGGCACTGACCAACTGTGACCGCTCCATCGGCGCGCGGGTCTCCGGTGAGATTGCCAAGGTGCATGGCAACCAGGGCATGGTCAATGCGCCCATCACCTTCCGCTTCACGGGTACTGCCGGTCAGAGCTTTGGTGTGTGGAATGCCGGCGGTCTGCACATGTACCTTGAGGGTGATGCCAACGATTACGTCGGCAAGGGTATGACCGGCGGCAAGCTGGTGATTGTGCCGCCCAAGGCCAGTCCGTTCCGCTCGGAACAGACGGCGATCATTGGTAACACCTGTCTGTATGGCGCAACCGGTGGCAAATTGTTTGCTGCTGGTACGGCCGGTGAGCGCTTTGCTGTGCGCAACTCCGGGGCGCATGCAGTCATTGAAGGTGCCGGTGATCACTGCTGTGAGTACATGACTGGTGGTATGGTCTGCGTGCTGGGCAATACCGGCGCTAACTTCGGTGCGGGCATGACCGGTGGCTTTGCTTATGTACTGGACCGCGACAACAGTTTCTTTGACAAGCTCAACCATGAACTGGTCGAGTTGCATCGCATCAGCAACGAGTCGATGGAGGCCTACCGCAGCCACCTGACCCAGGTGCTGACCGAGTATGTCAACGAAACCGGCAGTGCCTGGGGCGCGGAAGTGCTCGAGAATCTGGACAACTACATCCGTCGCTTTTGGCTGGTCAAGCCCAAGGCTGCGAGTTTGCGCGCCCTGCTCAAGACCACGCTGGCGAATCCGCAGTAAGCACGGGCATACAGTGACCGGCTCGCCCCAGGCGGCCGGTCAGCGACAGAGATGATGCGGCGCTGACCCTGAGGGTCGGGCTGCGGTAACGAGGTGGAATGATGGCAGACCGTTTGAGTAACGACTTCCAGTTTATCGATGTGGGTCGTCAGGATCCGAAGAAGCGTCCGCTGCGTGCGCGCAAGACCCAGTTCGTGGAGATCCATGAGCAGTTTCGCCCTGAAGAAGCCAGCGATCAGTCACATCGCTGCCTGGAGTGTGGCAATCCCTATTGTGAGTGGAAGTGTCCGGTACACAACTACATTCCCAACTGGCTGAAGCTGGTGTCCGAGGGCAATATCCTTGAGGCTGCCGAGCTGTCGCATCAAACCAATACCCTGCCAGAGGTCTGTGGTCGAGTCTGCCCACAGGATCGACTGTGCGAGGGCGCCTGTACCCTGAATGATGGTTTTGGTGCGGTTACCATCGGTTCGGTAGAGAAGTACATAACCGATACCGCCTTTGCCATGGGCTGGCGCCCTGATCTGTCCCACGTGGTGCCCACCGGCAAGCGCGTTGCCATCATCGGTGCCGGCCCGGCGGGTCTGGGTTGTGCCGATATCCTGGCCCGTGCGGGCGTTGCCCCAGTGGTATTTGATCGCAATCCGGAGATCGGTGGCCTGCTGACCTTCGGTATCCCCGAGTTCAAGCTGGAAAAGATCGTCATGTCGCGCCGTCGCGAGATCTTTCAGGGCATGGGTATCGAGTTCCGCCTGAATACCGAGATCGGTAAGGATGTCAGCATGGACAGCCTGCTTAGCGAGTTCGATGCGGTCTTCATGGGCATGGGTACCTATACCTACATGAAAGGCGGCTTCCCCGGTGAAGATCTGCCCGGCGTGCACGATGCGCTGGACTTTCTGGTAGCCAACGTCAACCGCAATCTGGGCTTTGAAAAGTCTGCGGCAGACTTTATCGACATGAAGGGCAAGCGCGTGGTGGTCCTGGGTGGTGGTGATACCGCCATGGACTGCAACCGTACCTCGATCCGTCAGGGTGCGGCAGCGGTAAGCTGTGCTTATCGTCGCGACCAGGAAAACATGCCCGGTTCACGCAAGGAAGTGAAAAACGCCAAGGACGAAGGTGTCGAGTTCCTGTTCAATCGTCAGCCTATCGCTATTGTCGGCGAAGACAAGGTCGAGGGTGTGAAGGTGGTCGAGACCCGCCTTGGTGAGCCCGATGCCCGCGGCCGCCGCAGCCCTGAGCCGATTCCCGGCTCGGAGCAGGTGTTGCCGGCGGATGCGGTGATCATCGCCTTCGGTTTCCGTCCAAGCCCGGCCAACTGGTTCCCGCAGAGCAGCATCGAGACCGACAACCAGGGTCTGGTGGTAGCAAAAGAGCAGGCGACCTATCCGTTCCAGACCAGCAACCCGAAAGTCTTTGCGGGTGGCGACATGGTGCGCGGCTCAGACCTGGTGGTAACGGCCATCTGGGAAGGTCGTCAGGCTGCTGAAGGTATCCTCGGTTACCTCGGCGTCTGATTCTACTTGAATCAATGTGCCCCGCACGGGGCACATTGACGCATCTGTTCACCTGTTACGACCTTCTGCCCCTGATCTTTCGCGGCAATAACCGGTACAATGGCGCTCTGAACCCGCTATTGGATACCCCCTCATGTCCGAATTGAAAAACGACCGTTTCCTGCGTGCCCTGATGCGTCAGCCGGTGGATGTAACACCGGTGTGGATGATGCGCCAGGCTGGACGCTATCTGCCTGAATACCGCGAGTCACGCAGCCGGGCAGGGGATTTCATGGCGCTCTGCACCAATCCGGAATTGGCTTGTGAGGTAACGCTGCAGCCGCTGGAACGCTATCCGCTGGATGCGGCCATCCTGTTTTCGGACATTCTCACCATTCCCGATGCCATGGGCCTGGGTCTGTACTTTGAAACCGGCGAAGGCCCGCGTTTTCGCAAGCGCATAGACACGGCTGCGGATATTGCCGCGCTGCCGATTCCCGATCCGGAGCAGGACCTGGGTTATGTGATGAATGCCGTGCGCACCATCCGTAGCGAATTGAATGGCCGTGTGCCGCTGATTGGCTTTTCCGGCAGTCCCTGGACGCTGGCCACTTATATGGTTGAAGGCGGCTCTTCAAAAGATTTTCGCAAGACCAAGGCCATGCTCTACGATCAGCCTGAGGCCATGCATCAACTGCTCGACAAGTTGGCCGACTCGGTCACTACCTACCTGAATGGGCAGATTCTCGCCGGCGCCCAGGCGGTGCAGATTTTCGATACCTGGGGCGGCAACCTGTCTGCTGATGCCTATCAGCACTTCTCGCTGGCCTATATGCGCAAGATTGTGTCCGGGTTGATCCGCGAGCATGAAGGCCGCCGTGTACCGGTCATTCTGTTCACCAAGAACGGTGGGCTGTGGCTGGAGAGCATTGCCGATGCCGGTGCCGATGCACTGGGGCTGGACTGGACCATGGATATCGGCGTCGCTCGTTCACGGGTCGGTTCGCGCGTTGCCCTGCAGGGCAATATGGATCCCACGGTGCTGTATGCCAAGCCGGCGGCCATTCGTCAGGAAGTGGCACGAATCCTGAAGAGTTATGGCAAGGGTAATGGCCATGTCTTCAATCTGGGTCATGGTATTACCCCCGAAGTGGATCCGGCCCATGCCGGGGCCTTTATTGAAGCAGTGCACGAGCTGTCGGCCATTTACCATGATCCGTCAGCCATTGTGGTCTGAACCAGAGCAGCTGAGCCGTTAGACGGCAGGGAGAGGGATATGCGGCGGGTCATTTTCAATCAGAAGGGCGGTGTGGGTAAGTCCAGTATCGCCTGCAATCTGGCCGCTGTCAGTGCGGCAGCGGGCTACAAGACCCTGGTGGTGGATCTCGATCCCCAGGCCAACTCCAGTCATTATCTGCTTGGTGAGGGCTTGGCTGATGTCGACCTGACCATTGCTGATTTCTTCTCGCAGACCCTGTCGAGCAGCCTGTTCAACAAGAAAGCCGAGCAGTTCGTCACCGAAACGCCGTTTGAAAACCTTTGGTTGATGCCGGCCAGTCCCGAGCTCGCCGAACTGCAGCACAAGCTTGAGTCGCGCTACAAGATCCAGAAGCTGCGCAAGTTGCTGAACGATCTTAAAGACAACTATGAGCGGATCTACATTGATACCGCGCCAAGCTTCAATTTTTACACCATGTCTGCGCTGATTGCCGCAGATCGCTGCCTGATTCCCTTCGATTGCGACAGTTTTTCCCGCCAGGCGCTGTATGGTCTGCTCGGCGAGCTGGAAGATATCCGCGAGGAGCACAACGAGGACCTGCAGGTTGAGGGCATCGTGGTCAATCAGTTCCAGTCCCGCGCCAGTTTGCCGCAACAGATTCTCGATGAACTGATTGCCGAGGGCTTGCCGGTACTGCCGGTCTATCTGCCCAGCTCGGTGCGTATGCGCGAATCACACCAGGTCAGTACGCCGCTGATCTTCCTTGATGGCCGACACAAGCTGACTCAGCAGTTTATTGCCTTGCATGACCATATTGAAGCCAGCTGAGTCAGCGCAGTTGGTTTTCAGAGGCTCCCTAGCGAGCCACTAGCACATCACAGGGTGGCTCGCGCAGCAGGGCCTGGGCCAAACTGCCTAGCAGCGACTCGCCCATGCTGCTGCGGCTGTGGCTACCCAGTGCAATAAAGCTTGGTTGCAGGCGTTTAATCGCTTCTTCCAGCTGTGCCCGGACTTCACCGCTTTGTACCTGCAGCTCGGCCCTTGGGCGCGGTGTGCCAATCATATCCAGGGTTTCCAGTTCATCCTCCAGCAGATAGGACAAGGTTTCCTGCTGCTCGGTCATAAAGGTCTCGCGCGCAGCTGGCCCGGCCAGACGGGTACCCAGTGGTGGATTGCACAGGTGCAGTGCGTGCAGCTGCCCGCCGTTCAATATCAGGGCAGCACAGCGCAGTGCTTCACTGGCGCAGGTGGAAAAATCCAGCGCCAGCAGCGCGCTGCTGTAGTCGCCATCGGGGGTCGCCACCATCAGCACCGGTACCGACGATAGGCGGCTGACCCGTTCCAGCGTAGTACCAACAAAAAGCTCGGTGTTGTCCTGATGATGTCGGCCCATGACCAGTAGCTGGGCATTCTGCTCGCTTACGGTACGTAGAATGCTTTCAGCAACCCGCCCCGGCTCGACAATCAATTGCACGCCAGTGCCGACGTCTTTCGGGCAACGTTCAAGCTGTTTTGCAAGCAGATGCCTGGCTTCCTCACAGACCTTGTCCTGAGCCATCAGTGGCAGTTGATTATCCACGGTATGCAGTACAATCAGAGGGGCCTTGAGACGGCTGGCGAGCATGCAGGCTCGGCTGACGGCCAGATCGGATTCCGGGCTGAGGTCGCTGGCAGCAATAATCGGTGACACGGCAGGTACTCCCTGAATGTGGTTTTCAACAGTATGCCCGTCGCAGCCGGCGGAATATTTGACTTGAGACAAGATGCGCGATCTTGCTGAATGTCAGGCATTGACCTGTCGGTGGCGGCGTGGGCATGCTGAGCATTACACCCCATGATAGACAAGGTATGAACATGAAGCTCGAAACCCTTGCGATACACGCTGGTTATTCCCCTGACCCCACGACCAAAGCCGTGGCGGTGCCGATTTATCAGACCACTTCCTATGCCTTTGACAGCACCCAGCATGGGGCTGATCTGTTTGACCTCAAGGTGCCGGGAAATATCTATACGCGGATCATGAACCCGACCAATGACGTGCTCGAACAGCGTGTGGCTGCGCTGGAAGGCGGGGTGGGTGGTCTGGCCGTGGCCTCGGGCATGGCGGCTATCACCTATGCGATTCAGACCCTGGCCGAGGTCGGTGACAATATTGTGTCGGTGGCCAAGCTTTATGGCGGCACCTACAACCTGTTTGCCCATACCCTGCCGCGCCAGGGCATCGAAGTACGCTTTGCGGCGCATGATGATATTGCTGCGCTGGAAAGCCTGATAGATAACCGCACCAAGGCGGTGTTCTGCGAATCGATTGGCAATCCCTCGGGCAATATCATCGATATCGCCGCGCTGGCTGCCGCCGCACACCGCCATGGTGTGCCCCTGATCGTCGACAACACCGTCGCCACGCCAGCGCTGTGTCGGCCGATCGAGCACGGTGCGGATATCGTTGTGCATTCGCTGACCAAGTATATCGGCGGCCACGGCACGACGGTGGGCGGCATTGTGATTGATGGCGGGCGTTTCCCCTGGGCGGACAATGCCGAGCGTTTTCCGCTGCTGAATACTCCAGATCCTTCCTATCACGGCGTGGTTTATACCGAAGCCTTTGGTCCGGCTGCTTTTATCGGCCGTTGCCGGGTCGTGCCGCTACGCAATATGGGTGCCGCACTGTCACCGATGAATGCCTTTCAGATTCTGATGGGACTGGAAACCCTGGCGCTACGTATGGAGCGGCATTGTGAAAATGCGCTGAAGGTCGCGCACTATTTGCAGCAGCATCCCCAGGTCAGTTGGGTGCAGTTTGCCGGTCTGCCTGACCATCCCGAGCACGCGTTGGCTCAGCGTTATATGGGTGGCGTACCTGCGTCGATCCTGTCATTCGGGATCAAGGGGGGGCAGGAAGCCGGTGCCCGATTTATTGATGCGCTGCAGTTGATCGTGCGGCTGGTCAATATTGGTGACGCCAAATCACTCGCCTGCCACCCGGCTACTACCACACACCGTCAGTTGAACGACGAAGAGCTGGCCAAGGCCGGGGTGCCGCGGGATATGGTGCGGTTGTCGATCGGCATTGAGCATATTGACGATATTCTTGCTGATCTGACTCAAGCGCTTGCGGCGGCAAGCGCCTGAGCCAGCCACAAGCCCCAAGCGGCAAGCTACAAGCTGTCCGAGTTGGCTAGTAGCGGGTCGTTACTCTCCGGCAACGGCGTGACTGTAGAGGATTAATGATCTCTGAGTTTGCTTGGTCAGCTTGTAGCTTGCGGCTTGAAGCTTGCAGCTTTGATCTGGCCACTCTTTCCCTCTTAGGCGGGAAAGAGTGGCCAGATCAATGGAATGATCAGCGTCGCAGTAGCCCACATGATCAGGTTCATGGGGATACCAATGCGCATGAAATCGGTGAAGCGGTAGCCTCCGGCGCTGTAGACGAAGGTGTTGGTCTGGTAGCCGATGGGGGTGGCGAAACTGGCGCTGGCGGCGAACATGACGGCGATCACAAAAGGCCGTGGATCGGCGCCCAGTTGCTGGGCAACACCGATGGCAATGGGTGTCAGCAACACCGCCACGGCGTTGTTGCTGACTATCTCGGTAAGAATCGACGTCAGCAAATAGACGAATGACAGCATGAACAGCGGGCCGAGCAGGGGTGACAGGGTCATTACCTGGCCGACCACCGTGTCCACCAGTCCGACCTTGTTCATCGCGATACTGATGGCCAGCATGCCGAAGATGATAGTCAGTATGCGCCAGTCAATGGCCTTGTAGGCATCCTCGGTGTCAAGACAGCCGCTGGCAATAACGATAGCCGCACCAATCATTGCCAGTCCCTCGATGGGCATGACCTTGAAGGCCGCCAGCACCATGACCGCAAGAATGGCAGCGATTGCAATGGGTGCCTTGTTGCGTCGGTAGGCGCGTTCTTGCACGGTATTCAGGCTGATCAAGTCGCCATTGTCAGCGAACTTCTTGATCTGCGTCGGCGTACCCTCAACCAGCATGACATCACCGAACTGCAGCTGAAACTCATCCAGATTGTCCTGGATGTTCTCGTTGTGTCGGTGGATGGCCAGTACGTGAATACCATAGCGCGCAGTCAGGTTCAGGTCGCGCATCGGGCGGTGGCTGTAACGTGAGTTGCGACCCACAATCGCCTCGGCCAGGACCACATCGCGGGTGGAAATGGTCTCGAAATTGGCCGCCTGTTCGCGGTTGAAGGTCAGCAGGCCATTCTGTCGCAGTTCCATGAAGTCGCGCATGTTGGCATGCAGCACCAGACGGTCTCCGGCGCTCAGTACCGTGGTGTTCAGTGGCGTCGACAGCTCCTCGTCGCCGCGAAAGATTTTCAATACCTGAATGCCGCTGCCACCATTGAGCTTGGCATCACTGATGGTCTGATTGATCACCGGTGAATCATGCGGCACCAGCAATTCGGTCATGAACGGCCGGGACTGGTCCGGGCGCAGGGTCTTGGACAGGCTTTCACGGTCCGGCAAAAGACGGTGGCCGATCAGCATGATGAAGGCCAGACCAATGCCGGCCATGATTAGCCCAGGCAGGAAGATATCGAACATGCCGAAGGGTTCCATGCCGTTCTGCCGCGCCACGCCGTCGACCAGAATGTTGGTCGAGGTGCCGATCATGGTCATGGTGCCGCCGAGAATGGTGGCATAGGACAGGGGGATCAGCATCTTCGAGGCCTTGCTGCCGACCTGTGCCGCCAGCGCCACCGCCACCGGCGTCAGGATGGCGACGACCGGCGTATTGTTGATAAAGGTCGATAGCAGCATGGCAGTGACCATCAGACTGAACAGCGTACGCATCGGACTGCCGCCACCGAGCCGTGACAGCCATTTGCCCAGAGCCTCGACGCAACCGGTGCGCTCCAGTGCAGCGGACATGACGAACATGCAGGCAATGGTGATGGGGGCGCTGTTGGATAGGACACCGAGCACATCGCTGGGCGTCAGCAGGGTGCTGACCAGCAATACGGCAACAGCAATGCCGACGACCACATCCGGGCTGAATTTTTCACGGGCAAAGGCGTAGAACACCCAGCACAGCAGGGCAGCTACGCCAATCATTGGCAGGGAATCCCAGTTCATCGGCAACCTGAATCTCGTATGAGGTATCGGCCCCGTTCACCGGAGACCATCAGGCCGCCACAGTAAAGTGGAATATTAGACTTGTCCAAGCACCAAAACTGATTTTGATATTCCGTAAAGATATATCAGACGGGTGCTGCTCAGGATGAACAACTGATCTTCAGATGCTTGCCCCAATCCGGAGGTGGCGCTGCAAATTGGCTGGCGTCGGCTTGCTCTTGGCAGGGCTGCTGCAGCACCTCATGCAGACGCCGGACAGGGCCGAAGTCACCCTGCTCGGCGGCGCTGATGGCTTCCTGAGCAAGGTAGTTGCGCAGAATGTAGAGCGGATTGCATGCCTGCCGTTGCGCCAGTGCGCTCGGATCAAGGGTTTGCCGTTGACGGTGCAATGTCAGCCAGTTATCCATCGCCTGCCGATCAATGAAACGGTCGCGTACACCGGGGTCGTCCTCAGCCAGGGCGCGCAACGTCTGGTTATAGTCACACGCGCTGGTTTGCATGGCTTGCAGCAGTTGCTCCAGCAGGCCTTCATCCTCAGGCTGGCTCCCGGCCCAACCCAGGCGTCTGCGCATCAGTTTCAGGTAGTGGGACTGAAACCGTGGCATGAACTGCGCCAGCTCCTGTTTGAGGTTGTCGACTGACACGAAGGGGGTCAATGCCTGGGCCAGGCAGGCAAGGTTCCAGTGGGCGATCGCCGGTTGGCGGTGGAAGGCGTAGCGGCCTTCATGATCGGAGTGGTTGCAGACATGTCGTGCATCATAGTCATCGAGAAAGGCGTAGGGGCCAAAGTCGAAGGTGATGCCAAGGATCGACATGTTGTCGGTGTTCATTACGCCGTGACAGAAGCCATAGGCTTGCCAGCCGGCAATCAGCACTGCCGTGCGCTCCAGTACGTTACGGAATAGCGCGCGTTCCGGTTCCGGCTCAACGCGGCACGTGGGATAGCAGTTGTCCAGGGTGAAGTCGACCAGTTGCCGCAACGCGTCTCTCTGATTGGTGTAGTAGAAGAATTCAAAGTGTCCGAAGCGAATATGCGACGGCGCCAGACGCAGCAGCATGGCAGCGCGTTCCTCGGTCTCTCGGTAGACCGGATTGTCGCCCAGAGTGACGCAGAGCGCGCGGCTACTGGGAATACCCAGCGCATGCAGCGCCTCAGAGGCAAGAAACTCTCTGATAGACGAGCGCAAGACCGCACGGCCATCGCCCATACGTGAATAGGGCGTGCTGCCGGCACCCTTGAGGTGCAGGTCCCAGTGTTCACCACGGTTATTCACGACTTCGCCAAGCAGCAGTCCGCGGCCGTCACCCAGTTGCGGATTGTAGTGGCCGAACTGGTGGCCGGAATAGACCATGGCCCGGGGGTCGGCATCGCTCCAGATCTTCTGCCCGGCAAACAGCTCGGTGAACAGGCTGGTTTCAGCCTGGTCCGGGCGCAGATCAAGTAGCGCCATGGCTGACTGGCTGACAACCACCAGGCGAGGGTTATGCAGTGGCTGGGGTATCACGGCGCTGGAGAAGGTGTCTCCCAGTTGGGCAAAACGGTTATCGAATATCAACTCGGTCAGTGCTTTCAAGGGCTTGGCTCATGGTATTCGGCGAGTGTTTCGACAAGGATACAGACTGTCTTTCTGCTGGCCTGTATGCTGCCTTATGGCTTTGTATCAAGCAGTGTAATTCAGAGTCCAATGTCTTGACCCTGTGGCGACCTGATCGTAGTGTTCAAACGATCGTATGAATACGTCATGGCAGGTATGGTCCTGCCATGTTTTGGAGACAATATCATGCCTGACTATAAAGCCCCCCTGCGCGATATGCGCTTTGTGATGGATGAAGTATTCGACTTTGCCGCCGGTTACGAGGCCCATGGCCTCACGGATGCAACCCCTGATCTGGTCAGCGCAGTGCTTGAAGAAAGTGCCAAATTCGCCGGTGAAGTACTGGCCCCGCTGAATCGCTCCGGTGATGAAGAAGGTTGTCATATTGATGATGGTGTTGTCACCACACCCAAGGGCTTCAAGGAAGCTTACCAGCAGTACGTGGATAACGGTTGGGGCTCCATGACCGGTCCGGTCGAATACGGTGGTCAGGGCCTGCCAGCGTCATTGGGCCTGGTTGTGGCCGAGATGACCGCGTCCGCCAACTACGCCTGGAGCATGTATCCCGGTTTGAGCCATGGCTGTTCCGCAGCGATTCGCGCCCACGGTAGTCCGGAGCAGAAAGAGCTGTATCTTAACAAGCTGGTTCCCGGTACCTGGACGGGTTCAATGTGTCTGACCGAGCCCCATTGTGGTACTGATTTGGGTCTGATCAAGTCCCGTGCTATCCCGCGCGAAGACGGCACTTACGAAATCACCGGGACAAAAATCTTTATTTCCTGTGGCGAGCATGACTTTGCCGAGAACATTGTTCACCTGGTGCTGGCTAAGCTGCCCGATGCCCCGGCTGGCACCAAGGGTATTTCCTTGTTCATCGTGCCCAAGTTCCTCCCTGACGCCAACGGCGAGGTCGGTGAGCGCAACGGCGTCAAGTGTGGCTCGCTGGAGCACAAGATGGGCATCAAAGGGTCTGCTACCTGCGTGCTGAACTTTGACGGTGCCACCGGCTTCCTGATTGGTGAAATCAACAAAGGTCTGAACTGCATGTTCACCATGATGAACCATGCGCGTCTGGGTACCGGTATGCAGGGTCTGTGTCATGGCGAAGCCTCCTACCAGAGCGCTATTGCCTATGCCAAGGACCGCCTGCAGATGCGTGCCCTGTCTGGTCCAGCTGCGCCCGAGAAGTCTGCGGACCCGATTATCGTTCACCCTGACGTGCGCCGCATGCTGCTGACCATGAAAGCCTTCAATGAAGGTAACCGCGCACTGTCCTATTACACCGCTCAGTTGCTGGATAAGGCGCATTACTCCAAGGACGAAGCCGTGCGTGCCAATGCCGATGACCAGTTGGCGTTCCTGACGCCGATCTGCAAGGCGTTCATGACCGAAACCGGCCTGGAAGTAACCAACCACGGCGTACAGATTTTCGGTGGTCACGGCTATATCCGTGAGTGGGGCCAGGAGCAGCAGGTACGGGATTGCCGCATCGGTCTGATCTATGAAGGTACCAACGGCATTCAGGCACTGGATTTATTGGGCCGCAAGGTGCTGATGAGCCAGGGCAAGATGCAGCGTGCCTTCACCAAGGAAGTGCACAAATTCTGTCAGGCCAATGAAGGTCATGCGACCCTGGGTGAGTACGTAGCCAAGCTGAACAAGCTCAACGCCGAGTGGGGTGAGCTGACCCAGAAGATCGCCATGCGCTCCATGCAGAACCGCGAGGAAGTGGGTGCGGCGGCAATGGACTTCCTGATGTATTCGGGTTACGTGATCCTGGCGTTCTTCTGGTTGAAGATGGCTGTGGCGGCACAATCTGCGCTGGATGCCGGTACCACTGAGGAGGACTTCTACAAGGCCAAGCTAGCCACCCAGGAGTTCTACTTCAAGCGTCTGCTGCCGCGTGCCCGTGCCCATGTTGAAGCGCTGGAATCAGGTGCTGACAACTTGATGCAGATGACCGCTGATCAGTTTTAATGTCAGCGGCAAGCTTCCAGCCGCAAGCTGCAAGTGAAAAACAACAAGCCCCGACTGGTTCGGGGCTTTTTAATATGGGCTTTTCAGTGGGCGGGGTATTTTGCAGCGCGATCTAGCCTACAGCTGACACGCTACAAGCCATCCGTGGGGCTCGCCATCGCACATCCCTGTGCTCTGACGGTCAGCTGTAGGCTAGATCGCGCTGCAACAGCATGCTTTGGTGCAAACTGAAAGAATCAACGGGAAAGCCTCGCAGCAATCGTGAGGATCTGTGACCGAAAATTACAATTTAGTCATTTAAAGACGCTATGACCTGAAACGTTGCCGCGCTACAATCGTCCCATGTTCCGGACTGCCCCGGATGCAATGACTGCGAGAGGATCTTTTCATGGCCGACTATAAAGCCCCCCTGCGTGATATTCGTTTCGTTCTGAATGAAGTGTTCGAGGCTGACAAGCTGTGGCAAAGCCTGCCTGGGCTGAACGGCGCCATCGATTGGGAAACCGCTGATGCGATGCTTGAGGAAGCCGGCAAGATTACCTCGCAGACCATTGCACCCTTGAACCGTAGCGGTGATGAAGAAGGCGCCAAGTGGGATAACGGTGTGGTTACTACACCCGCCGGTTTCAAGCAGGCCTACAGCACCTACGCTGAAGGTGGCTGGGTAGGGCTGGGCGGCAACCCCGATTTTGGTGGACTGGGCATGCCCAAGACCCTGGGTGTGCAGGTCGAGGAGATGGTTTACGGCGCCAACAACAGTTTTGCACTGTACCCGGCGCTGACGGCAGGCTGCTGTCTGGCGCTGGACGCCCATGGCAGTGAAGAGCTCAAGCAGGCTTACCTGCCGAACCTGTATGCCGGTACCTGGGCGGGCACCATGTGTCTGACCGAGCCGCACTGTGGGACTGACCTGGGCATCATCCGTACCAAGGCAGTGCCGCAGGCGGATGGTAGCTACGCGGTGACCGGTACCAAGATCTTCATCACCGGCGGCGAGCATGATCTGACCGAGAACATCATTCACCTGGTGTTGGCCAAGTTGCCCGACGCACCGGCCGGTCCCAAGGGTATCTCGCTGTTCCTGGTACCCAAGTTCATGGTCAATGCCGATGGCAGCCTGGGCGAGCGTAACCCGGTCAACTGTGGCTCGATCGAGCACAAGATGGGCATCAAGGCTTCGGCTACCTGCGTGATGAACTTTGATGGCGCCAAGGGTTATCTGATCGGGGAAGTGAACAAGGGCCTGAATGCCATGTTCACCATGATGAACTACGAGCGCCTGTCCATTGGTATTCAGGGTATCGGTTGTTCCGAGGCCTCCTACCAGAGCGCCGTGGCCTACGCCCGTGACCGCATTCAGAGCCGCGCGCCGACCGGTGCCCAGCAACCGGACAAGGCCGCTGATCCGATCATCGTGCATCCCGACGTACGTCGCATGCTGCTGACCATCAAGTCCATGACCGAGGGCAGTCGGGCGTTTTCTACCTATGTGGGTTCGCAGCTGGATATCAGCAAGTACGCCGATGATGCCGAGATCAAGAAAAAGGCTGAAGATCTGGTTGCCCTGCTGACACCGGTAGCCAAGGCCTTTTTTACCGACGTGGGTCTGGAAAACTGCGTGCATGGCCAGCAGGTGTTTGGGGGCCATGGTTATGTGCGCGAATGGGGCCAGGAGCAACTGGTTCGTGACGTGCGCATTGCACAGATCTATGAAGGCACCAACGGTATTCAGGCACTGGATCTGATGGGCCGCAAGACAGTCGCCAACAACGGTGCCTTCGTCAAGGTGTTCCTTGATGAAGTACGTGGCTTTATAGCAGCCAATCAGGGCAAGGAACTGGCCGAGTTTGTCCAGCCCCTGTCTAAGGCCATCGACAATCTCGATGAGCTGACCGCCCTGGTTATCGACCGCAGCAAGACCAACCCGAACGAAATTGGTGCGGCCTCGGTGGAGTACCTGCATGTCTTTGGTTACACAGCCTATGCTTACATGTGGGCGATGATGGCCAAGTCGGCCGTAGCGCGTCTGGCTGATGATGCTGACGGCTTTTACCAGTCCAAGATTGGCACCGGTCGTTTCTTCATCAAGCGCATGCTGCCGCGTATTCACTCGCTCAGTGAGTCTGTTCGTGCCGGTAGCGAGCCGCTGTATGAGCTGGATGCAGCCCAGTTCTGAGCCGGGTCATACCTGACGGCTCTGGCCGTCAGGTAGTCTCAATTGTCTCGGTTGGAGCCAAATGTTACCAATTGTAAGCTATGGCTTACAGGGATTAACGGTCATTGGCTATGGGCGCACCTGCATTGCCTGCGTATTATTGCTCGTGCTTGGAGCAAGCGCAGGAAGCGACCATACCAACAAGGATCAGGGACAGTGTCTGGAGACACCGCCATTACGGATGATCAGGAATAACGTTCTGCAAAGCCTCGCCTCGGCGGGGTTTTTCTTTGCCTTTCATTTGCCTTCAAAAGTAGCAGCTGACCTCGCCTAGCACACCCAGCGACATCTGCACGCTATCCCCTTCATTGACACGCAGCATCGGCCCCAACGCACCTGACAGGATGATCTCGCCCGCCTGTATCGGCGTACCCTGGGCGGCCAGTTCGCGTACCAGCCACAGACAGGCCATTAGGGGGCTGCCCATGCATTGGTTGGCATGTCCTCTGGCGGCCTGTTCACCGTTACACAATAGGGTCATCTCCAGGTTGGCGAAGTCCAGCGTGTCAACGGCAACCGGCTGATCGCCGAGCACATACAGGCCGCAGGACAGATTATCCGCCAGTGCGTCAGGCAAGCTGGTAGGCCAGCCGAGGAAGGCTGAATCACAGACCTCCAGCGCCGGTAGCACATGGCTGAGTGCTTCCTTGAGTTGAGCTTCGCTGGCGTTCGCATCGTCCAGACCTTGTTTGAACACGAACGCGACTTCCCCTTCCACACGCGGCGACAGCAGGCCTGCGTCTGTCAGTCTGGCCGGGCTCGGGTAGTGCCACTGACGCATCAACGGCCCGTACAGCGGGTGTGAGACACCGGTAGCCTGCTGCATGCGCTGATCGGTCAAGCCCAGTTTGTAGCCACAGGGCTGCAGGCCAGCGCTACGCCACAGGGCTGTCAGTTCGGCCTGCACCGCATAACCCTGCTCCAGGGCCTGCAGGCCAAGTGATTCGCAGCCCTGTCCCGACTGCCGTGCCGTCAGCAGTCGCTGTGCGGCGGCGCTGGCGGACAGCATCACAGACTGCCCCGCACGGGTGGCTCACCCACTACCGTGGTGCGGAACATTTCCCGACGCGTTCCAAAATAGTCCGAGACCGGCTGGTGCCAGACGCAGCGGTTATCCCAGATCGCCAGGGTACCCGGCGTCCAGCGCATACGCACACAAAAGGCCGGTGCCGTGGCCACCGAGAACAGGTAGTCCAGGAGTGGGCGGGATTCTTCCGGTTTCATGCCTTCGATACCCAGGGTGTAGGCCGGGTTGGCAAAGAGTAGGTTGCGACCGGTTTCCGGGTGGCGGGTAATCAGTGGATGACAGCGCACATCATGGTCGACATTTTCGCCATAACGAATCTGCATGCTTTCCAGCCCGGCGTTGTGCTTTGAATTAGGGCCATAACCAAACTCCGGACTGTGAACACCGTTCAAACCATGCAGCATCTGACGCATGGCAGGAGACAACCATTCCAGTGCCAGGTACATGGAGTTGAACAGGGTATCGCCGCCAACCTCAGGCACATCGTGCCCGTAGAGAAGGGTAAAGGCCGGCGGTCTGGCCTGGAAGGACCAGTCCGAGTGCCAGGCGCCACCAAAAACAAAGGGCGTACCTTCACCGGCTTCCTTCAAAACATGCACCACATGCGGGTGGTCGGCCATGGGCGTGACATAGGGCTCGACGCCGAATTCGCCAAAGCGCTGTGATACCGCCTCCAGCTGGGTAACACTCAGAGACTGGTCACGAATGTAGAGTACCTGATGATCCATCAACGCCTGGCGCAGGTCGGCCTGGCCCGCGTCGGACAGGTTGTTAAGGTCAATATCGTGAATATCCGCGCCCAATGAGCCGGCCACCGGTTTGACGTTGAAGTGTTGGCTGGGGCGGGCCTGATTGTTTTGCGCAGTGGTGTAGAAGAATTCGGGCATGGCGGTTACCTCTTGTTATAGGTTGACGGCTGTTTGATCATGCAGCAGCCCCTATACTCACTCCATGATTATTGCCGCCACGGCATGATACTTACTGCCACTCACGTGGCCCGGGGTTGCTCCCATGAACTGGCGTCAGCGCCGCGACAACACCAATGTAAAACTGCTGCTGGCCCTGGCTGAGGAGCTTGGTGTGTCTGCACAAAGCTGTTTGCAACAAACCGGTTTGCAGGATACGCCGATCGAGCACGTCCAGAGTCTTGAACTCTGGCAGGAGCTGGCGGTGATTCGCAATCTGGTGGCGCAACACCCGGCGCCTGGCAGCGGTCTGCTGCTGGGGCAGCGTTACCACCTCACCAGTCTCGGCCTGCTCGGCTACACCATGTTGGCCAGCCGCACCCTGCGTGAAGCCATCGATATCACCCAGCAGTTCCGACCTCTGGCCCTGTCGATCTGTCCGGTCGCCCTACAGGCCGACAGCAATGGATTGTTGATGTCGCTGGACGCTAATGTACTTCCTGAAGACGCCCGTTGCCTGGTCATCGAGCGCGGGCTGGCTGCCTGGCAAGCGGTCTATGGTGAATTGCTGCAACGGCGTTTCAGACCGCTGGCGGTGTATCTTGACCTGCCGGCAATTGAGCCGAAGGCCGACTATGCCGATTACTTTGACTGTCCGGTTGTGCTCGGTACCGGGCAGAACGCCATGCTGATCAGTTGGGACGACCTGAACCAGGCCCTGCCGCAGGCCAATCCGGTTACCCAGCGTAACTGTGCCAGTCTGTGCCAACGCCTGTGTGAACAGCTCGATGATGTGCAGACGCCGCTGGCTCGGCAGGTGCTGCAGGCGCTGATGAGTCGTTCCGGGCATTTGTATACCGCCGCTGAGGTGGCCGGATGGCTGGGATTGTCGGAGCGAACCTTGCACCGTCGACTCGCCAATGAAGGGCAGGCCTATCGCGCGCTGGATCAGCGTGTGCGCCGCACTCTGGCCGAGCGGCTGTTGCACGACAGCGCCCTGGGGCTGGACAGCATAGCCCAGCAGCTGGGCTATGCCGAGGCGGCCAGTTTTTCCCGGGCCTTCAAGCGCTGGACCGGCTTGTCCCCCGATCAATGGCGGCAGGCCCAACACAAGCTGGCGGCTGCTGCGCCGGATTACCCCTTGGATGCGTTCAGTCGGGAGTATGCAGGTCATGCTTGAAGTACGGGATCTGTACAAGGGCTACAGCAGTCCACAGGGGCGGGTGCCGGTGTTGAATGGCATCGATCTTAGCCTGCAACGGGGCCAGACCATGGCGCTGATGGGCGAGTCCGGCAGTGGCAAGAGTACCTTGCTGCACCTGGTGGGTGGCCTTGATACAGCTGATCAGGGGCAGATTCGCTTCGATGGCTTGGCACTCGACAACCTGGGCGAAAGGGCCCGTGCGGCCTATCGACGTGAACAGGTAGCGGTGATCTTTCAGCAGTTCAATCTGATTCCGTCCCTGACCGTGGCTGACAATCTGGCGTTTCAGGCGCGCCTGGCCGGGCGCCTGGATGTCGAGTGGCAAGGCTATCTGGCCGCGCAGCTTGGCCTGTCGGAACTGCTTAAGCGCTATCCCGAACAGCTCTCCGGTGGTCAGCAGCAACGGGTGGCGGTCGGCCGCGCCTTGGCTGTCAGGCCACCGTTGATTCTGGCTGACGAGCCCACCGGCAACCTGGATGAGCAGACCGCCGACGAGGTGCTGACACTGCTGTTGTCGCTGGTCAGCGACAGTGGTGCCGGGCTGCTGATGGTCACCCACAGTGCCGGCCTGGCTGGTCGTTTGCAGCAGCAGGTCAGCTTGTCCATGGGCCGTGTTCAGCCTGCTGCACGGCCATGATCAGTCGCTTCCTGTGGGTGTTACACAGCCTGATCAGCCACTGGCGACGCCACCCCTTGCAGGCGAGTTGTCTACTGATCGGCTTGTGGCTGGCAACGGCCCTGTGGACCGGCGTGCAAGCTCTAAACAGTCAGGCGCGTGACAGTTATGACCGGGCCGCAGCGGTGTTCGGCAGCGAACAGAGCACGCTGCTGGTCAGTCCCACCGGGCAGTCCTTTGATCAGGCTGTGTTTGTGCAGCTGCGTCGCCAGGGCTGGGCAGTGTCACCGATTGTGCAGGGCAGCCTGAGTCTGTCGATTGCCGGCACTGAGCGGCGCGTCCAACTGACCGGCTTTGACCCGCTGAGTCTGCCAAGCGACAGTCCACTGACCGGCCAGAACACCGCTGCCGATGCCTTGCTTGATTTTCTGCTGGCGCCGGGACGCACCTGGCTGGCGGCCGAGACACTGGCAGAACTGGGTTTGCAGCCTGGTGAAGCGGTGGATTTGACCGACGGCCAGACCGTGCCAGCGTTGCAGGTAATAGATGGTTTGCCGCCCGGCCAACTGTTCATGGATATCGGTCAGGCGCAACGGCTACTTGGTACCGATCAGCTCACGCAGTTGCTGTTGGCGGACGGGCCCAAGGGTGCGGAGCGAGCATTGCCAGCGGACGTGCCATTGGTACGCGAGAGTCGGGAGGAGGCCGATCTGGGTCGTCTGACGGACAGCTTCCATCTCAATCTGTCGGCGCTCGGGCTGCTGGCATTTGCGGTCGGCCTGTTTATCGTGCATGCGGCCTTCGGGTTGGCACTTGAACAGCGGCGTGGCTTGCTACAAAGCCTGCGGGCCAGTGGCGTCAGCCTGCCCATGCTGGCCTCGGTATTGCTCCTCGAGTTACTGCTGTTGGCGCTGCTGGGCGGCAGCCTTGGCGTCCTCAGTGGCTTTGCTGTGGCGGCAGCATTAATAGGTGATCTGGCGGCCAGTTTGCGCGGGTTGTATGGCGCTCAGGTCGGGGCACAATTGAATCTGGATGCCAGTTGGTGGCTGGCCGGACTGGCGATGGCACTCTGCGGCACTCTGCTGGCCGGTGGCAGTCGGGTACTGACCGCCCTGCGTTTGCCTTTGTTGGCGTGGGCGCGGCCGCAAGCCTGGCGTGAGGCGCAGAATCGCAGCCTGATCAGGCTGGCTGTGCTGGGTGTCGGGCTGTTGATGGGGGCGGCACTGCTGGTGCGACTGGGCGATGGATTGCTGGCCGGTTTTGCCCTGTTGGCATCGTTACTGTTAGGCGCGGCCTGGCTGTTACCTCTGGGTCTGAGTCTGCTGTTACGTGCTGCCGGCCGCCTCGCAAAGGGCCCCGTGGCGCAGTGGTTCTGGGCTGACAGTCAGCAGCAACTATCCGGACTGAGTATGGCGTTGATGGCACTGATGCTGGCGCTGGCGGCGAATGTTGGGGTAGGCAGCATGACCGAAGGCTTCCGCCTGACCTTCAATGGCTGGCTGGATCAGCGCCTGGCTGCCGATGTGTATGTGCGTCCAGCTTCGAACCAGCAGGCACGGGAGATTGTCAGTTGGCTTGATGCGCAGCCCGAGGTACTGGATCAGCTGCCCAGTTGGCAGGTTCAAGCCCGAGTGGGTGGGTGGCCTTCCGAGTTGAGCGGCATAGTCGATCATCCCTTGTATGCCGATACCTGGCCGCTATTGGAAGCGCGGGCGGATGTCTGGCCGCAGTTGGCCGCCGGTGAAGGTGTGCTGCTCAGTGAGCAACTGGCCTACCGTCTGAATCTGCAGGTCAATGATGCCGTGACGCTGGATACGCCGCAGGGGTCCTGGACCACACGCGTGCTGGGTCGTTATGCTGACTATGGCAATCCGCGTGGTCAGATTCTGCTTTCGGCCAACCTGCTGGCCCAGCGCTGGCCCGAACAACCGCTCTCAAGTCTGGGTCTGCTGACGCAGGCAGGGAGCGCGGCCAGTCTGGCTCAGGCGCTGCAGAATCAATTCGATCTGGCCAGCAGCCGGGTAATAGATCAGGCCTCGCTCAAACGCTACTCACGTCAGGTGTTTGAGCAGACCTTTGCCGCCACGGCGGCGCTCAACACGCTCACCCTAGGGGTGGCGGCCGTGGCGCTGTTGACCAGTTTGCTGAGCCTGTCTGACAGTCGTCTGACTCAATTGGCGCCGCTCTGGGCCATGGGTTTGCGACCCCGGCAATTGGCCTGGCTGAGCTTGTTGCAGATGCTGGTGTTGGCGACTTTGACGGCGTTACTGGCCATTCCCCTGGGTTTGCTGCTGGCCTGGTGTCTGGTGGATGTGGTCAATGTGCAGGCCTTTGGCTGGCGACTGCCCTGGCACTGGTTCCCCAGACAGTGGCTGACCCTGGTGCTGATGGCGTTGTTGGCCGTGTTGCTGGCCAGTCTGGTACCGCTCTGGCGTTTGGCCAGAACCGGGCCGCAGGCCTTGCTCAAGGGGTTTAGCCATGAAGTCTAAGGTGCATCTGTTGTGCTGGCTGGCCAGCGTGTTGCTGGTCGGCTGTGAACCGACTCCTGCGCCTGAAATGCGCGGCTTCGCCGGACTGGGCGAAGCTTCTGAGGGTTTTACCGCCGTCGAAGCGGGCCGCGAGCTGCGCTTCCCGGGGGACCACGCCGCCCACCCGGATTACCGTATTGAGTGGTGGTACGTCACGGCCAATCTGCGCGACCAGCAGGGTAAGGAATGGGGTGTGCAGTGGACCTTGTTCCGTCAGGCCCTGCAGCCGCAAACAGCTGCCCAGGCCGAGGAGGGTTGGGCCAGCGCGCAGGTCTGGTTGGGTCATGCCGCACTGACCCATGCCAGCGGGCACCGGCATGCGGATCGTCTTGCACGCGGCGGGGTTGGACATGCCGGTGTTCGTCTGCAACCCTTTGCTGCCTGGATTGATGACTGGCAACTGCAGGGGCGGCCCAACCAGTCATTGAGTCCGTTGCAGGTTGAAGCCGGGGGTGAGGACTTTTCCTATCGTCTGCAGTTGGACAGCGACCAACCACTGGTGCTCCAGGGTGAGCGCGGTTTCAGTCGTAAATCGACGGCCGGGCAGGCGTCCTGGTATTACAGCCAGCCCTTCTACCGGGTCACTGGCGAGATAACCTGGCAGGGGCAACAGCATCAGGTCGTGGGGCAGGCCTGGCTTGATCGGGAATGGAGCAGTCAACCCTTGGCAGCCGATCAGCAGGGCTGGGACTGGTTCTCACTGCATCTGGATGATGGCAACAAACTGATGCTGTTCCGTTTGCGCAGTGACACGCAAGGGCACTATTACTCGGGTACCTGGATTGCGGCCGATGGTCAGACAACACCGCTTGCGCCCGAACAGATACGCATGACCCCGGAGGGTAAGACGCGCGTGGCTGGGCGCAGCGTGCCAACGCGCTGGCATCTGCAGGTTCCCTCGCTGGGGCTGGATATCAGAACCCGCGCGCTGAACGAGCAGGCCTGGATGGATACCGGTATCAGCTATTGGGAAGGCCCGGTTCGCGCTCAGGGTAGTCATAGTGGAGTGGGCTATCTGGAAATGACAGGGTATTAGCCTGTCCACTGCAGGGGGATTTTCCCCAGCGGCTGCGCTATGCTGGCAAGGTGATAGTCAGCCGTTTTTGACCCATATCGGCCTTCTTGCGACAGGATACATCTTGCCCTACCCCGCTTCAGTCTCGTCTGCTTCCGGATCGGTGTTGCGCCGCTGGCTGCAGCGTGCGCGACTGTCGCTGATGGTATTGTTCGCGGGGAGTCTGGCGTTGTTTGCCGAACCGGTCAGTCGCGGGGTGAGTATCGACTTCAGCCGTTTTGATGCTCAGCTCAAGACGCGTTTTGGTGAGGACCGACTGGCGGTATCGGCCCTTTGGCAGAGCCTGCTGTATTCGCTCCAGGGACAAGCGGAGCTCGACCAGGTGCGTCAGATCAATGCCTTTTTCCATGAGCATTTACGTTACCGGCTCGATAGTGATTTGTACGGGGCCGAGGACTACTGGGCCACGCCACTGGAGACGCTGGGCCACGGCCTGGGCGATTGCGAGGATTATGTGATCGCCAAGTACATCAGCTTGCTGCAGGCTGGCGTTGACGACAGCAAACTGCGACTGGTGTATGTACGGGCCCGCCTGGGTGGGCCGCGCAGCTCCACCAGTCGTGCCCACATGGTGCTGAGCTACCAGGCCACTCCGAGCTCGGAGCCGCTGATTCTCGACAGCCTGATCGAGGATCTGCTGCCGGCAAGCATGCGCACCGATCTGGATCCGGTCTTCAGTTTCAATTATCAGGGCATGTGGGCAGCCGGTTCAGCTACCCCGTTGGGCAGCTCCACCGCGCGGCTGTCGCGCTGGCGTAATGTTATCGAACGCATGGAAAGTGAGGGTATGTCGTGGTGATTCCCCTGTCTGTCAGTCTGCAAAGAGAGGTATGCCGTGTCGTTGATTAAACAGCTTTGGATTGCCATTGCCCTGCTGGTCTGTCTGATGTTTGTCAGCAGCTTTGGCTTGAGCTTTATGGCGGCCAAACAGTACTTTGAAGAGCAGCTGAGCCTCAAGAACATGGACAACGCCAGCTCCCTGGCCCTGACCCTGAGCCAGATCGAAAAGGACCCGGCTCTGCTCGAGACCTTTGTCTCGGCGCAGTTTGATATGGGGCACTATTTGCGCATCACCCTGCATGCCACTGACGGTGAGCCGCTGGTGCTGCGCGAGTCGCAGGCTGAGCAGGTTCAGGGCGTGCCCGACTGGTTTGTGCATCTGTTTGCGCTGGATGTGCAGCCCGGCGCGGCCCTGGTTTCCAACGGCTGGCAATCCTTTGGGCGCCTGAGTGTTGAAAGCCATCAGGGTTACGCCTATGAAGCGCTATGGCGCAGTGCCTGGCAGCTGTGCGTGTGGATGCTGGCGCTGGCGCTGCTCAGCAGTCTGGTGGGTTCCCTGCTGCTCAAACGTATTATCCGGCCGCTGGACACGGTGATATTGCAGGCCGAAGCTATTGGTGAGCAGCGTTTCCTGACCGCCGGTGAGCCCCGTACCCGCGAGTTCGGTTTGCTGGTGCGGGCCATGAACAGCCTGTCGCTGAAGGTCAAGAGCATTCTGGATATTGAGGCGCGGCGTCTGGAGAAGCTGCGTTATGAGCTGGAACATGACAGCCTGACGGGCTTGTCCAACCGGAGTTTCTTTTTCAGCCAGTTTGATGCGGTGCTGTCTGCTGCGGACAGACAGGCTCAGCACGGTTTTTTTCTGTTTCGCATCGAGGATCTGGGCGGACTCAACAGCCAGCTGGGGCATGCCGGCTGCGACCGATTGATCTGTGCCCTGGCTGACGGCGTTCAAGACCAGATTGCAGGGATTGCAGGGCATTATCGCGAGCGCTATTTCGGTCGCCTGAATGGCTCGGACTTTGCCCTGGTGCTGACTGAAGTGAGCGATCTGCCGATGCTCAGTGAGCAGTTGTTGCAACGTCTTGAGCAGGTTGCCGCGGCAACCGATCAGGCCAGGCCGGTACTGTTGCAGGCCGGCTGCAGCTTTTACCCAGGCGAGTCCCGGGCCAGCGTGATGATGCGCGCAGACAGTGTGTTGGCACGTGCCGAGCAGCAAGGCCAAACCCATGCCGAACTGGAAACCCGTAGCGAGATTGACGTTGTGCCCTTTGTCACCGCCGAGGACTGGCGTGAGGCTTTATTGGTCGCTCTGCAGGATGGCGTAGCGATTCAGGCTTATCCGGTCATGTCGAGCAAGGGTGAGGTCCTGCATCACGAGGCGATGATGCGTCTGCAGCTGGCAGGCAGCCTGCGCAGTGCTGGCTACTTTATTCCCTGGGCCCGGCGTCTGGGCTTGCAGCCTGACCTTGATCTGGCACTGCTGGAGCATGTGCTGACGGGCTTGGCCGATGCTCGACTACAGGGTGATATTGCCATCAACCTGTCACCGGAAATCATTCTTGATGCCCCTAGATTGCAGCGCATGGAACAGTTGCTCAGGCGGCATGCGCAGCAGGCAGCGCATGTCTGGTTGGAGTGCCAGGAACGCATTGCACTGCAGCACCCTGAGGCGATTGCGCTGTTTGTCGAGCGCATGCGCAGCACCGGTTGTCGTATTGGTCTGGATAGCGCCGGCGCGGCTTTCATGCAGTCAGCCGCGCTGCATGACGTGGGACTGAATTACCTTAAGGTTGATGCCGTGTATGCCCAGCGTCTTCAGGATGACAGCGGGGCTGCGAACTATTTGCAGCGGCTCTGCAGCTTGGGTCATTCGATTGGTTTGACCTTGGTACTTGAAGGCGTGCAGAACGCTAAGGTGATAGAGCGTGCCTGGGATTGTGGCTTGGATGCGGTGACCGGACCAGGGGTTCAGGATCCGGCCTAAGCAAGCCGGGTCAAATCACATCGCTGTCGTAGTCCAGCAGGTTCAGGCTGGAGCTGCGACGGCGCATGGACTTGCGTTTCAACAGCTTGCTCTGGGCTTCCTGGGGCAGGTCGGTGAAGCGGATCACACCGGTTTCCGAGAGCAGATCGACCAGATCCTCGATCACCCGGATCAAGGGTAGGTCGGTCTCCTTCAGTTCGTACTCTTGCAGCGCGGTCGTGCGGTTGTTCTGAACAAAGTTCACCAGCATGGGGTCGCTGTCATCAATCGGCTCATTGCAATCCGGCGTCTGCTCAAGGCTGATGGTGATGATCTGTCCCAGCGAATCACGTTTGACAAACATGGCAGTTCCTCCGGGTCGAATGCAGTTCAGGACAGGGTGCGATCGGTCTGTTGATGGCTGTTGAACAGCAAGGCCAGTTGCAGTCGATCATTGACGCCCAGTTTGGCAAAGACTGAACCGAGATGTTCCTTGACTGTACGCGGACTGATATCCAGTTGGATAGCGATCTGCTTGTTGGTCAGGCCTTGACGCAGTGCCTCGACCACCTCACGCTCGCGCCCGGTAAGGCGGGCCAGGGTCATATCGTTTTGTTGCTGGGATGTCTCAGAGTGGGTGTGACGATTCAGCGCGCCAACCACCGAAGAGACCACTTCAGCCGGAAGCCAGAGTGCGCCAGCGGACACACTCTGGGCAACCTGGTCGAGTATCTCGCGGTTGGCGAAGGCATCGACGTAACCGCGTGCACCCGCACCCAGGCTGTCAGTAAGCTGGTTGAAGCTCGCCGCACGGGTCATGACAATCACGGTAAAGTGCCGCTTGCAGAGTACAGCTACCTCAGCGCTCCAGTCAGGAACTCTGTCAGCCAGATACCAGGCCCGGAAATGGTTGCCGTCGTCAGGCAGATCGGCCGCTGAGTCGACAATGCGAGCCAGCGGGAAGCATTGCTGCCAACGGGGTGACAGGGTGTGGGCGTCGGTGATGAATAAGTCTTGAGTCATGATCAACGTTCACGCATGGCTTCAGAGGTTGCCCGCAGAACCGGCTTGAGCAGGTATTCAAGAACGGTTTTCTTGCCGGTAATGATATCAACCTGGGTAATCATGCCCGGGATGATCGACAGGTCCTGGCCAAAGCCGGCGGATTCGGTACGTAGCCGGGCCAGGTAAAAGGTATTGTCACGGTCATCGGTAATGGTGTCGGCACTGATGTGTTCTACGACCGCCTCGAGGCCACCGAAAACAGCAAAATCATAGGCTGTGAACTTGATGATGGCGTTTTGTCCGGGTCTGACGAAGGCAATGTCCTTGGGTTGGATGCGTGCCTCAATCAGCAGCTGGTCATCCAGTGGAACAATCTCCATGATGTCCCTGCCAGGGGAAATAATGCCGCCGACGGTGTTGGCAAACAGGCGCTGAACGGTACCGCGAACGGGCGCGGTGATATCGGTTTTACTGACCCTGTCACGCAGACCGGTTTCGGCTTGTTCAAGGGCTTCGAGCTTGGTGGTGGCCAGGCTGAGCTCAGCACGCCAACGGTTGATCGAGTTCAAGCGTGACTCGAGAATCTTGTTCTCGGCTTCTTCAATGGCTGCGCTGCTGCGCGTGATGGCCGCGTTGGCGCGGTTAAGCTCACCACGCAAGTTGGCTACGTCGCGCTCGAGGCGTAACAGATCCACTTCCGAGACGGCGCCGGAGGCCAGCAAGGGACGGGTGCGCTCCAATTCGCGCGAGGTCAGATCCAGGGTGGTGCGGTATTGTTCGCTGGCAGCGCGTGCTTCACGCAGATCCTGCTGGCGCTGAATCAACTGATTTCTGAATATGGATTGCTGTTGTTCCAATTCCGCCAGACTGCTGGCATGGAGCTGGGTTTCGTCTTCGACCAGCGCGGGTGATTGCGTTTGCAGTTCTTGATCAAAGCTCAGCGGCTCGTCAGAAACCAGCGCACGCAGGCGGGCAATCTCTGCGCGTAGTGCGATTGATTGCGCCTGGCGTTCGGCCAGATCGGACATGAAGCGGGTGCTGTCGATGCTCAGCAGTAACTGCCCCTCTTCGATAACCTGACCTTCACGCACATGAATGCTTTCGACAATACCGCCATCCAGTGACTGGATGATCTGCAGCTGCTGCGAGGGGATCACCCGGCCTTCACCCTTGGCCACTTCATCCAGCGGCGCGAAACCGGCCCAGATCAGTAGCAGGATTACCGCTGCAAACAGGGCGTGCAGTAACGGTCGTGCTCTGGCCGGCTCCTGATGCAGGCGTGCCCACTCTGCATCCATTGACCAGTTGTCGCTCAGGTCATGCCCGAGCCAGCGCTTGAGCAATCGGTCGAGCAGTTTGGAGTTGCGCAGACCGGGTAAGTTGCTGGCCTTGCCGAGGGCCTCAAAACCGCGTTGCTCCAGGGGCTTGTCAGGGTTCTTTTGGCTCATGTCTGGGCACTCCAGATACGGCCTTGACGCAGGGCCTCGACTACATCCTTCTTCGGACCGTCGGCCACAATCTTGCCGCCGTCGATCACCAGGATGCGTTGCGTCAGTTCCAGCATGGCGGTGCGGTGGGTGATGATCAGCGCGGTCTTGCCCTGGCCCAGCTCGGTCAGGCTGCGTTTGACCAGTTCTTCGCTGGCATGGTCGAGGGCGCCAGTAGGTTCGTCGAGCAGCAGAATCGGTGGCTCACTGATGATGGCTCTGGCAATGGCCACGGATTGACGCTGACCACCAGACAGGCGCTGGCCGTTTTCGCCCACCATCAGGTCAAAGCCGTCCGGATGCCGGTCGGTCAGGCTGGTCAGGCCGCTCAAGCGTGCGCACTCGATCAATTGCTGGTCAGTGGCATGGGGCGCGGCAATCAGAATGTTTTCGCGCAACGTGCCGTAGAACAGATGAATATCCTGCGGAATGTAGCCAATGTTGCGGCGTAGATCAGCCGGGTCGAGTTGGCGCAGATCAATGCCATCAATCAGGATCGATCCTGAGTCCGGGTGGTAGAGCCCCATCAGCAGCTTTTCCAGGGTCGACTTGCCGGAGCCGTTGCGTCCGAGAATGGCGATTTTCTCCCCGGCTTTTACTTTGAAACTGACGCCATTCAGCGTTTGCTGCTCGTCACCGGGATAACTGAAACTGACGTTACGGAATTCGATTTCGCCATGCAGGGCCGGGCGGTGCACCCAGTCCTTGCCGACCGGACGTTCAACCGGCCTGGCCATGACTTCTTCCAGTGAGCCCAGCGCCGTCGCCGCCTGGTGGTATTGCGCCAGCAGGCCTGCGGCCTGGCTGATCGGGGCCATGGCCCTGGACGACAACAGGTAGGCAGCGATCAGGCCGCCCTGCGACAAGTCGCCAGCAATGATGGCGTAGACGCCGATCAGAATGATTGCCAGTGCCACACTGTGTTGTGTCCAGACCGCACCGTTGGTGACCGTAGCCGAGATCAGTCGGAGCTTGGTGGTGATGCTGGCGAGGAACAGGGTAGCGCGCTCGTAAATGGTCTGTACCCGGCTCTCGGCTGAAAAGCTCTTGATGGTTTCCAGATTGCTGACACTTTCCACCAGCGTGGCGTTGCGTTGTGCGCTGGCCTTTTGGCTGCTTTCGGAGAGCTCATGCAGTTTTCTCTGGGCTAGCACCGCGTATCCCAGCACGGCGAGAGAGCCGATAATAATCGGGATCATCAGCGGCGGATGAATCAGGCCGATCACCAGGGTGAACAGCAGTACAAAGGGCAGATCGATCAGAGCGACTATGACAAAGGAGCTGATAAAGCTGCGGATCGATTCATAGGCCTGCAGATTGCTGGCAAAGGCACCGGCACTCTCTGGTCTGTGGCTGAGCTTGAGTCCAAGCACCTGGCTCATGATGCGCGAAGACAGGCGTATATCGGTTCGGCTGGCGGCCAGATCAACAAACCAGTTGCGCATCAGGCGAATCAACAGGTCGGCGGTCAGTACGATAAAGAGTCCAGCGGACAGTACCCACAGGGTATCAGTGGCATGGTTGGGGACGACCCGGTCGTAGACATTCATGATGAACAGCGGGCTGCTCAAGGCAAACAGGTTGACCAGCACGGCAGCCAGCATGACATCGCGATAGAGGCGACGGTTGTCGCGTATCACATCCCAGAACCAATGGCCTCGTACCGGGCTGTCATCCCCCAGGGCGCGACTGTCGAGCTTGAACTCCGGACGACAGTAAATCACTTTGCCACTGTAGGACGTTTCAAGGATGTCGAGCGTGATGCTGGTCTGGGCGTCAGGCAGGTCGGCGTGGATCAGGCTGGCGGTACCCTTTTGCCGATCAATGCCACTGATTACACAAGCGCGATTATCGTCCAGAATCAGGATGGCGGGCAGCAGGTGGCTGTTGATTTGGCCCAGTGAGTGACTGGCAATGCTGCTGGTGAGGTTGCAGCGTCGGGCGGCGCGATCAAATACTGACGGGCTCAGGTCGCCAGAGGTAAGGGGTAGGCCGGCAATCAGCGTTTGCGCCGACATATCGTGGCCATGCAGGCGCGCCAATACGCGCAGGCACTCAACCAGGGAACCACCACCCACTTCAGCGTGTTCAGCCACCAATAAATCGTCCTCTCGCTATAGCGCTAACCTGCCCAGCCTGGATCTTTTGGTAAGCATACCCGAAAGCGGATACGAGATGTCATCCGCTGTATCGAGCGATGCAGCGGATAAGCGATCAGGTACCTGCGCTTTCAGCGCTGAGCCAGGCTCTCTGTACTGCTCAGGCAGCTGCCAGGCTGGTTTTGTTGGGTTTCAGTCTCGCTGCCCAGATCAGGCAGGCCACTGCGAACAATGCCAAGGGTACTGAGCAATTGACCTTGGGCTTCCAGGGTGCGAGCGATGGCGATTTCACGATCATAAACAGCATTGGCATAAGCCCGGCTGGCCTGGAAGTACTCGTTCTCGGCATCCAGTACATCCAGCAATGTGCGCTGGCCAATGTCGAACTGCTGTTTATAAGCGGTTCTGACGCGGGAGGAGGACAGGCGGTGCTGATTGAGTGCAGTCAGCTGGAGGTCGATCTTGTTGACATCATTGAAGGCAATCTGCAGCGTCTGGCGCAGGTCAGTACAGGCTTTGTTGCGCAGGTCACGGGCCGCATTGGCTTCGTCATGGGCGCCACGGATGTTGGCCATGTCGCGGCCGCCACTATAAAGGTTGTAGCGAAACTCAAGGCCAATCTGTGCTTCATTGCGGTTGTCGCGATTACCCAGTTCGTCGTGGGTCTGGTAGTTCTGACGCAGAGCCAGATCCAGTGATGGACTCAGGTTGGCCTTGCGAATGCTGATTTCAGCGTCGGCGACGGCGATGTTGCGGCTGGCCGCCAGGTAACCTGGGTTGTGCACTAACGCGTTTGACAGTGCCTGTTCCAACGTTTGTGGCAACTGTTCGGCTTGCAGCGGCGCTGCTGGCAGACTGCCGGGCGGCACGTCGCCGGTAATGCGCTGAAAGCGTGCCGATACATCATGCAGGTTTGACTGCTCGGTAATCAGGTTGGCTTCAGCCAGTGACAGGCGGCCGCTGATCTGCTCCAGATCGACCGAACGAGCGACGCCGGCTGCCGCACTATCACTGATCTGCTCGAATACGCGCTCATGCTGACGCAGGTTGTCTTCGGCCAGTTGGACCAGCTCACGTTGGCGCAGAACATCCTGGTAGGCCGCTATGGCCTCAAGCGCAGTGCTCTCGAGCTGCTCCATGAAAGTGTAGTAGCCGACCAGTTTCTGTTCTGAAGCCTGCGAGACCTCGCCGCGGGTACGGAAGCCATTGAACAGATTCTGGATCAGGGAAATTTCTGCATCGCTGCTACTGAACGCGTCGTTGTTGCCGTAGTTGCGATCATTGCGGCCGGTACGTGCGGTGATGTCGATGCGCGGCAGATAGCCTGAACGGCTGGCGCTGAGGCCCTCATCCAGAGCCTGAAACTCATGCCAGCGGGCCTGGACTTCAGGATTATTTTCTATTGCCTGGCGAATGCTTTGGCTCAGGCTCTCGGGCAGGCTGTCTTGCGCTTGCGCTAGCGGCGCCAGACACAGGGAAGCAGCCAGCAGGGCAGCATAGAGAGGTTTGTGGCGTAATTTGAGCAGACTGCGGGCAACGTGACCATTGATTCGATTTGTTAGCATTTTGAAAACCGCTTCTCAGTGAGTAGAAAGGACTGAATCCACGCAACCCCATCATAGATAGTGCTTTCCTTAGCATCATGAGTCCGTGTTGAAAACCCTGAGAACCGATGCTTCTTATCCATGCGAGCTGTTGCACAGCGCAATTCGTCATAAAAATGGCGCCAAAATCAAGGCTTTTATTGGTGCTGACGAGTATGTGACGGTTATTCTATTTTAAAATTGACGTGATGGCAAACGGATGGCATTTAAAGGGTTGCCAAGACCTGTCCATTGGTACGGTATGCAATGGCAGTGGAATCATTATGATGTCACTCTGATCCTATTTTTGGTCCTGCTATTTAGCGGGCCTACATAATTGCTGCGGAGAGACCTTTTCATGGATGCAATCATCGCCATCGTCGTCAAACTGGTCGGACAAGCCTGGGCACAATCGGCTGACGGCACACGCAGACCGCTTAATCAAGGTGACGGTTTGCGTGCCGGCGAGACGCTGCTGACGGCTGAAGGCGCTGAGGTTGTGCTGGACTTTGGCGGTGGCGACATGCTGTCGATCGCCGGGCTGCAAAGTCTGCTTATCAGTGAGTCCATGGCCTTCAATAGCACGTCGAGTGTACAGGACTCGGCAGTACTTGACGTCTCCGTTGATCAGTCACTTGAAGCCCTGCTTTCTGCCCTAAACGAGGATGCGGATCCTTTTGACAGCCTTGAAGCGCCTGCCGCCGGCCTTGAGGGTGGCTCGGGTGGCGGGTCGTCCTCCGTGCGCTTGTTACGTATAAGTGAAGGGCTTAACGAGCTGGACGTGACTTTCTCGCGTCTTGATGAGGGTCAGCAGGACACCTTCGCCTTCAACGGCGGCGCTGTTGATGTCGAAGAGGCTGAAGTAGACGGGGCGGCGCTGGCAGGCACGGTAACCGTAGGCAATATTACCGCCGACGACGTGATCAATGCTGCCGAGTCTGGTCAGGTTATTGCCGTTACGGGTACTGCAACCGGTGGCGATATCAGTGAAGGCGATGTTGTCAGTCTGGTTGTCAACGGGACTGAGTACACCACCAGTGTCGATGGCGACGGCAACTGGAGTGTTGATGTCGCAGGCAGCGATCTCGCGGCCGACACTGAGTTCGACATCATAGTCGTGTCCAGTAATGCTTCCGGCAGTACGGTTGAAAGCGTTGGTACTTCAACGCACAGCGTCGACCTTGAGGCTGAAGCGGGCACCGTCACTGTAAACAACATTTCAGCCGATGATGTGATCAATGCTGTTGAAGCAGGGCAGGTCATTACTGTGACGGGCTCTGCTGCTGGTGGTGATATCAGCCAGGGTGACGTAGTCACTATGGTCATCAACGGCACTGAGTACACTACCACTGTAGGTGCGGATGGTGGCTGGGCCGTCGATGTTGCTGGTAGTGATCTTGCTGCTGACATTGAATTCGATGTAGTAGTTGGCTCAAGCGATCCAGCGGGCAACACTGTAGAAAGCACCGGCACATCAACCCACACCGTTGACCTGGCAGCTCAGGCTGGCACGGTCACCGTGAATAACATCACGGCGGATGACGTGATCAATGCGACTGAAGCGGGCCAAACCATCGCGGTCACAGGTACTGCAGTTGGTGGTGATATCGCGGAAGGTGATGTGGTCACCATGGTGATCAACGGTACTGAATACGACACCACCGTCGATGCCGATGGCAACTGGACCGTCAACGTCGATGGTGCTGACCTGGCTGCCGACACCGAGTTCGATGTGGTGGTCAGCTCCAGTGATGCTGCAGGTAACACCGTCGATACCACAGGTACATCGACTCACACCGTTGATCTGGCAGCTCAGGCTGGCACGGTTACGGTTGATAACATCACCGCTGATGACGTGATTAACGCGGCTGAGGCTGGTCAGGTTATCGCCGTAACTGGTACCGCCACGGGCGGTGACATCGCGGAAGGTGACGTGGTCACCATGATCATCAACGGCACCGAATATGACACCACCGTTGATGCCGATGGGAGCTGGACCGTTGACGTAGCCGGTAGCGATCTTGCTGCTGACACCGAGTTTGATGTGGTTGTGACCTCTAGCGACGCCGCAGGCAATACCGTTGAAAGCACCGGAACATCGACTCACACAGTGGATATGGTCGCTCAGGCTGGCACCGTCACTGTGAATAACATCACGGCTGATGACATCATCAATGCCACTGAAGCGGGCCAAACCATCGCCGTAACTGGTACCGCCACGGGCGGTGACATT